>NZ_JAYESI010000002.1:0-487646 GCF_041903675.1 Corallococcus sp. RDP092CA | reverse complement strand
GCACGAGGGAGGCGACCCCCGCATCCCTCGGCACGGCGGGCTCAGCCGGACGCCCTGAGATTTCCTTGTGGACGGGCGGCGGAGGCGTGGGGCGCAGCCACACGAAGGCCCCTGCCACGGCCGCCACCACGAGGAGGGCCACCCCGGCATCCACCGCCCGGGCGCGTCTCGCGCGGCGCTCAGGAGGCGTCTCCTCATCCGTGTTGGAAGCCGGAGTCGGAGGAGGCTTCAACGAGGGGATGTGCACGGGCACGATCCACTCCGGCCCCGCCTCGCCCGCCAGGGCTTCCAACTCGCGCCGCATCACTTCCGCCGTGGATGGCCGCTGCTCAGGCTCGCGCGCGATGAAGCGCATCGCCACGTCACTGAGTCCCGCTGGCACCCGCGCGTTCAACTCCCGAGCGGGCTTGGGCACCCAGCGTCCCTCGACTGTCGCCTTCGGGGAACCGCTGGCAGGTGCCGCCGTCGTCAGCACGTCATAGAGGCAGACCCCCAGCGCGTAGACGTCATCCGTCACCTTGAATTCGTACCGCGCGCCCTTCTCGTCACCGTGCTCCTTGAAGAAGCGCGAAGCCTCGGGCGAGCGGTAACGGCGTGTGCCGGGTGGCAGAGGTGCGTCCGTCAAGTCCTCGGCGTGGGTGTAGTCGCCCGCGCTGAAGTCGAGGATGGCGGGCTCGCCGTCCTTGGCCCGCACCATGATGTTCGCGAGCTTCAGGTCGCGATGGAAGACACCGCGCCCGTGCATGTAGTCCATGGCCCCCGCGAGCTTCTCGAAGACGCGGACCACCTCCTGCGCCGTGGGGTGCATCCGCTCCACCCACTCCGCCAACGTGTACCCTTCCACGAACTTGAGGATGACGTACAACCAGCCCGTATCGATGTCCGGCCAGCGCCCATGGGCATGGATGCCGATGATGTTTGGGTGGCGAAGGTGGACGAGGCACCCCACCTCGCGCATCAACCTCGCGTCTGCCTGCTCCGCATCACCGCTCCCGGGCCGGTGCATGGCGATCTTCATCGCGCAGTGCTGGCCGCCCTTCTCCACGCGATAGACCGCACCGTATGTGCCCGCCCCCAGCAGCTTCACCACCCGCCAGCCGTCAAACAGGTAGCCGGGCGGGAGCGATGCGGGATGGTGGATGACAGTCAACATGGCAGCCCCTCTACAGCACGACACGCGGAACGAGAAGGCGACGAGTGCCTGTCTCATCCATCAATTCCAGGAGGAACACCGTCCCCGCCTTCCATGTCGCAGACGTCGCTTCAACGAGGATGGTGCCGACTTCGCCGGGCCCAATCCGGGGTTGCTTCATGCGAACGCCGAGCACCGGCACCTGTACGCCCCCCGTTGAGTTGGTGAGACGCGCTTCCGTCGGGGCCCAGGGCGTCTTGCCTGAGTTCATTACGTCTACGGACACCACTCCCCAGGCGGGTGCGCGAAGGATGAAGCCGCTCATGACACGCAGCGAAGACTGCATCTCCCTCGCTGGCTGAGACTCAATCCTGCGGGCAGCCACCCCGTTTTCGTCCAAGAGTCCCGCCAGGGTGAGCCCTGCCGGACTAGCCACTTCGCTGCGCCCTCGGAGGGAGGCAAGCTCGGCACGCACCTCTGCCAACTCCGCTTGAAGCGCGGGAATCGACTGCGCTCGGCGGAAGACTTGGACCCGACCATCGAACGCAGCCGGCTGGGTCGCGAGCACGAAGGCGGCCTGCTCGGGGCGGGCACTATCGGAGAAGCGCACCCGAAGGCCCAGCCGCTCCCCGGGGCCGAGGTCCGCCGCAGGCTCCAGCGCGAGGATGCGTTCGCCGACGTCCACGAGCCGGAACCGCTCGCGGCCCTCCAGCTCCACCGAGGCCCTGTCCAACGGCGCGTCGAAGGCAAGAACGGTGAGCGCACCCGCCGCGACGCGCAGCTCCGGCACGGGGTCCGAAGCACCGTCTGGAAGGGAGATGCGCCGCTCCTGGCGCTCGCGCGAGGCGGGGGCGGGCTGGGCAGGGGCAGCAGTCCCCAGCAGCAGGACGAGAAGGGCAGCAAGTCGCGGCAACGGAGGCTCTCCGGCGCGGCACCCTACCAGACGTGGAAACCCCCATCGTCTGGAAAGGCCGTGGAGGCCTCCATTGCAGGTGGGGCGCGGCTACCTCACCTTGCGAGTCGGGCCACCGCGAAGCCCGCGCCCGCCCCGAGTGCCACGGCCACCAGCACCGCCACCACGGGCACGCGGGCGGACTGCCGACGCAGCTCCGCGTTCTCCGCCTCCAGTCGCCGCAGCTCGCGGGCCGTGAGGACGCAGCGCTCCGTGGACAGCCAGCAGCCCTCGGACACCGCCACCGTGCGCCCGTCCTGAAGCGTCACGGTGGCGCGCGCCACGTCCAGCACCTCGCCCTCGGCGTGCGCCGGCCCTGTGAGGGCAAGGGCCAGCGCGAGCACCCAGGCCTTCACGCCTTGTCGCCCGGCTTGAGGGACTCCAGCGCGGCCACCGCCGCCGCCTTGCCGGCAATCTCCCCGGCGGCCACCTCTCCCGCGTTTCGCACGGCCTCCGCGTCCGCGTCGCCGAAGAGGAGCGCCTTCACCACGGAGAAGCCTCCGGCCGCGCCGAGGCCGATGGCCACCGCCTTCAGCAGCAGCGCCACCGTGAAGCCCTCGCCCGCGAGCAACGCGTTGGCCACCGCGCCCGCCACGGACAGCAGCACCGCCAGCGCCGCGCCCGCCCTCGCGGTGCGAAGCCACGGCCACCAGGTGCCCACGTACGGGCGCAGCACGTAGACGAGGGCCACGACGCCCAGGGAGGCGACGAGGGCCCAGTTCCGGGCTGTCACCGCGTCGAGGACGAGGCGCGCGAAGGCCTCCACGTTGGAGGGGTCCGGGGCGCCGGCCACCTGGGCGAAGGCGACAGCGGGGAGGAAGAGGGACAGGGACAGCACGACAGCGAGACGTCGAAGCATGGGCAGGGCCTTTCGTGGGTGAGTTGGGGTTAGAAGCCGAGGCGCGCTGAGCTATCTGGTGTTGCCCGTGGGCACGGGCGAGCAGAGCGCGTACAGCCTGGCGCACGGCGCGGGCCGCAAGTGGACGCGCTCGGCGGCGCGGGAGCGGGTGAGGGAGCGCTTCACGGCGGAGTCGCTGACGCGCACGTCCTTCAAGAGCCACGTGGTGTGCGAGGACCGGGACCTGCTCTTCGAGGAGGCGCCCCCGGCGTACAAGGCCATCGACCGCGTGGTGACGGACCTGGTGGAGGCGGGGCTGGTGCGGGTGGTGGCGACGCTGGCGCCGGTGCTCACGTACAAGACGCGCGGCCGCGCGGCGGAGTGAGCGGCACGGGGCTCGCACGAGGGGCGCGAAGAAGCGCTGCCCCTGGGAGTCCCGGTGATGTGGAAGGCCCTGTTGGACCTGCTCTATCCGCCCATGTGCCTGGCCTGCGCGAAGGTGCTGCCGGGCGTGGGCGCGGTGTTCTGCGAGCCATGTGACACGGCGCTGGAGCGGCTGCCGCCGGCGTGTTGCCGGACGTGCGCGGAGCCGGGTGCGTTCCCGGGGAACACCTGTCCCCGCTGCCGGACGGTGCCGCCGCCGTTCAGCCGGGCGTGGGCGCCGTTCGCGCATGAAGGTCCGGTGGCGCGGGCCATCCACAGGTTCAAGTACGAGGACCATCCGGACCTCGCGGCGCCCCTGGGGAGGCTGCTCGCGGACGAAGCGCGGCGGTTCCTGAGGACCGCGCCCGGGTGCGTGGTGGCGTTGCCGCTGCATGTGCGGCGCTTCCGGAAGCGGCAGTATGACCAGGCGCACCTGCTCGCGGGGGAGCTGGCGAAGGCCACGGGGCGGACCGCGCACGCGGGCTGGCTGGAGCGCACCCGGGAGACGCGGCGGCAGGTGGGGCTGAGTGAAGCGGAGCGCGCGGGCAACGTGAAGGGAGCATTCGTGGCGGCGCGGGCGGTGAAGGGGCAGGAGGTGTTGCTCGTGGACGACGTGTTCACCACGGGGTCCACCGCGCGAGCCGCCGCCGTCGCCCTGCGGGACGCGGGGGCCGCGCGCGTGGAGGTGCTGACACTGGCGAGGGCGTTCACCCTCGCCTGAGGTCCGGAGGTCAGCTTCGGGAGCTCTTGAGCCGGGCGAGTTCGGCTTCGAGTTCCCTGAAGCGGCGTTCGGCCTCATCCGCGCGTCGGGATTCTTCCTGGACACGCCGTTGCAGGCTCATCGTCTGGTCTTCCAGGCGTTCGATGAACTCCTCGGAGACCAGCAGCGGCGCGTTGCCCGCCCAGAAACGCACGTCCTCGCCCTCGACCTGAAGCTCGAGTCCCAGCACCTCCGAGACGTAGCGCCCGTTCCGGGGCTCCATGCGCGTATAGACACGCGCATCCGGCGTCGCCAGTCGGTAGCCCTCCAGCGTGAGCCGTCCCCCGTCGAAGATGAAGTATTCGGGGATGCCCAGGCGGGCATACCGGCTCACGTTGAACTCGGCATCCTTCTTCCGGTCGCCCCCGACGTGGAGCTCCATCACCCAGTCGAGCCCGTGTCCCTCGTGGCTGACCAACCACTTCTTCCGACGGTGGTTCTCCACGTCCAGCACGACCAGCAGGTCCGGCGCGAATCGCCGCTCCGCCGGGTAGTACACGGGCAACTCCGAGCCCACGTAGGCTTTACGTCCACGGCGTTTGAAGTAGCCCCGGAGCGCCTCGCGTGCGAGCGCCTTGGGTTCCTGATGGCTGTCCCCCTCGGGCATCGCCATCTCTTCGTACGTCACCTCTCCGGGCAGTGTTGCCACCACCCGGTCCCGCTCCTCCTGCCCCATCCGCTCCCACTCTTCCTGAGAAGGCGCCCGGGGAAAGGCGTCTCCAACCTTGTCGGTATGACGTCCCATGCCCATCAGCCTGCGTCGGGCTGGCTTTCAGGTCAATCGCCCCGCGCGGACCTTGAGCAAGCAACGCGCCAGGGAGTCCTCGGACCGCTGTCCATGTTTCGCGGCGAATGACTGCCCCACCGGCCCCCTGGCGACGAGGCGAATGCGCAGCCGCGCTGTGCCTCGCACTCCAGGATCGCGATGGAGGCGTGCTCGCGCTGCGGTGCCTTCATGTGCCGGGCGTGCATTGCGCCGGACAGCGAGCCCGCGCACTGCACGCCATCATCGGCATCGTGCTCAACGCCCTTCCATTCCCCTGGGGATGCGGATGGTCGTGCTGCCGATCATGGTCGCCCCGGGGTGGTGAATCAGCGCGGCTTCGCCGCCTCCAGCGAGAGCGCTTCGCCGCGCAACCGCGCGTCCAGCCAGAACGTCCCACCCGGAACGATCGAGGCCACGATGGCCACGGCGATCCGCTTCGCGCCCCAGCGGTATTCGATGGCCGCCATCATCAGCGTGTAGAGGTACCCCATGAACAGCAGGCCATGCGCCATGCCCACCACGCGCACGCCCAGGGGCATGTGCAGCACGTACTTCAGCGGCATGGCGATGAGCAGCAGCACCAGGAAGGACAGGCCTTCCCAGAAGGCGACAAGACGGAAACGGCCCAGGGCGGTCTTCAGCATGACGTCCTCTCTTGTCCACCCCTCCCCCGCCGTCAAGACACCTGGCGGAGCCCCCGGGCCTGCCCGCTCCATGGCCGGCCTGACATCACGACCTCCCGAGCCGCGCGCGGGATGTCGGGCGCATCACGCCTGCCGCCTTCGTCACCCCGTCCAGCCCCGGAGGCTGCTATCCCCTGCGCGTGGACCCCACCCCGCCCAACCCATCCCTCCCCGCGCTCGCGCGTGAGGCCGCCCAGGCTCCAGACGCGGCCCGACGCCAGCTCGAGCGCTGCCGCGAGACCTTCTCCTACCTGGGCGCTCGCCTGCGCCGCACGCCGCCCCGCTTCGTCGTCACCTGCGCGCGGGGCAGCTCCGACCACGCGGCCGTCTACGGCAAGTACCTCATCGAGACCACGCTGGGCCGCGCCGTCGCCTCCCTGGGCCCCAGCGTCGCGTCCGTCTACAACACGCGCTCCCTGGACCTGCGCGACGCGCTCTTCGTCGCCGTCTCCCAGTCCGGCCGGAGCCCCGACCTCCTGCGCATGACCGAGGCCGCCCGCGCGGGGGGCGCCGTCGTGCTGGGCCTCATCAACGACGAGTCCTCGCCGCTGGCCGCGCTGTGCGACGTGCACATCCCGCTGTCCGCCGGCCCCGAGCACAGCGTCGCCGCCACCAAGTCCTATCTGCTCTCCGGCCTCGCCTTCCTCCAGCTCGTCGCGCACTGGTCGGACTCCGCGGAGCTGCACGAGGCCGCCCGGCGGCTCCCGGACGCGCTGGAGGCGGCGGCCAGGCTCGACTGGTGGCCGGCGCTCGCGACGCTCAAGGATGCCACCAGCCTCTACGTCGTCGGCCGGGGCAGCGGCCTGGGCGCCGCGCTGGAGATGGCCCTCAAGCTCAAGGAGACCTGCCGCCTGCACGCCGAAGCCTTCAGCGCCGCGGAGGTCCTCCACGGTCCGCTCGAGCTCGTGCGGCCGGGCTTCCCCGTGCTCGCGCTGGGGCAGGACGACAACGCCGCGCAGGGCACTCGCGACGTCGCGCGGCGCATGGTCGAGCTGGGCGCGGACGTCCACTCCGCCCTGCCCGTCCCCGGCGCGCGAGCCTTGCCCACGCTGCCGGACCTTCCCGCGGCCCTGGCGCCGCTGTGCCATGTGCAGAGCTTCTACTTCGCGGTGCACCGGCTCGCGACGGCGCGAGGGCTGGACCCGGACGCCCCCACGCACCTGCGCAAGGTCACGGAGACCGTGTGATGCCCGCCGTCATTCAAGGCGCGCACGTCTCCGCGCGCCTCCAGCGCCTCGAAGGCCGCGCCGTCATCTTCCGCGAGCCCACGGAGCTTGAGTGATGCCCACCTCCACCATCCTTCAAGGCGCGCGCGTCTTCACCGGGGACCAGCTCCTCGAAGGCCACGCCGTCGTCCTGGAAGAAGGCACCATCCGCGCCGTCGTGCCTGCTTCCGAGCTCCCCACGGGCGCCACCGTGCACACGCTGCCCGGTGACGCGCTGCTGGCCCCCGGCTTCGTGGACGTGCAGGTCAACGGCGCCGGCGGCGTGCTCTTCAACGACGCGCCCACCGAGGAGGCCGCGCTCGCCATCGCCGCCGCCATGCGCACGTGCGGCACCACGGGCCTCCTGCCCACCTTCATCACCGACGACGCCACCCGCATGCGCGAGGCCTGCGAGGCCGCGCTCACCGCCACCGCGCGCCCCGACAGCGGCGTGCTCGGCATCCACCTGGAGGGCCCCTTCATCAGCCGCGAGCGCGCCGGCGTCCACGTGCCGTCCTTCATCCGCGCTCCCGACCCGCGCGACCTCGACTACCTCACCGCCCTGCCCCGCCGCTTCGCCGCGCACGGAGGCCGCGTGCTGATGACGCTCGCGCCCGAGTGCGTGGACGATGCCACCCTGCGCCGCCTCGCGAGCGCCGGCGTCGTGCTCAGCGCGGGCCACACCGCCGCCACCAGCGAGCGCACCACCCAGGCCCTGCGCGCCGGCGTGCGAGGCTTCACCCACCTGTTCAACGCCATGCCCCCGGTGCTGAACCGCCAGCCCGGGCCCGTCGTCGCCGCGCTCACCCATGACGACGCGTGGTGCGGCGTCATCGCGGACGGCGTGCACGTGCACGCGGACAACCTGCGCCTGCTCCTCAAGGTCAAGCCACCCGGCAAGGTGTTCCTCGTCACGGACGCGATGCCGCCCGTCGGCACGCCCGTCACGTCCTTCACCCTCCAGGGCCGCACCATCCTGCGCCGCCGCGGCCGCCTGGAGACGGAGGACGGCACGCTCGCAGGCGCGGACATCGACCTCACGGCCGCGGTGCGCCACTGCGTCCACTCGCTCGACGTGCCCCTGGAGGAAGCGCTGCGCATGGCCTCGCTCCATCCCGCCACGCTCCTCGGACTGCACGGCCACCGGGGCCGCATCGCCCCCGGGCATCGGGCGGACCTCGTGCTGTTGATGCCAGACCTTTCCGTCCATACCACCTGGGTGAACGGGCAGGCGAACTCCAGCACCCGCCATTAACCCGGAATAATGGGCGCGTGACTCCTTCCGCGTGTACCGCAGGCGAGGAGAACACGAATGCGTCGTAGCAAATGGATTGTGGGCCTGGTGGCGTCCGCGCTGACCGTCGCCGGTTGTGGCCAGGAGTCCTTCGCTCCCGAGGCCGAGGGCCCGGGCAGCGCGATGAAGGCGCCGCTGGATGCCGCATGGGCCGTGGGCGTCGCCTACTCCGTGGGCACGCGCGTCACCTACGAGGGCCGCGTCTACCAGTGCCGTCAGGCCCACACCTCCCAGGCGGACTGGACGCCGACCGCCGTGGCGGCGCTGTGGCTGGACCTGGGCCCCGCGACGGGCGGCGGCGACACCACCGCCCCCGTCGTCACCGCGTCGAGCAGCCAGACGAACGTCACCGCCCCGGGCTCCGTCACCGTCTCCGCGAGCGCCACGGACGACACCGGCGTGACGAAGCTCGAGATCCTGGAGAACGGCACCCTCGTCGCCACCGCGTCGTCCTATACGCGGAGCTTCTCCGGCTCCGGGCAGAACGGCACGTACACGTACACCGTGAAGGCCCATGACGCCGCCGGCAACGTGGGCTCGAAGAGCGTCACCGTCACCGTCGCCATCCCCTCCACCGGCGACGTCACCGCCCCGGTCGTCACCGCCAGCGCCAGCGCGTCGCGCGTCACCGCCGCGGGCTCCGTCACCGTCTCCGCGAGCGCCACGGACGACACGGGCGTAACGAAGCTCGAGATCCTGGAGAACGGCACCCTCGTCGCCACCGCGTCGTCGTTCACCCGCGCGTTCTCCACGTCCGCGCAGAACGGCACGTACACGTACACCGTGAAGGCCTACGACGCCGCGGGCAACGTGGGCTCGAAGACGCTCAGCGTCGTGGTGGAGCTGCCCGGCACGCCTCCGCCGGGCGGCAAGCGCATCGTCGGCTACTTCACCGCCTGGGGCATCTACGCGCGCAACTACCAGGTGTCCAACGTGCCGGCGTCGAAGCTCACGCACATCAACTACGCCTTCTCCAACATCTCCCCGGACGGCAAGTGCGTCCTCGGGGACTCGTTCGCGGACATCGACAAGGGCTTCGGCTTCCCCGGTGAGTGGGACCCGGGCGCGCTGCGCGGCAACTTCCGCGCGTTCCAGGAGCTGAAGAAGACGAACCCGCACCTCAAGCTGCTCATCTCCATCGGCGGCTGGTCCTGGTCCAAGTACTTCTCCCAGGTGGCCGCCACCGCCGCGGCGCGCGCCGCGTTCGTGAAGTCCTGCGTGGACCTGTACGTGAAGGGCCAGTTCCCCGGCGTCACCCCCGCCAACGGCGTGGGCGTGTTCGACGGCATCGACGTGGACTGGGAGTACCCCACCGGCGGCGGCCTGCCGGACAACATCAGCAGCCCCGCGGACAAGCAGAACTACACCCTGCTCATGCAGGAGTTCCGCGACCAGCTGTCCGCCGTCACGGCGCAGACGGGCCAGCCCTACCTGCTCACCATCGCGTCGGGCGCGTCGCCGGACCTGCTCGCCAACAAGCAGGAGTCCGTGAAGCTGGCCGGCATCCTCGATTGGATCAACGTGATGTCCTACGACTACCACGGCGCCTTCGAGAGCACGGTCAACTTCCACTCCGCGCTCGACCGCGTGACGGGCGACCCGGGCGCCAACGACGGCTTCTACACGGACGGCTCCATCTCCAAGCTGCTCCAACTGGGCGTGCCCGCGTCCAAGATCGTCGTCGGCATCCCCTTCTACGGCCGCGGCTGGGGCAACGTGCCCAACGTGAACAACGGCCTGTTCCAGGCCGGCGTCCCCACCAAGGGCACCTGGGATGACGGCCAGTCCGGCCTCACCGGCGTGTTCGACTACAAGGACCTCAAGGCCAACTTCGAGCGCGCGGGCTCCGGCTACACGAAGTTCTTCCACCCGGAGAGCAAGCAGGCCTACGTCTACAGCCCCTCCACGAAGATCTGGGTGGCCTACGACGACCCGCAGAGCATCGACGCCAAGTCGGACTACATCCTGGCCAGGGGCCTGGGGGGCGCGATGTTCTGGGAGCTGAGCGGCGATGACGGCGGCCTCGTCAACGCGCTCTACACCCGGCTCCACTGACGGCGGCCCCCAGCGACAGGGCGCCCCCAGGGCCGGCACGGGCATCCACGCCCGCGCCGGCCCTGTGCGTTTTCGCGCCCTGGCCTCCACGGGCCCACCCCGCCCCACACCGGTCCGGCATAGAGTGGGGCCCGGATGGGTTGCCTGCCCGCCGTCCGGGGCCGCATGCAGGGGAAGGCCGTGACGGGTCCGCCTGTTCACTGGCCTCATCGCCCCCTGTCTGCCCCCGGGCGCCGCCGATACTCGAGGAGAACGGATGTCGCGTTTCACATCGCTGGCCGCACTTGTCGTGCTCACCTGCCCCGTGCTGGGGCTCGCGAGGCCGAACGCGGACGACCGGGCCCGCGAGTACGCGGCCGAGGCCGTCAAGGCCGCCAACTCGCCACGCGGCGGCGCCGCCCTCCTGCGCATGCACGCGCTGGTGGATGACGTGGAGGACCTCACCCCGCTGGTGAGCACCTACCAGCAGATCGCGTCCCGCCGCGCGTCCGACCCGAACACGCGCACCACCGCGCAGCTGCTGCTCATGGACGCGGAGCGCTCGCGCGGCCGCATGGTGCGCGCCAACGAGGTGCGCCAGTGGCTGGGCTTCATCAACGACTACTACGTCGTGGGCGGCTTCGAGAACGAGGGCAAGGCCGGCTGCGACACGGACTTCGGCCCGGAGGCCGCCAACCTGGACCTCACCGCGCGCTACCCCGGCGCCAAGGGCCACGAGGCCACCTGGCGCAAGCTGTCCGTCACGTCCGCGGACGGCTACGTGGACCTGGCCACCGCGGTGCGCCCCAACAAGGAGTCCGTGGCGTACGCGCTCACCTGGCTGGAGGTGCCGCAGGACTCGCGCGTGGCGCTGGGCCTGGGCACCTCCGGCGGCTACCGCCTGTGGGTGAACGGGCAGCTCGCGTCCAAGGAGGACCGCTACAACCTGCCCCGCCCGGACCAGACGCGCGTGTCCGTGAAGCTCAAGAAGGGCCTCAACCGCGTGCTGCTGAAGGTGTGCCAGGAGTCCGGCCCGCTGGGCTTCTACCTGCGCTCGGAGTCCGCGTCCGCCCGCGCCTCGCTGCCCGCCAGGGCCCCCGCCCTGGAGCGCATGCCCGCGCCCGCGCCGCAGCCCCTGCCCACGCTGACCTCGGCGCTGCGCGCGCTGGTGGAGAAGAAGCCGGACGACGCCCAGCTGCGCGGCGACTACGCCCAGGTGCTGTCCTTCTTCCGCGCCTATGACGAGCGCGAGCACACCGCCTCCGCCGAGGCCGCGCTCGCGGCGGAGAGCGCCCCCAGCGACGCGCGCCTCCAGGTCCTGGCCGCCAACACCCAGACGGACGACCTCAACGAGCGCCGCCGCTTCCTGGAGGCCGCCCTGAAGGCGGACCCCACCTACGCCCCCGCGCGCCTGGCGCTGGCGGACCACGAGATGGACCGCGGCCACCCGGAGCGCGTGCAGCCGCTGCTCGCCCCCCTCCTGGAGGTGGAGGACGGCCGCAACGTGCCGGGCGCGCGGCTGCTGCTCGCCCGCGCGGCGGAGGCCATGGGTGAGCGCGCCCGGGCGCACGCGCTGGTGGAGGAGGCCTTCCGCCAGCAGCCGCGCGTGCCCCGCGTGGTGCGCGTGGCCGCCGCGGCGTCCCGCCAGCTGGACCGCGACCAGGAGGCCATGGACCGCATGCGCGTGGTGCTGGCGCTGCGCTACGACGACGCCAACACCCGCCGGCAGCTGGCCTCCATGCTCGCGGACGCGGGCAAGGTGGACGCCGCCGAGCGCGAGTACGCGAAGCTCACCGACCTGAACCCCTTCGACAACGGCAGCCGCGTGCGGCTGGCGGAGCTCAAGGCCGCCAACGGCGCCGTGGAGGAGGCCGCCGCCCTCTTCACGGAGGCCAAGGCCCTCTCCCCGGACGAGCCGGAGGTGTACGAGCGCGAGGGCCGCGCGCTGCTCGCCGCCGGCCAGCGCGAGCCCGCCCTGGCCGCCTTCGAGAAGTCGCTGGTGCTGCGCCCGCAGAACCCCGGCCTCAAGGAGGCCCTGCGCACCCTCAAGGGCGAGTCCGAGAGCGCCGGCACCCAGTACCTGGTGGACGCGAAGCCCCTGGCCAGGGAGGCCGAGGGCTACATGAACGAGGACGCCCTGTACCTCGTGGACAACACCTACGTGCGCGTGCAGAAGAGCGGCCTGTCCAGCCGCCTCCAGCAGGTGGTGGTGCGCGTGTACAACCAGCGCGGCGTGGACGCGTTCCGCAGCGTGCCGGTGACGTACTCGCCGGACCGCCAGGAGGTGCGCGTGCTGCGCGCCCGCGTGACCAAGCCGGACGGCTCCGTGGTGGACAGCTACGGCGACGCGGACCGCAACATCAACGAGCCCTGGACGGGCATGTACTACGACGCCCGCGCGCGCATCCTGTCGTTCCCGTCGCTCGCCGCCGGGGACACGCTGGAGCTCACCTACCGCCTGGACGACACCGCGCAGGACAACCTGCTGTCGGACTACTGGGGCGACGTGGAGAGCGTGCAGGGCGTCTACCCGAAGGTGCGCTTCCAGTACGTCGTGGACATGCCCCAGGAGCGGCCGCTGTACTGGAACAAGAGCCGCCTGGCGGGCGTGGACCAGCAGCAGGAGTCCCCCGAGTCCGGCCGCACCGTGTACCGCTTCGGCGCGAAGCACGTCTCCAAGGTGGTGCCGGAGCCGGGCATGCCGGGCTGGGCGGAGGTCGCCCAGAACCTGCACATCTCCACGTACAAGACGTGGGACCAGGTGGGCCACTACTGGTGGGGCCTGGTGCGGGACCAGCTCCAGCCCAACGCGGAGCTGAAGGCCACGGTGGACCAGGTGCTCACCGGCGTGGACCGCAAGGACCAGCTGGCCGTGGTGCGCGCCATCTACGCCTTCGTCGTCACCAACACCCGCTACGTGGCGCTGGAGTTCGGCATCCACGGCTTCAAGCCGTATCGCGTGGACCGCGTGCTCGCGCGCCGCTTCGGCGACTGCAAGGACAAGGCGAGCCTCATCCACGCCATGCTGAAGGTGGCGGGCGTGGACAGCCGGCTGGTGCTCCTGCGCATGCGCAACCTGGGCTCGCTGGACGCGGAGCCCGCGTCGCTGGCGGCCTTCAACCACGCCATCGCGTACGTGCCCAGGTTCGACCTGTACCTGGACGGCACCGCGGAGTTCCACGGCGCCAAGGAGCTGCCGAGCGCGGACCGCGTGGCCAACGTGCTGGTGGTGGACCCCAACGGGACCAGCACCTTCCTCACCACGCCGGAGGCGAAGGCGGACGACAACAAGACGACGCTGACCATGGACGTGGCGCTGCGTCCGGACGGCGGCGCGGACGTGAAGGGCGAGAGCAGCGTGTCCGGCCAGTCCGCGCCGGACTACCGCCGCGCGTACCGCCCGGAGTCCACGCGCAAGTCCACCTTCGAGCGCGCGTGGGCGCAGAGCTTCCCCGGCCTCACCGTGCGCGAGGTGAAGCTCAGCGACACCACCCGCCTGGACGACGACGTGACGCTGGGCTTCGCCATGGGCATCCCGCGCTACGCGGAGGTGCTGCCCGGCGGCAGCCTGCGCTTCCTGCCCTTCGGCACGGGGCGCACGTACCAGCAGGCCTACGCGTCGCTCGCCGAGCGCCGCTTCGACCTGGTGATGCAGAGCCCCTGGGTGAACACCTTCAAGCTGCGCTACACGCTGCCCGGTGGCTACACCGTGGCGGACATGCCGCAGGCGGTGGAGGAGACCACGAAGTTCGGCCGCGTGAAGCTCAGCTACCGCGTGGAGAACGGCGCGCTCGTCGCCGACGGCGAGGTGGCCCTCACCGTCGCGCGCATCAAGGCGGACGAGTACCCGCAGTTCCGTGAGTTCCTGGGCCGCGTGGACCGCGCCTTCGGCCGCCGCATCCTCCTCCAGGGGCCGGGGCAGAAGACGGCTTCACGGTAATCACGGACACTCCCGGCGCCTGCCCGCCGCCGAGTCGCACGGAGGGCTTGACCCGGACGCGGCCCTCCGTGCTTTAGCAGGGACATGCACCCTGCACGCGCGCTCGTCCTTGGCTGCCTGCTGGTGGCGACGGCCGCCACCGCCGCCCCCGTCGTCCAGGTCCCCGAAGGCGGCCGGGCGGTGGAGGTCATCCCCAAGGGCGTGCTGTGCGGCCCCGTGCGCGGCGGCTGGGTGCTGGGGCCGGAGGGCCGCACGCTCAAGCCGCCCACGCGCGCGGACGACACCAACCGCGCGCTGGAGCTGAAGGTCGCCGCCGACGAGACCTCCTGCGCCACGGCCACCGACACCGTGGTGGTGCTGGCCACCGGGCCCTTCCCCCGCATCGACAGCGCCGCCACCACGTTCTACCCGGACGACGGGCGCCTGGAGCTCAAGGGCCTGGGCCTGAAGAACGTGGCCATCGCCTGGTCCGGGACGCCGCGCGGCGTGGATCCGAAGACGGGCCTCCTGGACGGCCAGGACGTCTGTCTGGAGCCCAACGGCCCCAACGAGTGCGTCGTCCCGCTGACGCCCGGCCTGCCCACGGACGCGACGCTGTCGTGGGTGCCCCCCTACGGCCGCAGGGGCGCGGGCGTGACGACGTACGACGCCAACGGGCGCTTCCTGGACGACGCGTACTTCCACCTGCGCCCCGGCCGCACCGTGCTCACGCGGCCCCTGGTGCAGTCCTCCGGCGTGGACCTGTCCAAGGGCCCCGGCTACGCGGCGGTGACGCACTCGGAGGCCATCGCGTCCGTGGACTGCGGCACCGCGCGCTGCGAGGTGGCGGAGGGCGCCGTGTCCATCCGCAACGTGCCGGGGCTGAACCCCACGGTGAGCCTGCGCCTGCGGCTGGCGCCGCGCGTGTTCTTCGCGAAGGGCGACGCGCTGGAGACCTCCTTCGCGGAGACGCTGCCCGTGCTCGCGTGCCCCATCTCCGCGGTGGAGGGCACGGTGCTGCGCGACGCGGAGAACTCCGGGCTGGTGATGCGCCTGGACGCGTCCTGCGCGCACGACCCGCGCGGCCTCCTGTGGACGGTGAACGGCGCGCGCGTGCGGGTGGAGCGCGTGGTGAAGGCGCAGGACGGCACCTACGTGCTGCTGCGCACCAGCGGCACCAACGAGCCCCAGGTGACCGTCACCGCCATCACCTCGCGCGTGGACGGCACGGTGGTGGCGTCGGAGACGGCGGACACGCAGGCCGCGCCCGTCCCCCGCGCGACGCTGGAGCTGCCCGGCCACGGCACCATCGACTTCGTGCCCACCAACCGCCCGGCGGAGGTGACGGTGGCGTCCAACGGCGGCCTGGGCCGCTTCGTGCTGCGGCCGCTGAGCGGCGCCTACACCGTGACGACGCGCGAGTCCGCCACGCTCGTCCAGGGCGAGGCCACCGCGGGCGGCTTCGTGTCGCTGCGCTTCGGCTACCGGCTGCCCACGCTGCCGGCGGAGCTGGCCACGTCCGACCTCTTCCTCACCGACGAGCGCGTGCAGCGCGCGGTGCGCGAGGCCAGCGTGCCCACCAACGTGGAGAACCTGGTGGACTTCGTCTGCGCGGACAAGGAGGGCAACGACGAGAAGCTCACGCCCAGCCGCCCGCACCGGGTGGACTACGCCATGCGCAACACCTGCCGCGTCATCATCCACCGCGAGCGCCTCACGCCGGAGGAGGGCAACCAGGAGATCACCCTGCGCGTCACCGTGACGAAGTCGGACGGCTCCACGCGGGGCGAGAGCGGCGTGGACCAGCGCCTGTTCCTGCGCCCCAAGGGGGAGATGCGCGTCATCCCCGTGCAGGGCAACCTGGGCCAGTACGACCGCATCCTCGTGCAGGTGGCGCACGTCGCGGACGAGTCCCGCTACGCCCTCTCCACGGTGGACCGCACGGGCCTGCCGTCCGCGCAGTGGACCGCCATCGTGCGCGGCGGCATGTTCCGCCTCTACACCATGGCCACCATCCCCGCGGGCCTCTACCGCGCGACGCAGCCCTCGGGACAGCTGGCCATCAACTTCGGCGTGCTGTCGCGCCTGGCCCTGCTCAACAACGAGGGCCAGGAGCGCCTCCTGGGCATCGAGCTGGGGCTGATGGGCCTGGGCCTGGTGCCGCAGTCGGGGGAGATCCAGTTCCCGCCCACGCTCGCGGCCGTGCTGGGCCTGGGCCTGCGCGTGCCCATCGGCCCGGGCGCGGCGGTGGGGGCGCAGGCGTGGATCGCCCGCGAGTTCCGGGGCGACATCACCCGGCGCACCAGCGGAGACCCCTCCACCGACACCGTGGTGCCGTCCAGCAAGTGGTCCTTCATCTTCGGGCCCAGCATCTCCGTGGGCAACGTGGGCTTCAACCTCTGAAGCCCACGCCGCGCCCCCGCGGCTACCTCCCGAGCAGCCCCCTCAGGAACCGCCGCACCTCCGGCGGCCCCTCCACGCGCCAGGCCGCGCGCGTGTGCTTGTTGCCCGCGTGCACGGTGATGCCGCCCGGGGGCACCGCCGCGAAGAGGTCCTCGTCGGTGACGTCGTCGCCCAGGGCCACCACCTGCACGTCCGGCGCCTCCTCCTTCAGCACCTCCGGCACCACGCGGCCCTTGTCGACGCCCCGGGGCCGCACCTCCACCACCCGGTCGCCGGGCAGGATGTGCATGGGCTCCTGGGAGAACTTCTCGAAGAGCAGCAGGCGCAGCTCGCGCGCCTGGAGCGCGCCGAACTCCGCGTCCACCTTGCGGTAGTGCCACGCGAGCGACGCCGTCTTCTCCTCCACGAACGAGCCCGTCACCCGCGCCGCGAACGCCTCCAGCACGGGCCGCACCTTCGACTTCCACTCGAAGGACACGCCCGGCAGCGCCCGCCACGGCTGGCCGCGCCGCATGCGCGACCACAGGCCGTGCTCCGCGTGCAGCCCCACGGGCAGCTCCCCGAACCACGCCTCCAGGGTCTCGCGCGGGCGGCCGCTCACGATGTGCACGGCCAGGTCCGGCCGGGCGCTCAGCTCCCGCAGCAGCGCCAGGAGGTCCGCGTCCGGCGCGGCCGCCTCCGGCGTGGGCGCGAAGCCCACGAGCGTGCCGTCGTAGTCCAGGAACAGCACCTTGCGCCCCGCGCCCTTGAGCTTGTCCAGGGCGGCCATGCCGTCCGGCAGCGGCGGCCGCTCCGCCACGGAGGGCAGGCCCTGGAGCCGGTCCAGGAAGCTGGACACCCACCAGTGCACGTCCCGCGTCTTCACGCCCGCGCGCAGGGAGCGCATGCGCTCCTGGCGCTCCGGCTGGGGCATCTCGAGCGCCTGCTCGATGGCGTCCGCCATGCCCTCCACGTCGTAGGGGTTCACCAGCAGCGCGTCGCGCATCTCCGACGCGGCGCCCGCGAACTCGCTGAGCACGAGCACGCCGTCCTCGTCCGGGCGGGCCGCGCAGAACTCCTTGGCCACCAGGTTCATGCCGTCGCGCACGGGCGTCACCAGCATCACGTCCGCGCCGCGGTAGAGGCTCACCAGCTGCTTCTCGTTGAGCGAGCGGTAGAGGTAGTGCACGGGCGTGCTGTGCACGGTGCCGTAGAGGCCGTTGATGCGGCCCACCAGCTCGTCCACCGTCTCGCGGTATTCTGCGTAGGCCTGCACCTGCGTGCGGCTGGGCACGGCCACCTGGATGAAGCGCAGGTGCCCGCGCAGCGACGGGTCGCGCTCCAGCACGCGCTGCACCGCCAGCAGGCGCCGGGGGATGCCCTTGGTGTAGTCCAGCCGGTCGATGCCCACGAGCAGCCGCTCGCCGCGGGAGCGCTCTTGCAGCGTCTTCACCTCGTCCAGCACGCCGGGCTCCTGCGCCAGCGTCTCGAAGGCGGTGGCGTCGATGCCCATGGGGAACGCGCCCACGCGCACCTCGCGCCCCTGGAAGAGGACCCGGTCGATGTCCGTGTCCAGCCCCAGGTGCCTGAGCAGCGTGCCGGAGAAGTGCCGCACGTAGCTCACCGCGTGGAAGCCGATGAGGTCCGCGCCCAGCAGGCCCCGGAGCAGCTCGCCGCGGCGGGGCAGCGTGCTGAAGATTTCAGACGACGGGAACGGGATGTGGTGGAAGTAGCCGATGCGCGCGTGCGGCAGGCGCTGGCGCAGCATCCCGGGCACCAGCATGAGCTGGTAGTCGTGCACCCAGATGGTGTCGCCCGGCTGGTAGTGCTTCGCGGCCAGGTCGGCGAAGCGCTCGTTCGCCTTGCGGTAGGCGTCCCAGTCCCGGTCCTGCCGGGGGACGCGGTCCAGCATGTAGTGACACAGCGGCCAGAGCACGCGGTTGGAGTAGCCCTCGTAGAAGCGGCTGACCTCGCTGGCGGACAGGTACAGCGGCACGCAGCGCATGTCCGCCAGCTGCTTCTCCACCTGTGAGCGCTGGGCCTCCGTCAGCCGGGAGACATCCCCGGGCCAGCCGATCCACATGCCTCCGGAGCGCTCGTGCGGGCGGCTGAGCCCGGTGGCGAGCCCCCCGGCGCTGCGCACCACGGAGACAGAATCCTTCTCCGCCTTGACCGTGACGGGAAGACGGTTCGAAACGAGCAGGAGTCGAGCCATAGACCCACTAGCTCTATTCACCTCCTCCGGGAATGGCTACCACCTTGTGCGCCTGGCTGACGTTTGAGGGCCCCTGGCCCGCCCGCGCCCAACCGAGCCGGACCAGCAGCGCGGGCTCCTTCCCGGCCTTCCACACGAACGCGTCCAGCACGTAGTGCGTGGCCTGCGGCAGCGCAAGCAGCGGCACCACGAGCGCCAGCACATCCGCCTCCAGGACGGGGCCCCTGTCGCCGAACAACACCGCGCGGTCGTGCCACACCAGCACGTCCCACAACCCCTCCTCCAGCAGCGCCAGTCCCGCGAGGAACAGCAGGAAGCCGGGCAGCCCCGCGCGCAGGAGCACGCCCATCCCGCGGGAGCCCCCTTCCGCGTGGCGGCCGCGCGCGTAGCGGAACAGGAGCGCGAAGTACGGCACGCCGTGCAGCACCACGTTCATCACCGTGAACGCGAAGTCATCCCGCGCGAGCACGATGCCGCCGAACCACGCCACCCACGTGGCCACCACCAGCAGCACCTTGCCGGCCTGCACGCCCTCGCCCCGCGCGACGCGCAGGAGCTGGAAGCCCGCCCACAGCGTGAGCACCGCCGCGTGCGCGCCCAGCGCCACGGTGCCCAGCCACGACGGCAGGCCCGCGATGAAGTCGTTCTCCACGAACCACCAGAACGCGCGGGGCAGGTTCGCGTGCCACCAGACGACGGGGCCCAGCGTGGCGGCGTAGACGGCCGCGGCGTCCAGGCGCCGCTCGAAGGCGGACGCGCGCGCCTTGCGGTCGTAGAGCGCCACCCAGCCGTACTGCTGGCGGACGAAGTGGAACAGCGCCACGTAGGCGAACAGGCTCCAGAACGCGCCCGGCGACACCATGTACGCGAAGACACCCGCCGCGTAGGCGGCGAGCGGAGCGCCCACGTAGAGGCCCGGGCGGCGCGACACCTCCTCGCCGTCCAGGTATGTGCGGAACAGCGTGGACCAGACGTGCGCCACGTCCACGCCCACCACGAACAGCAGCCACGCCCACGCGGGCGTATCCCCCACCGCCCCCAGCCACGGCGCGGCCAGCACGAAGGCCACGGACACGAGCGCGCTGCCGGCGAACACGGTGAGGTCCACGCCAGGGCCGAACAGCCAGGCCTGCGCGGGCGAGAGGAGGCGGGGCATCAGGCCGGGGAGCCTACCAGTTGGACCTCCCCCCGCGGCCCGAGCACCGGCGCGCCCCGGGCAGCGCGCCCTCCATGAGTGAGGCGCGGACGCGCTGGGGGTGCGCATGGCGGCGCCAGGCCCTCGCGCTCGAAGCCAGGGGCGCGGCGACGCGCCCTCCCCTGTGGGTTTCCACGCGGGTCATCCATCACCGGTCGCTTTTCTGCCTGATCAGAAAATGCGGTCGGGAGCGGCCCCCACGAACAGCCGTCGCGGAATCTTCCTGAGACAAAGGTATGGCTCAAAGACAACAACCTGACACGTGTGACTAACTTGCAAGGATTTCCATCTTGGGCGTTATCATGGCTGTAGACACACCCGACGCAGGGCCAACCGTGGAGGCTTTCATGTCCGGAATGGCGATGATGGATGGAATGGTTCACACCGCGGACCTCGAGTGGAAGCCGCTCGGTCCTGGAACCTCCTACCGCCTGCTGCGGGTGAGCGCGGAGACGGGCGTGTGGAGCGCCATCCTGAAGATGGAGAAGGGCGCTGTCTTCGCCCCGCACAAGCACCTGGGCCCGGCGGAGATCTTCATCCTCTCCGGCTCCACGCAGGACCGCCTGGGCATCACCCGCACGGGGGACTACGAGTTCGAGCCGCTGGGCGCCGAGCACCCGGCCACCACCGCGCTGGAGGAGTCGCTCATCCACTTCACCGCGCACGGCCCCATCGCGTTCCACGACGACAAGGGCCGCATCGTGATGCTGCTGGACTCGGAGTTCTTCCTGAAGGCGCAGGCGCAGGAGCCGCAGTACAGCATCAAGAAGGCGGCCTGACGCAGCACCCGCCGTGTTGTGTTTCACACGTCGGGTGTCTGACATTGACACCCGACGTCAGGGCGGCCAGGGCTCAGGCCGCCTCCAGCAGGCGCAGGAAGGCGCGGGCCGCGTCCGCGTCGCTGATGGCCTGGAGCCCCTCGCTCACCTGCAGCTCCGTGGACACGACGCCGGGCACGCGCGTCTGCCCGAAGCCCTCCGCCACCCAGACGTGGTCCTCGCGCGCGATGCGGTCGCGCTGGCGGCTGTAGGCCTGGGGTGAGCCGCGCAGGAACACATGGAACATGTTCGTCTGCACCGGCTGCGGCAGCACGGTGACGCGCGGATCCGCCGCGATGAGCGCGGTGAGCGCCTTCGCGCGCTTCACGTGGCCGGGGATGGCGGCCAGCGCCGCGTCGAGGCGCATGGCGGCGGAGGCCACCAGCGGGGCCAGGTGGAACACGTTGCCGCCGTGCCGGTGACGCCACACGCGCGCCTCCTGGATGAACTCGCGGTTGCCCGCCAGCACCGCGCCGCCAATGCCGCCCACCATCTTGTAGAGGGACACGTAGACGGAGTCGAAGCCCTTGCAGATGTCCGCGTAGGAGCGGCCGTAGAAGGGCTGGCTCTCCCACAGCCGCGCGCCGTCCATGTGCAGCTTCACCTTCCTGTCGCGGCAGGCGCGCTTGAGCTCCTGGAGCTGCTCCCACGTCTGGAGCTGGCCGCCCAGCCAGCGCACCGGCAGCTCCACGCTGACGGAGCCCAGCGTGTCGCGGGCGAGGGCCACGTCCTCCGCCAGCAGGGGCCGCGTCCACGGGCACAGGTACACCGCGCGCAGCTGGTGCAGCACGGAGTACGCGTCGTCCTCGTGCAGCACGTGGTGCGACGACGGGTGCACGCCCACCGTGCGCACGCTGCTCGAGTCCGCGTAGATGCGCAGCGCGATGAGCTGCGCCATGGTGCCCGTGGGCATGAAGCACGCGTCCTCGAAGCCCAGCAGGTCCGCGAGCTTCTTCTCGAAGGCCTGCACGAAGTCGCCGTTGCCGTAGATGTCGCTGGACAGCTTCTGGCGCTGCATCCACTCGCCGATGCGGAGGTACTCCGCGCCGTCGTCGGACGAGAAGGTGACGGGCAGGGACGCGGTGCAGCCCCTTCGCAGCTGCGTGAGCGCCTCCCGCGACCCCGGCTTGGGGGCCGCGGCGCTCGCGTTCGCCGCGGGGACGCCCACGAGCCCCGGCGACTTGACGGTGCGCAGGGACGGCGTGCCCCCGTCCGGAGCCGCCTCGCCGCGCCCGGGGAACAGCGTGGAGCCCCCGAGCAGGCTGGTGAGCGCGAGGAACTCCGCGCGGCTGAAGCGACTGTCCTTCATGTGCCCTTCCCTCCCGCTTCCCATGGCTACAGCCAACTGGCGCTCTTGCGCCCCATTCCCGCCAGGGCCCGCTCCGCGGCCTGCACGCCGAACCAGTTGGCCTCCTCGAAGAGGGCCATGCCGCCCAGGTCCGTGTGGGCGAAGTGCAGGTGCGGCCCCAGGCTCTGTTGCGCGGCGCGGCGCGCGTCCCCCCAGAGGAAGCCGGGCCGGGGCCGCACCATGGCGTGGCCCCAGCGCTGCACCTCCAGCCGCTGCGCGAGCGCGCCCACCCCGGGGTGCGCCGGCAGCAGGTCCGCCATCACCAGCGCCTCCCAGTCCGCATACGTCGCGGAGAGGGCCTGATTGCGCTCCGCCTTCACGTCCGCGCCGGCCATGGGCAGGTACCAGGTGAGCACCGTGGGGCCGCGCGCGTCCTGGCGCAGCGCCTGGTGCGTGGCCACCACGTAGCCCAGGCTGCGGCTCTCGTAGAAGACGTTGTCCCAGGCCAGCGGGAAGCCCCGCGACGCCGGCGGCCCGGACACCGTCAGGTTCGCCACCACCCACGGGCTGTAGACGAAGGCGTCCATCCACCCGGGCCGCGCCTCGCGCCACGGCGCCACCACGTGCGCGGCGACGAAGCGCGGGCACGCCAGCACCACCTGCCGGGCGTGAAAGGCCCGGGGCGCCCCGGTGCGCGCGTCCAGCGCGTGCACGCGGCAGCCGTCCGCGCCGGGCTCCACCGTGTGCGCCAGCACCTGCGTCTCCAGCTGGCGCGGGCCCAGCGACGACGCCAGCTGCCTCACCAGCCGGCCGTTGCCCTCGGGCCAGGAGAGGAAGCCGTCGCTGCGCTCACCCTGCCCGTTCTGCCGGGCGGCGAAGTACCAGATGCCCGCCCAGGCGGAGACGTGCTCGGAGGTGGCGCCGTAGTCGTCGCGGCACGCGTAGTCCACGAACCACCTCAGCCGGGGCGAGCGGAAGCCCTCCGCCTCCATCCACTGCGCCATGCTGAGCCGGTCCAGCGCGGTCCACTCCGCGTCATCGCTGGAGAGCGCCCCCGGCACCGCGAACGCCTTGCGCCCCTTCGCGTCGCGCGCGGCGGCGAAGGCGTTCATCCGCGCGTCGAAGCGCTCCAGCTCCGACAGGTCCTCCGCGCTCGCGCCCGCGCGCAGGTACAGCCCCTCGTACCAGTGGCCCTTGTAGAAGACGCGCTCGTCGGGCTCCTGGATGAGCAGCTCCTCGGCGAACGACGGGTGGCCCTGCGCGTCCACGCCGGTGACGGCGTCCAGCTCCCGGAGCAGGCGCATCACCGGCCCCCTGTCCTCCAGGGGCGACGGCAGGTAGTGCGCGCCCCACGGGAACGCGGACACGCTGTTGCGGCCCGAGCGCGACGTGCCCCCGGGCTCCGCCTCCAGCTCCACCACGCGCAGGTCCTTCACGCCCGCGGCGGACAGGCGCCACGCGGCGGACAGCCCCGCCGCGCCCGCGCCGACAATCAGCACCTCCACCGGCTCGAAGGTCCGCGCGCGCGGCAGCGGCCCGCCGCGGAGCTTGTGGCCGGTGTCCACCACGCGGTCCACGATGGCGCCCGGCACCGGCGCGCGAGCGGCCTGCCGCGTACAGGCGCTCGCCACGGAGGCGCCCAGGAACGCGGCCACCAGCTCGCGCCGCGTCAGTTCCACCGGCGCCACTCCTCTTCGTAGTAGTGCACCAGCACCTGGTTGTTCAGCCGGTTCACCTCCGCCGGCAGCGGCCCCATGTCCGGGGAGAAGTGGGTGAGCCCCTCCAGCGTGTCCTCGTCCAGGAAGGCCAGCCCCTCCGGCAGCGGGCGGTAGCGGCCGGGCCGCTCCTGCGCCACCAGCACGTAGCCCCACTCCCCGAAGGACGGCACCAGCGCGTGGTACGGCTGCGTCCAGAAGCCCGCCGCCTTGAGCGTGCCCTCCACGCACCAGAACGAGCGCCGCGCGAACAGCGGGCTGGTGCTCTGGATGACCGCCACGCCGCCCGGCGCCAGGCGCTTCTTCAAGATCTTGTAGAAGCCCGTCGTGTAGAGCTTCCCCAGCGCGAAGTTGTTGGGGTCCGGGAAGTCCACGATGACCACGTCCCAGGTGTTCACGCCCTCGGCCAGGAACTGCATGGCGTCCGTGTTGATGACGCGCATCTTCGGGTGCGTCATCGAGTGGTGGTTGAGCGCCGCCAGCTCCTGGTAGTTCACCGCCAGCCCGGTGATGGCGGGGTCCAGGTCCACCAGCGTGAGGGACTTCAGCTCCGGATACTTCAGCACCTCGCGCGCCGCGAGCCCGTCACCGCCGCCCAGGATCAGCACGTGCTCCACCTTCTGCGCGCGCACCATGGCCGGGTGCACCAGGGCCTCGTGGTAGCGGTACTCGTCGATGCTGGCGAACTGGAGGTTGCCGTTGAGGAACAGCGAGAAGCCCCGCTTGCCGCGCGTGACGATGATGCGCTGGTAGGGGGAGCTGGTGGCGTGGACGACCTCGTCCGCGTAGAGCTGGTCCTCGTAGAAGGTGGTGAGCCGGTCCCCCAGCGCGAAGCACACCAGCAGCCCCGCGCACAGCGCCACCGCCTTGACGCGCAGGCGCACGGGGTTGGCCAGCACGGGCGCGAGCAGCCACGTGCTCCACAGCCCCACGCCCGCGTTGAGCAGGCCGAAGAGGAGCGACGTGCGCACCAGCCCCAGCCTGGGCACCAGCAACAGCGGGAAGGCCACGCTGGCGGCGAGCGCGCCCAGGTAGTCGAACGTCAGCACCTGGCTGACCAGGTCCTTGAACTTGAGCTGGTCCTGCAGGATGCGCAGCAGGAGGGGGATCTCCAGGCCCACCAGGGTGCCGATGGCCAGCACGCTGCCGTACAGCACCACGGGGAACACGCTGGTGAGCGTGAAGGTGAGGAACAGCAGCGGCGCGCACAGCCCGCCGACGAGCGCCACGGCCAGCTCCACCTCCACGAAGCGCTGGGCCACCCCGCGCTCCACGAAGCGCGACAGGTAGCTGCCAATGCCCATGGCGAAGAGGTAGCCGCCGATGACGGTGGAGAACTGGGTGATGCTGTCCCCCAGCAGGTAGCTGGCGAGCGTCCCGACGATGAGCTCGTAGATGAGCCCGCACGTCGCGATGACGAGGACGGTGAGGAAGAGCAGCGTCTTGTTCAAAGCGTCACGTGTTTCAGCCGCTGATGGCCGCCGCGATGATGATGGCCAGGCCCAGGATGAACGAGCCGATGACGATGCCCAGCGCGGTGTTCTGGTCGACCTCGATCTCCTTGTGCACGTCGTACGGGAGGATGAGGCGGATGACGTAGAAGCCGGCCACGAACACCACCAGGCCGATGAGCGAGTAGATGACGCTCGCCAGCACTCCCTGCAGGGTGACCACCACTCCAAGCAACAGCATCACTTGCCTCCCATGAATCCACCGGTCCACAGCAGCACGCCGCCGGGACCGCGCCTCACGTCTCCGGTCACCTTGCCGCGCTCCTCGTCACTGAAGGGGGCCCACCCCGTATAGGTCGCCCACGCGTACGCCACGAGCACCAAGCCGCCCAGGTACCTCATCGTCCACCTCCCGGCCCGCGGGCCTCGAGCGCTACAGGTTGCTTTCCTTCCAGCGCTCGGTTTCGAAGTTGTTGGCGCTGAAGAACGACAGCGCCGGGATGATCAGCAGCACGACCAGCGCGATGCCGAACCAGCTCTCGTTGGGCGTGTCGTGCGTGAGCAGCACCTGGTAGCTGACGACGGGGCCCAGCTCCGGTCCCTTGAACGCCAGGCCGGGGTCGAACGACGTGGTCGTCCGGAGCACGTACTTCCCCTTGGGCACCGTGGACAGGTACACGCTGCCGCTCTGTCCGCCCTCGCTCCAGGAGCCGTCGCTGTCGCGTCCGTGGTAGTAGCTCACCTCTTCGTAGAAGCTCACCACCTCCTGCGTGTCCTGGTTCACCAGGTCGCCCTGCACGCCCACCCAGGCGTTGTCGAGCGCGCTCGACATGATGACCTGGGCCCGCACGTTGCCGTCCCGCCGCAGCTCGAAGGGCTCGCTGAAGTGCATGGCGTCGGGGGTGCCGGAGTGCGCGCTCCGGGGCAGCGTCACCCGCAGGTCCAGCACCCGCTCGTTGAGCGCCCGCGCGTGGAGCACGGCGGACAGGGCGAACAGGCCCAGGAGCCACACCGCGGACCAGAGCAGCGTCTTCATCATCGCCGCGCGGCGCACGTTGGGCTGGCTGGGCGCGATGCCCCGGGGCCTGGGCAGCGGCTCCTTCAGCCGGAACGCGTCGCGCACCTGCTCCGGCGTGAGGTACTCGCCGTGCGTGTAGGTGACCTCGTTGTCGGTGGCGTCCTCGTTCACGGAGTAGGGCGGCGCGACGTACTCCGTGGCCCGCGCCTTCTCGCCCTGGTGGACCTTCCAGTAGAACTCGCCCACCACGGCGTCGGTGACGGCGGTGACGGACTGGAAGGCCTTGTAGCGGCGGCCCTCGTAGTGCGCGGACACCCCGGGCACGACGCTGGCGTCACCGGCGGCCAGGGGCTTGAGGAACACCCAGTGGCCGTTGGACTCCATCAGCCAGGTGAAGCCGCGCGCCGGCTGGTAGAGGAGGTACTCCATCCACGGGTAGCGCGTGCCCTCCACCACGCACGAGCGCTCCTGGTAGCCGATGCAGATCCACTCCGCGCCGTCGAGCGTGCCCTTCTGCCCCAGCTGGAGCGCCGCCGGCAGCTCCGGCTTCTGGAGCAGCTTGAGGAAGGACAGCTTCCCTTCCGCCACGTTCATCAGCGCGCCGCAGTACGGGCACGCCACGCGCATCGTCTGGTCCGGCGCGCGCAGCTCCAGCGGGCCGTTGCACTGGGTGCAGCGCGCCTGCTGGAGCTGGACCTTGCGCGCGCGCGGGCGCAGGTCCCCCGCCGGGATGCCCAGCTGCGCGAGCTCCAGCCTCTGCCCCAGGAACACCTCCGGGTCGCGGTCGCGCGCGCCGAAGTCCAGCGTGACGAACAGGCCGCGCGGGCCCGTGGCGTCCACGTAGTAGCTGTCGGCTTGCGGATCCACGTCGCTGGGGAGCTGTCCCTCCGCGGCGGTGACGCGCCCGTGGCCGCGCTCCTCCACCACCAGCGGGCGGTTGCGCAGGCGCAGGCGGTCCCCGGGGTGGAGGCGCTCCAGTTGGAGGCCCTCCTCCACGCCGGCCGCGAAGAGCAGGTGGAAGGCGCCCTCGGACTCGCTGAGCCAGCCGGTGCGGCCGTCGGACAGCTCCACGTACCACTCGTCCCAGGGGCCGGCGCCGTGGTCCTTCTGGAGGCGCCCGACGATTTGATACGCGGTGCCGTTGACGCGGCCCTCCAGCCCCAGGCGCAGCGGGGAGTCCGTCTCCACGATGCGGGCCACCTTGCCGTGGGCCTCCAGCTCCGCGCCCACGCGGGCCACCATCGTCTGGCAGTGGCCGCACACCACCACCTGCGCGGACCCCACGGAGAACTCCACGCTCGCGCCGCACGACGGACACGCCCCCTGCGTCACGCCCCCCCTCCTCTCGGCAGCTCGCGCACGCGGCACGCCGTGGCGCCCAGGTGCTTCGCCGCCATCGCGTCGAAGTCCGGGCGCGCGCGGGCGCGGCAGCAGTAGACGTTGAGCGCGGCGAAGCCGTGCTCCGGGAAGGTGTGGATGGCCAGGTGGCTCTCGGCCAGGAGCGCCAGGCCGGTGACGCCGCCGGGCTCCGGGAAGACGTGCCACTGCGGCGGGCCCACGACCTTCAGGTCCATCAAGACGACCAGCTCCTCGAAGAGGGCCGCCAGCGCGGCCGCGTCCTTGAGCCGCGCCGGCGCGCAGCCGCTCGCGTCAACCAGCCATTCCTGTCCGGTTGTCACAGGGGAAACCTCCGGGGATGAAACACCTCTTTAACACGCTGGAGCCCGGTCGAAAGCCGCTAGGATGCGCGCCCCATGCGCACCCGATTCCTGACCGCTGGACTCCTCTGCCTCGCCCTGACCGCGTGCTCCAAGGACAAGGAGCAGCCGCCCGCGTCGAAGGCCCCCGCAGCACAGCCCACGCCCTCCCAGGCGGCCACCCGCACGGTGAGCCTCCAGACGGACGCGGCCGCCGCGACGGGCTTCCAGAAGAAGGCCCTGGAGGGCCAGGACCTCTGGGCCACGATGGAGACGAACCAGGGCACCATCGTGCTCAAGCTCTTCTCCAAGGACGCGCCCAAGACGGTGGCGAACTTCGTGGGCCTCGCGTCCGGCGAGCAGCCGTGGATCAACCCCAGGACGGGCGAGCGCGTGGAGGGCAAGCCGCTCTACGACGGCGTCATCTTCCACCGCGTCATCCCCGACTTCATGATCCAGGGCGGCGACCCCACGGGCACCGGCCGGGGCGACCCGGGCTACCGCTTCGCGGACGAGTTCCAGAGCAACCGCGACTTCGACAAGAAGGGCCTCCTGGCCATGGCCAACGCGGGCCCGGGCACCAACGGCAGCCAGTTCTTCATCACCACGTCCACGCCGCAGTTCCTCAAGGGCCGGCACACCATCTTCGGCGAGGTGGTGAAGGGCTACGACGTGGTGGAGAAGATCGCCAACACGCCGCGCAACCGGCAGGACCGGCCGGACGCGGACATGGTCATCCAGCACGTCACCATCAGCGACGCGCAGCCGTGAGCCTCCGCCCGCGCCACGTGCGCACGAAGCTGGGGGAGCTGACCTGCCACGGGGTGGACGCGCTCCCCGAGGGCGCGGCTCCCCAGGTGGTGGTGGTGCTGTGCCACGGCTTCGGCGCGCCGGGCACGGACCTGGTGGCGCTGGCGCCGGAGCTGATGATGGCCGCGCCCCGGCTGGCGCAGGCGGCGCGGTTCGTCTTTCCGGAGGCGCCGCTGTCGCTGGACGCCCTGGGCATGCCCGGGGGCCGCGCGTGGTTCGAGATTCCCCCGGCCATCCTGATGGGGCAGGGGCGCGACTGGGCGCAGTACTCCCAGGCGGTGCCGCCGGGGATGCCCGCCGCGCGCCGGGCGCTGATGAGCGTGGTGGCGGCGCTCCAGGTGCCGCTGGAGCGCGTCGTGCTGGGAGGCTTCAGCCAGGGCGCGATGATGGCCACGGACGTGGCCCTGCGGCTGGAGGAGCGCCCCGCGGGGCTGTGCCTCCTGTCCGGGGCCGTGGTCGCCGGGAAGGAGTGGGAGCCCCGCGCCCGCGCGAGGACGGCGCTCCCGGTGTTCCAGGGGCACGGCCGGCAGGACCCGGTGCTCCCCTTCCAGGAAGGCGAGCGCCTGCGCGACCTGCTGACAGGCGCGGGGCTGCCGGTGGAGTTCCTACCTTTTGAGGGTGGGCACACGCTCATCACCGAGGAGCTGGAGCAGCTGGCGGCGTTCCTCGTGAAGCGGCTGGACGGCCGCTGACCCACGGGACGGAGGCTTGGGGTGTATCAGGCGAAGGAGCTGACGGTGTCCACGCTGGGCCGGGGCCTGGTGGACATCACCGGTGAGGTGCAGCAGGCGGTGAAGGCCACGGGCATCCGCGAGGGCCTGTGCACGCTGTTCCTGCACCACACCAGCGCGTCGCTGATCATCGGCGAGAACGCGGACCCCGTCGTCCAGCGCGACCTGGAGGCGTTCTTCTCCCGGCTGGTGAGGGACGGCGACCCGCTGTTCCAGCACGACGCGGAGGGGCCGGACGACATGCCGGCGCACGTGCGCACGGTGCTGACGCAGGTGTCCCTGACCGTGCCGGTGAGGGACGGCGAGGCGGACCTGGGCACGTGGCAGGGCGTCTACGTCTGGGAGCACCGCACGTCGCCGCACCGCCGCCGCGTCACGGTGTCCGTGCTGGGCGGTTAGAGGTCCCGGACGGCGGCGACGACGGCCGAGCCCCTGCGGCGCTTCTTCGGCGGCTCGTGGGCCTGGCCCCGGATGCGCACCCAGGTGCCGGGGTCCTCCGGCATGGCGTGGACCATGGACCAGCCGACGGGCACCTCCGGCGTGGTCCAGCCGTAGAGGGCGCGCGCGTCCTTGGGGGCCAGGTTGATGCAGCCGTGGCTCACGGGTTCGCCGAAGCGGTCGTGCCAGTAGGCGGTGTGCAGGGCGAAGTCGCCCTCGAAGAACATGGTCCACGGCACGGTGGCCACGCGGTAGCTGGCCATGCCCATGCGGCCCGTCATGTCCGCCTCCGCGAACTTCACCCAGATGCGGAAGAGCCCCTCCGGCGTGTCGGTGCCGGGTCTGCCGGAGGAGATGAGCGTGGCGTAGACGGGGCGGTCGCCCTCGTAGGCGATGAGCGTCTGCGACTCCAGGTCCACGTCCAGCCAGCGCGCGCCGGGCTCCACGATGGACGGGGACGCCAGCGGCCACGCGACGTGCAGGTCGTCGCGCGCCACCCAGTGGTCCTCGGCGATGCGGACCCACTGGCCGTCGGGGGACAGCTCGCGCACGGCGACGAGCGTGCGCGGCGGGAGCACGGTCTCGCGCTCCGCTCGCGCGGCCGGGGCCTTGCGCACCACCACGTCGGTGCGGGGAGCGGCGCGCGACTGGGCCCAGGCGAAGGGCATGGGCAGGGACGCGAGCGCCTCCGCGTCCAGGCCGCTGAAGTCGGAGGGGCGGTGCTCGCGCAGCACGCGCGCCTCGAAGTACTGGCCGTCGGAGGTGCGCCAGAAGGTGCGCCGGCCGACCTTCACCTGCCCCTGGAGCTTCACCGTGACGGAGCCCTTGAGCAGCACGCCCTGCTTCCGCTTCCGGGCGAGCGCGAGGCTCGGGTAGGCGCGCACGCGGTGGCCCACGACGCGGGCGTAGATGCCAGGAGTGAGCGCGCCCTCCTCCACGCGGGGCAGCGGGCGGACGCGGGGCTCGCGGAAGTTCTGCTCCAGGTAGCGCTCGCAGACCCAGCCACGCGGTTGCAGCTGCACCCAGGTGTCACAATCCGGTCCGCGCATCGCGCCCTGCCACTTCACCCGCATGTCCTGGGCCACGGTGCCCAGCGAGGGCGCGTCCTGCCGGGGCTCCGCGCGCACGGAGATGGAGCGGCGCACGCGCAGCGAGCCCGCGTCCGGCGCGTAGGGAATGGCGTAGGGCTCCATGCCGGCATCGACCTCCGTGAGCGGCGCCTCGGCGACCACGTCCTCGTCGCCGTCGCCGCCCGTGCCGGGCGAGGCCGCGGGCACCGGGAGCGGTCCGGCACCGTCGCTCGCGACAGGCGCAGCCACCGCGACCTCCGGCCCGCTCGGGGCGGAGCCCACGGCGCCTCCCGGCGAGCCCGGAGCGCTTCCGCCATCCAGGCCCCGCGCGAGGGCGTCCACGCCGGTCTCGGTGGAGTCCTCCTGCGCGGCGTCCTCCGCGTCGATCACCGGCTCACCGTCCGGGCCCAGCTCCAGCACGGGGACCTCGGACTCGGTGATGACCTGCGGCTCCTCTTCGCCGGGCAGGGCTTCGGTGTCCGCGCCGACGGAGATGGACTGCGACAGCGACAGCTCGAGCGGGCGCCCCGCGTCCTCCGGACCCTCCGCCACGCTGAGCAGTGCTGGCGCGGTGGCGTGCGTGACGCCACCATCCGCGGACGACTCCGGCGCGGTGGCCTGCCACGCGGAGCGCAGCGCCTCCGCGGACTCCGTAGGCGCGACCGCGGCCTCGGGCGCGGCGACCTGGGCCGTCACGGCGCCCGCGTCCACCGGCGCGGCGGGCACGGGGGGCTCCACCGGAGCGCACGCGAAGAACAACAGGGGGAGTCCGAGGGGGAACCAGCGGCGGCGCATACAGGCCGGAACGCTACGGGTCCCTGCTGACATCCTCAACGTCGGCCCAGGTGCGATCTCCTGCGCGAGAGAACGCGTGGGTGGGCAGGGCTTGCGCCCTGAGCGGCGATTGCCACGAAGGGCGGAAAGCGCCTCCGCGGCTCAGCCCCGCCCCTCCGTGGGCGGGAGCCCTTCGGGCGACTCCTGCGCCTCCAGGAGCTTGTAGAGCGTCTTGCGGTCCACGCCCAACAGGCGCGCGGCCTCGCTCTTGTTGCCCCCCACGTGCTGGAGCACGTGCGCGGCGTAGCGCCTCGACAGCTCCGCGAGGCTCGGCAAGTCCCCCGCGAGCCCGATCAGCCGCTTGGGCGCGTCACCGATGGGCTCCGGGAAGTCCGGCGGCCCCAGCACGCCCGTCACGTTCAGCGCGAGCGCCCGCGCCATCACGTTCTCCAGCTGCCGCACGTTGCCCGGCCAGTCGTACACCGTGAGCCGCGCCATCGCGTCCGCCGTCACCACCGGCCGCACGCCGCCCCGCGCGTGCAGCGCCGCGAAGTGCTCCACCAGCGCGGGGATGTCCTCGCGCCGCTCGCGCAGGGGCGGCAGGTGCAGGTGCACCACGTCCAGCCGGTACAGCAGGTCCTCGCGGAACTGCCCCTCCGCCACCCGCGCCTTCAGGTCCTTGTTCGTCGCCGCCAGCACCCGCACGTCCACCTTCACCGGGACGCTCTCGCCCACGCGGCGGATCTCCCCCTCCTGGAGCACGCGCAAAAGCTGCGACTGGACCTTCATCCCCACGTCGCCGATCTCATCCAGGAACAGCGTGCCGCCGCTGGCCTCCTCGAACAGGCCCCGCCGCGCGCCCGACGCCCCCGTGAAGCTGCCCTTCGCGTGGCCGAACAGCTCGCTCTCCATCAGCGACTCGGTGATGGCGCCGCAGTCCACCGGGATGAACGGCCCCGACGTGCGCGCCGAGCGCTTGTGCAGCGCCCGCGCCACCATCTCCTTGCCCGTCCCCGTCTCACCGGTAATCAGCACGGGCACGTTGCTCGTCGCCGCGCGGGCGACCTGCTTGTAGACCTCCAGCAGCGCCTGGCTGCGGCCCACCAGCGACGTGCGCTCCACCTGCTTGCGCAGCGTGCGGTTCTCCTCCACCAGCCGCTTCTGCTCCAGCGCGCGCTTCGCCACCCGCATGATGGCGTCCACGTCGAACGGCTTGGACAGGTAGTCGAAGGCGCCCTGCTGGATGCTGTCCAGCGCGCCCTCGATGTTGCCGAACGCCGTCACGACGATCACCGGCGTGTCCGGCAGGTTCGACTTCACCAGATGGAGCACCTTCAGGCCGTCGCCCGGGTCGGGCATGGCCATGTCCGTGAGCACCAGGTCGAAGGACTGCTCGCCCATCCGCTCCGCCGCGCCCCTGGGGTCTGGCGCCTGCGTCACCGGGCCCAGCACGCCCAGGAGGCGCTGGAGCAGGTCCCGCGCATGCGGATCATCATCGACGACGAGGATTCGGGCTGTGCTCATGAGGCCTTGCGGATGGAGGAAGCGTCATGCTGCGCCCCGGACTCCACCACAAGCGGCGCCGGAGTGCGCGTCACTCGTGCGAACCGCACGCGGATCCGCGTGCCCTTGCCCTCCTCCGAGTGCACCGTGAGCGTGCCGCCGTGCGCCTCCACCACGCGCCGGGTGGTCGCCAGCCCCAGGCCATGGCCCGGGATGCCCCGCGCCTCCGCAGCCCGGAAGAACGGCTGGAACAGCGACGCCTGCGTCGCGGCGCTCATCCCCATGCCGTTGTCCGTGACCTCCACCACCGCGTCCGCCCCCTCCGTGGCCACCCGCACCTTCACGCGCGGATCCGGCCGCCCCGCCGTGTACTTCACCGCGTTGGACAGCAGGTTGCGCGCCACCACCTGGAGCAGCTGCGCCGGGCAGTCCACCCGCACGCCCGGCTCCAGCTCGCGCTCCAGCGCCACGCCCAGCGCCGTCGCCGTCTGGCTCACCTCCAGCAGCAGCGTGCTCACCGCCGTGTCCAGCTCGCCCATCGTCCCGTCGCCCCGCGTGCCCGCGCGGCAGAAGCGCAGCAGCGCCTCGATGAGCTCCCCCATGCGCACCGCGCTGGACTCGCACTGGGAGATCATCTCCAGCGCGCCCGGGTCCTTCACCGCGCCGGAGCGGCGGATGAGCGTCAGGTAGCCCTTGAGCGGCGACAAGGGCCCCATCAGGTCGTGCGCCACGCGGCGGGTGAACGCGTCCAGCTCCTCGTTGTGGCGCCCCAGCTCCTCCAGCTGCCCCTGGATGGTGGCGTCCTGGCGCTTGAGCAGGGAGATGATGTGCCAGCCCACCAGCATGGACAGCAGGATGGCCAGCAGCGTGGTGGCCGCGCCCAGGGCGGTGTTGCGCACCCGCAGCGTGCCCAGCCGCCCCACCAGCACGCGCGCGTCGGACGCGTTCTCCGTGGCCAGCTGTCCCGCCAGCTGGTCCACCTCCGCCGCCAGCGGGCGGATGCTCTCCACCAGGTGGCGCCGGGCGCGCTCCGCGTCGCGCTGGCGCGAGAACACCGCCGCCGCGCGCACCTGATCCGCCAGGCCCTGGCACGCGCCGTTGAAGCGCAGCCAGACCTCCTTCTCCCCGGGCGGCAGGTGCCGCATGTACGCCTCCGAGGACTGGCGGATGCTGTTGAGGATGTCCTCCATCACCGCGTCGGCTTCCTTGCGCTCGGCGTCGCCGCTGGAGCGCACGTGCGCCTCGATGGCGGACTCCAGCGACATCACGTCCACGCGGATGCGGCCGATGAGGCTCGCGCGCTCCAGGGCCTCCAGCACCAGCGCGTCCACCTGATGCCCGGTGCGCACCTCCGTCCAGAGCATGAAGCCGGTGACGCCCGACAGGAGCATCACCACGAAGAAGAAACCCGCGCGGTATCCACGGATGGGGGTCCGCGAGTTCATCGCCACGGGCACGCTCCTTGGGTCGACAGCAGAAGAAGAACCAGGAGGCGCCGCCGCGCGGACGCGCCCTGTGAGACTCACGGCACCGGCCCGGCCGCCTCGGTGGAGGTCGCGCCCGGCAGGGGCGGCTGCGTGCGCCGCCGCGCGCGCTCCAGCGCGGACTCGTACCACACGTCCGACAGCTCCTCATGCAGCGCCGCCAGCTCACGCTGCCGCGCCAGCAGCTGCGCGTTGTGCTCCTCCAGCGTGTGGCGCTCCGCCTCCACCCGCGCCAGCTCCTCCGTCGCGGTCGCGCGCGCCTGCTCCGCCTCCGCGCGCGCCTGCTCCGCCTCCGCGCGCTCCTGCGCCAGCTCCTCCAGCGCGGACTCCAGGGCCGCCAGCTTCGCCGCCAGCGCCTCCGTGCGCTCGCGCTCGGCCTGGAACTCGCGCTGCCAGCGCTCCGTCTCCGTCACCTGGGCCTGGAAGCGCTCGGGGGGAATGGTCGCGGCGCATCCCATCCCCAGCCACGCCACACTCCATGCCACCAGCAGGTGCCGCATACGCCATCTCTCCCGACACCTGGCCGCGCGACATGCACGACGAGGACATCCGGGCTCCGTGCTCCACTTCATGCCCCGGCGCGTGGCGCTCGGAGCGGAAGGTTGCCGTGCAGCTTGCAGAAGAGCGCCGTTGCCGTCAAAGCAACGTGAGCCTGCCTGGGGAGCTTGCACCCATTGTTGCAATCGCAACTGAGGAGTTTCTCCCCATGGCGGATCCGCTCCCACCCGGAGAACCCCGCGAAGTTGCTTGAAACCCGCGCTGGCACGGCGGGTGCTCAAGGGCCATGGCAACAACCGATGCAATCCCGCGTCGGCGTGTCGTGCCCGGAGTCATCCATGAAGACCGTCTTCGTCGCCGCCCTGTTCGCCGCTTCCGCCGCGTTCGCCAACACCCCGGCCCCCACCGCCGCCCCCGCCCCCGAGGCGCAGACCGAGGCCGCCGCCCCCGCTCCCGAGGCGCAGGGTGAGGTGAAGACCGAGGCCAAGACCGAGACCAAGCACGAGGGCAAGGCCGGCAAGAAGAGCACGAAGACCAAGGCCGAGAAGAAGACCACCACCGAGACGAAGACCGAGGGCTGATCCCTCTCTTCACTCGCGCCCTGCCCGCCTCCAAGGGACGGACAGGACGTGGTGCCCGGCAGGGGCGCTCTCTCCACGAGGGCGCCCCTGTTGTCGTTCTGCGCGTGGGAGCGGACCCGCTGCCGCGCCAGGGACCTCGCGCGGAAGCACGCACGCGCCGCTCGCGCGCGACGGCGGATGAATAAACACCCCACCGGCGCCCATCTGAACCTCTGAACCATCGATGACGACGCCCGGCGCACTCCCGCGCGGGCCGCCCGTCACGAGCCTCCGAGCCCGCCGCCATGAAGACCCTCCTCGTCGCCGCCCTGCTCGCCGCTTCCGCCTCCACCGCCGCCCCGACGCCCACCGCCGAGGCGACAGCCCCCGCGGCCAGCGACATCCAGGCCGACCCCCACGCGCCTTCGAAGCACGAGGAGAAGGAGGCGAAGGTGGCGCCCCGGTCCTCCGGCCGCGCGGAGAAGCTCCTGCGGAGCGCCGGCAACACGGGCGCCCGGCAGAAGCCCCTGAAGCGCCCCACCCCCACGAAGCCCGCGCGGTAGCCCCGACGCCCTCCTCCCAGAGGGGAGGGCACCGCGCGCCGAGCCCGACAGGGGCCCGCGCTCCGCGAGCGCGCCCCTGTCCGCGTGTCCGGGGTTGGAATCCACCCCAGCTCTCTCCTTGTGTTTCCAGTAAAACCACCATTTGACAGAAACAAAGGAATCCTGCATAACGGGACATGTGTGGATGACAGCTCATCCACGACAGGAAGGGGTGACCCCCTCCCCCCCTTCAAGCGAGACGGTCATGGTGGAAGCGTTCACGAAGGTGTCCGAAGCGTCGCGGTTGCTCCTGGACAAGGGCCTGTGCTCGGCCACGGGTTCGGATGCGCTGGGCATGGTGGCCCGGCCCCTGAAGGTGGACCGCGCGTGCCTCTTCGAGAACCGGACCACGAATCTGGCGGGCCGGTTCCTGACGGACCTGCGCTACGCGTGGGCGGAGCCGGGCGTGGTGTCCCCGCTGGCGCACCCGGTGCTGCGCTCGCTGCCCCTGCGCGACTACGCCATGGCGTGGACGGACATGCTGGAGGCGCAGATGGTGGTCTCCTGCCTCACCAAGGACGCGCCGCCGATGATGCGCGAGCTCCTGGAGCGCCAGGGCGTCCAGTCCGTGCTGCTGTGCCCCGTCGTCCCGGCCAAGCAGTGGTGGGGGTTCGTGGCGTTCGAGGACTGCCACCAGGCGCGCGTCTGGCGCCCGGAGGAGATTTCCCTGCTCAAGTCGCTGGCGCGGGCCGTGGGCGCGTCCGTGCGGCACGCGAACATGCGCTCCTCGCTGTCGCAGGTGCGCACCAACCTCACCAGCGTGCTGCGCCCCGTCGCCGGGGATACCTGAGCCCACCTGGGAGCCTCTCCCAGGGGCTCCACCCGGGTCATGGCCGCCCGCCCACCCGGCGAGCGGGAGGGGTCCGGGAGGGCCGCTGGGGTGCGCTAACGCGGCGCCCCGTTTCTGCTACCCTCGGCGCCCTGTCCCCCGCCCATGTCCTCGTTCGAGCCCACCGCCATCAGTCGTTCCCGGCCTCCTGACCTCATCAGCGGCTACCGCCTGGAGAAGCTCGTCGGCGCCGGCGGAATGGGAGAGGTCCACAAGGCCACCCAGCTGTCGCTCGGCCGCACGGTCGCGGTGAAGCTGCTGAACCCGGAGCTGGCCAAGGACCCCTCGTTCATCGCGCGCTTCCAGAAGGAAGCCGCGGCGCTGGCGACGCTGAGCCACCCCCACGTCGTCTCCATCGTCGACAAGGGGAAGACCGACACCACCTACTACCTGGTGATGGAGTTCGTGGACGGGCCATCCCTGCGCGAGCTCATGCGCAGCCCGTCCATGGAGACGCCGGTGCTCCTGCGCCGGATGCTCGAGATCTGCCGGGCCATCGAGTACGCGCACGGCCGGGGCGTCATCCACCGCGACCTGAAGCCGGAGAACATCCTGCTGGATCAGCAGGCCGGCGGCATCGCGAAGGTGTCCGACTTCGGGCTGGCGTCCTTCCTGGACGACGCGTCGGCGGCGTCGCGCTTCGCGCTCACGTCCACGCACGTGTCCATGGGCACCATCTCGTACATGGCGCCCGAGCAGCGCGTGGACGCGAAGAACGCGGACGCGCGCGCGGACATCTTCTCCCTGGGCGTCATCCTCTACGAGACCTTCACCGGCGAGGTGCCGCTGGGCACCTTCGATCCGCCGTCGCGCAAGCGCCCGGGGCTGGATCCGCGCGTGGACGCCATCGTGATGCGGTGCCTCAAGCCGGATCCGGACGAGCGCTATCCGTCCGTCAGCGCGCTCATCGCGGAGCTGGAGCCGCTGGTCCCCGGCAGCCTCCTGTCCATGCCGCCCCTGCGGCTGACGCGCTGGCAGCGGGCGCAGGCCGCGCTGCGCCGCGCGGCGCGCGTGACGGCGCAGACGGCCGCGGGCTTGGCGGTGCTGGCGGCCGTGGGCGTGCTGGGCGTGGCGTACCACCGCAGCGGGCGGGTGCACGTCACGCTCCCCTTGCCAGGCAAGACCATCATGGCGGAGCGGTCCGAGTTCAAGACGCTCAACGGCCCCGGCCGGGTCGAGGACGTCACCCCGGACAAGCGCCGCGTGACCATGGGCGAGGGGCCGGACTCGCCCCAGGTGGTGAAGGTCGGTCGCGAGCTGGCCTTCGAGAACAAGGCCATCGTCTTCCCGCCCCTGGACGACCAGGAGACGCGCGTGGGCCGCGCCCGCGTGGACGTGGTGGGGCTGGTGGGCGGCGTGGCCCGGCTGACCGCGCGGGTGCGCGCCGAGGCGCCCCCGGCCACGTGGCAGCGGCGCCTGAAGGAGCTCTGGAACGGCCCGCCGCCGGAGCCGGTGGCCTCGCTGGGCCTGATGGGCCGGGACGGCCGCTACGTGACCATCGTGCACCCCGGCGCGGGCGCGCCGCTGTCGCTGGAGTGGTCGCTGGGCGAGCGCAGCGGCGCCATGCTGGGCCTCGACGCGCCGGAGGACGAGGTGCGGCTGGAGCTGTTCGTCACCGAGGACGGCGTGATGCAGGCCTTCGTCGGCCAGGGGAAGGATCAGCGCGCCATCGCGGAGCCCCTGAACCTGGGCCCGGACTGGCAGGCCCAGTTCGGCGAGCCCCCCGCGCCGACCGTCGGCTGCATCGAGGGCACCTGCGCCATCGAGGGGCTCACCTACGCGGTGGACCGGCCCCAGCCCCTGCCGGAGCCCCCGGCCGCGTCGGTGGTCGTCGTCCCCCAGGCGCCGGGGCGCACGGTGGCCGCCAACACGGTGCCGGCGAAGGCCGTGGTCGCCAAGAAGCCGGCGCCCCCGCCGCCCCCGCCCAAGCGCCCGCAGGCCAAGCCGGCCCCCGCCAAGCCCGGCGTGAAGCGCCGCTAGGGAAACAGCCAGGGGCGGCCCGGGACACACACCTCAAGGGGAATATGGCCTCTCCGAGGGGATTGCATTATCCCTCGGCTCCCCTATGCGCATGCGCACCTTCCGTCGCGGCCTGACCGCGCTCGCCCTCGTCGCCGGCCTCACCGGCTGCCCCCGGCCCTCCACCGTCGTCGCGCCCCACGTGCTCGAGTCCGCCGCCGAGCGGGCCGGCCAGGGTGACGTCGAGGCGCGCACGCTCGCGTTCGCGGGCTTCCACGCGTACCTCGTCGCGGGCGACGCGAAGCTCGCGCAGGAGCGCTTCGACGCCGCCGTGAAGAAGGACCCCGGCGACCCGTACGCCCTGGAGGGGCAGGCGCTGCTGGCCCGGCGCAACGGCCAGTCCGACCGCGCCCTCACCGCGTCGCTGGAGCTGGTGAAGCGCGCGCCCCGCCACCCGGTGGCCGTCATCGCCGCGCGCTACGTGCTGGACCGCGTGGGCACGTCCCGCGCGGAGGACGACCGCATCCTCCAGGGCGTGGACGCCGCGCTCGCCGCCGGCGCCCGGGGTGAGACGGCCTACCTGCTGCGCGCCGCGCGCCTGTCCGTGGCGAGCCTGCGCGCGGACTCGGCCATGCAGGCCCGGACGCTCCAGGACGTGGGCGGCGCGGGCGAGGCCACGCTGGTGGGCCCCTTCTCCCCCTTCCACGTGCTGGCCATCGACGAGCCGCTCCCGCTGGAGAAGGACGGCTCCTTCGCGGGACCCTTCACGGGCGCATACGGCCCGCTGGCGGCGCGCACGCTGCGCTCGCCGGACGGCCGGCTGGACCTGGGCGGCGAGCCCGGCCACGGGGACATGTACGTGCTGGGCATCGACGCGGAGATCGCGCAGGCCGGCGCGTACGTGCTGCGCACGGTGAGCCAGACGTCGCACCGGGTGCTGATGGACGGCGCACCCGTGCTGGAGCGCCGCGACTGGGCGCGCACCGCGTCCACGGTGAGCGCGCGCGCGCTGGAGCTGCCCGCGGGCAAGCACCGCTTCCTGGTGAAGCTGTCCCGCGACAACACCCAGGGCGGCCTGTCCTTCGCGCTGGTGAAGGCGGACGGCAGCCCCTCCGGGGTGCGCCTCACCGCCGCCACCGGGCCCGCGCCGCGCTGGAACGCGAGCGCCCCGGCCCCGCTGGAGGCCCCGGACATGTACCCGGACGCGGAGGACCTGGCCCGCGCGCTCCAGGGCGAGGCCGGTGAGCCGCTGAGCACCTTCCTCGCGGTGCGCGACGGCCTGTCGCGCGACCTGGACGGCACCCACCGGCTGATGGCGGAGCTGGAGGTGACGACGCCCGCGCTGCTCACCCTGCGCGCGGAGCAGGCCGCGCAGGACCGCGGCATCCCGTCCAAGGTGGCCCGCGGCCGCGCCACGCGCGACCTGGAGGCGGCGCTGGCCAAGGACCCGGGCAACGTGGCGGCGCTGCTGCTGCGCGCGGACCTCTTCCTGAGTGACGGCCAGCCGGCCACCGCGCTGGACACGCTCAAGACGGCGCGCGACGCGGTGAAGCCCGCGGGCTTCCCGGTGCACCTGCTCCTGGCCCGCGCCGCGCTGGCGCTGGACGTGGACGCGCAGGCGGAGGTCTCCCTCGCCTCGGCGCTGGAGGCCCAGCCGGGCCTGTGCGAGGCGCTGGGGCTCCAGTACTCGCTGGCGCGCCGGCGCGACGCGGTGGCCCGCACCGACGAGCTGGTGACGGCCCAGGAGGGCTGCCCTGGCGCGGACACGCGGCGGGTGGACCACCTGCGCACGCGCGGCGACCTGGAGGGCGCGGCGAAGGGCTACGCGCAGCTGCTGTCGCGGGACCCGGACAACCTCACCACCGCCGCGGCGCTCGCCAACGTCTACGTGAGCCTGCGCCGCTACGACGACGCGGCGAAGGTGCTCCAGGGGCAGGCCGCCGTGTGGCCGCGCAACGCGGAGGTCCTCAAGCGGCTGGCGGACGTGCGCGAGTACGCGGGCCAGGGCGCGGAGGCGCTGAAGGTGCGCGAGCAGGCGCTCAAGCTGGACGGCACGGACCTGGCGCTGCGCCGCGCGGTGGAGCGCGCGAAGACGGGCAAGGAGCTGCTGGCGGCGTACGCCATCGACGGCAAGGAGGCGCTGAAGGCCTACGAGGCGGCGCCGGTCACCGGCGGCAGCGCGGCGGCGTACGTGCTGGACGCGGCGGCGGTGCAGGTCAATCCGGACGGCTCGCTCGTCAACCGCATCCACACCATCCAGAAGGCGCTGGAGCAGTCGGGCGTGCAGGACATCGCGGAGGTGAACATCCCCCGCGGCGCCCAGGTGCTGGCGCTGCGCACGCTCAAGGCCGACGGCCGCGTGCTGGAGCCGGAGAACATCGAGGGCAAGGACACCATGAGCCTGCCCGGCGTGCAGGTGGGCGACTCCGTGGAGGTGGAGTACCTGCTGGCCGAGAGCGACCGCGGCCCCGCGCAGCCGGGCTTCACCGCGTCCGCGTTCTACTTCCAGATCGCCAACCAGCCGAACGCGTGGAGCACGTACACCGTGGTCGCGCCCAAGGGCAGCGGCATGAAGGTGGACGCGCACGGCATGAAGGCGCCGCCGCCGGAGGTGAAGGGCGACGTGGAGGTGTTCCACTACGACGCGCGCCGCGTGCCGCCGTTCATCCCGGAGCCGGACGCGCCGCCCTCCGGCAACGAGTACCTGCCCTTCGTGATGGTGGGCGCGGGCGAGACGGGCAACGACGGGCTGGCGCGCGTGTATGGCGACGCGTTCCAGGACCGGTGGCTGCGCACCTCGGAGGTGGAGGCCTTCGCGCGCCAGGCCACGGAGGGCAAGAAGGGCCTGGAGGCGGTGAAGGCGCTGCACGCCGCGGTGATGAAGCGCTTCTCCGGCCGCGACGCGAGCCTGGCGCAGTCCGCGGCGTCCACCCTGGCGCAGGACCGCGGCAGCCGGCTCACGGTGATGAAGGCGGGCCTGGAGACGCTGGGCATCCCGTCGCGCATCGCCGCGATCCGCACCTTCAACACCGACCCCGCGCCCTACCTCTTCCCGGCGGACGCGCTGTTGCCCTACGCGGCGCTGCGCGTGGAGGTGCCGGGGGAGCAGCCGGTGTGGCTGGACACGTCCGTGCGCTTCGGCCCCTTCGGCGAGCTGCCGGAGGCCGCCATGGGCGAGCGCGAGGCGTACCTGCTGCCGGAGCCCGGCCGGCCCCTGCAGAAGGTGAAGACGCCGCCGCTCAAGCCGCGCGCGGGCAAGGACGTGAAGCTCACCCTGGAGCTGGGCGCCGACGGCGGCCTCAAGGGCCAGGGCGAGGAGACCTACACCGGCTTCGAGGCCGCGCAGATCGCGGAGGCCTTCGAGCAGCTCTCCGCGGAGAGCCGCAACCAGGCGCTCCAGGGCGCGGTGGCGCGCTACTTCGGCGGCGCGGAGCTGTCCTCCGTGAAGCTGGAGCGCCAGGAGGCCGTGGGCGCGCCCTTCGTGCTGCGCTACGCGTTCACCGTGCCCCGCTTCGGGCGCCTGGAGGGCGACAGCCGCATGGCGCTGGGGCCGCTCACCTTCCCCGCCCTGCTGGGCCGGCGCTACGTGCAGCTGTCCACCCGCACCACGCCGCTCTACATCGACGACACGGAGGCCAGCCGCACCCAGGTCACCGTCACCCTGCCCCAGGGCTGGAAGCTCAGCGATCCGCAGGCGGGCCTGAAGGTGGACAGCGAGTTCGGCCACTACACCCGGTCGGAGAAGCAGGAGGGCCGCACGCTCAGCATCGCGGAGACCTTCAACCTGCCCCGCGCCCGCGTGTCGCCGGCGGAGTACGAGAAGTTCTCCGCCTTCGCGGGCGACGTGGACCTGCTCCAGGTGCGCGAGCTGTTCCTCGTGAAGCAGTAGCCTGCTCCGAGTCCGGGGCTCTCCGCGCGGCCGTCCAGGGTGCGCGGGAGCCGGGCCCGGGCGCTCAGGGCTGCTGGAAGATGGAGACGGTGGGCGTGCCGTCCTCGCCGATGTAGCCGCGGTACATGCCGCTGGAGTTGAAGGGCATGGCCACGTGGCCCTGGCGGTCCATGGCGATGACGCCGCCCTCGCCGCCCGCCCTCACCAGCACGTCGTTGACGACGTGGTTGGCGGCCTCCAGCAGGGGGAGGTCCTGGTACTCGACGCGGGCGCAGATGTCGCGCGCGACCGTGTAGCGGATGAAGAACTCGCCGTGGCCCGTGGCGGACACGGCGCAGCGCTCATCCGCGTAGGTGCCCGCGCCGATGATGGGCGAGTCCCCCACGCGGCCGAAGCGCTTGTTGGTCATCCCTCCCGTGGACGTGCCCGCCGCGAGGTTGCCCTCCATGTCCAACGCCACCGCGCCCACCGTGCCGAACTTGTGGTCCCCCGTGATGGGGGCCACGCCCGGCGTCAGCGACGAGCCGGGCTGCGGCTGCGCGGGCGTCGCGGGCCGGGCCGGCGCGGGCGGCTGCGTCGGTGATGACGGCTGCGCGGGCGTCGCGCCTTGCGCGGGCGGCTGACCCGGCGTCACGGGCTGCGCGGGCGCCAGGCCCTGCGTGGGCGGCTGAGTCGGTGATGACGGCTGCGCGGGCGTCGCGCCTTGCGCGGGCGGCTGACCCGGCGTCACGGGCTGCGCGGGCGCCAGGCCCTGCGTGGGCGGCTGCCCCTGCTCCGCGGGCGGCGCCTCCTTCGCGCGCTCCTGCTCCAGCGCGCGCTGGAGGCCCTGCCAGCGCTCCTCCGTGTAGAAGTACTTCGCGTCCACCAGGGGCATGCCCTGCGACCGCGCGAAGGCCTCCGCGCCGTCACCCACCAGCATCACGTGCGGCGACTTCTCCATCACCCGCCGCGCCAGGTCGATGGGGTTCTGGATGTGATGGACGCCGGCCACCGCGCCGGCCATGCGCGTCTTGCCGTCCATCACCGCCGCGTCCAGCTCGGTCACGCCGTCGTGGTTGAACACCGCGCCCTTGCCGGCGTTGAAGTACGGCGAGTCCTCCAGCACGCGGATGGCCGCCGTCACCGCGTCCAGGCTGCGGCCTCCCTTCGCCAGCACCGCGTGCCCGGCCTGGAGCGCCTCCGTGAGCGCGGCGCGCATCGCGGCCTCGCGCTCCGGGGTCAGGTTCTCGCGAGAGATGCCCCCCGCGCCGCCGTGGATGACCATCCCCCACTTCGGCTTCATGCGCGGCGGCTCGTCCGTGCGCAGGGCCGCCTCGTCACGCGCGGCGCCCGCCTGCGACGACGTGGCGCAGCCCAGCGGGGCCAGCAGCAGCGCGGTGCTCGCGAGCAGGCCGCGGTGCATCCGGGAAGAGAGCGAGGGGAACATGGCGGTGCGCCTCCAGGAGGGACCCGCGCTCCAGTGGCGACACACCGCCGGAGGAAGCACGGGCTGCCCTCGTCGTAGAGCCGTTCCCCCGGGGCGTCCAGCGCCCCCGCGTGCCGCGTCGCCCCCGCCCCGCGGACGACCTCGCCCCGACGCGCCCCCGGGCGCCCGCCTGCCTGTCTACCCCCCGCTTCTCCCCCCGGGAGGGCATGTGCACCGTGTCCTTTCGGGTTGTGGGGCATTGACGGACATCCAGGAGGACGGGGCGATGAAGAAGCTGAAGGGGATGCGGGTGGCGGTGCTGGCGGCGGATGGCTTCGAGCAGGTGGAGCTGACGCGGCCGGTGAAGCGCCTGGAGCGCGAGGGCGCGCACGTCACCATCGTCTCCCTGCACAAGGGCCGCATCCGGGGCATGAACCTGCTGGTGCCCGGCCGCAAGGTGCGCGTGGACGCCACGCTGCGCGACGTGAAGGCCGCGGACTTCGACGCGCTGCTCCTGCCCGGCGGCTTCATGAACCCGGACTTCCTCCGGCAGAGCGCCCTGGCCCTGGACTTCGTGAAGGACGCGGACCTGCTGGATCAGCCCATCGCGGTCATCTGCCACGGGCCGTGGCTGCTCGCGTCCGCGGGCCTGCTGGAGGGCCGGCACCTGACGTCCTGGCCGGGCATCCGCAACGACCTGGAGAACGCGGGCGCGCACTGGACGGACGAGCCCGTGGTGCGCGACGGCAACTGGGTGTCCAGCCGGGGGCCGCACGACCTGCTCGCCTTCGAGCACGCCATGGTGGAGCTGTTCGCGGAGCGGATGTCGCCCGCCATCGCCCGCCGCGCCACCGCGGAGGCCGCGCCGCGCTGGCCCCGGTGGCTCGCGGGGGGCCTCGCCGCCGCGGCCACGCTGGGCCTGGTCGCCCGGGGGAGGAAGGCCCTGGCCTGACGCCTCAGGGCCCGACGTCACGCCCCGGTTTCACATCCAACCCAGCTGGAGCCGCGCCACGTCCGACATGCGGCTCTGGTCCCACTGCGGCTCCCAGACCAGCTCCACGTGGGCCTCCTTCACGCCGGGCAGCGCGGACACCTTGGAGCGCACGTCCTCCACCAGCACCTGCCCCATGCCGCAGCCGGGCGCCGTGAGCGTCATCTCGATGTCCACGCGCTGGCCGCCCGCGTCCAGCGGCGTGGCCCTGCACGTGTACACCAGGCCCAGCTCCACGATGTTCACCGGGATCTCCGGGTCGTAGACCGTGCGCAGCTGCTCCCAGACCTGCTCCTCGTTGAACTCGCCGGGCACCGCGTCCGCGTCGGGCGCCTTCGCCCTGGCGGCGTACTCCTCGCCCAGCACGTCGGCGTTCTTCTCGTCGATGCGGAACAGCTGGCCGTACGGGTCCTGCACCGTGACGTTGCCGCCCAGCGTCTGCACCACCGTCAGCTCCGAGCCCGCCGGCAGCAACACCTTGTCCCCGCTGGGGATGAGCATCGCGTCCACGTCGCGCTCGATGATCGTCATCGCGCCTCGCATGAACCCTCCTCCCTACTCCGTCGACACCGACGTGGTGCGGCCGTCCAGCGCCGCGTTCAGCGTGTGCCACGCCAGGCTCGCGCACTTCACGCGGGCCGGGAACTCGCTCACGCCCGACAGCACCGCGAGCTTGCCCAGGGACTCCAGGTCCACCTGGCCCGGCCCCTCCGTCACCAGCGTGTGCACGCGCTCGAAGAGGGCCCGCGCCTCCTCGCGCGTCTTGTCCTTCACCGCGCCCGTCATCAGCGACGCGGACGCCTTGGAGATGGCGCACCCCTGGCCCTGGAAGCCGATGTCGCGGATGACGCCGTCCTCCAGCTTGAGCGTCACGGAGAGCTGGTCGCCGCACAGCGGGTTGTAGCCCTCCGCCGCGCACGTGGCGCCCTCCACCACCCGGAAGTTGCGCGGGCGCTTGGAGTGCTCCAGCACCACCTCCTGGTACAGGTCCTTGAGGTCCGAGCTCACGCGAACACCTCCCTCACCTTGTGCAGTCCCTTCACCAGCGCGTCCACGTCCTCCGGGGTGTTGTAGAGCGCCAGCGACGCGCGCGCCGTGGCCGCCACCCCGAAGCGCTGCATCAGCGGCTGGGCGCAGTGGTGCCCGGTGCGGATGCAGATGCCCTCCTGGTCCAGGATGGTGCCCACGTCGTGCGGGTGGACGTCCTCCAGCGTGAAGGACAGCACCCCCGTCTTGCGCGGCGCCGTGCCGATGAGCTTCAGCCCCGGCACCGCCTCCAGCGCCTGCGTCGCGTACGCGAGCAGCCACTGGTCGTGCTGGGCCACGGCCTCCATGCCCACGGCCTCCAGGTAGTGGATGGCCGCGGCCAGCCCCACCGCACCCGCCATGTCCGGCGTGCCCGCCTCGAAGCGGTGCGGCACGCGGTTGTAGACGGTCTTCTCCATCGTCACGGAGAGGATCATGTCCCCGCCGCCCTGGTACGGCGGCAGCGACTCCAGCATGGCCAGCTTGCCGTACAGCACCCCGATGCCCGTGGGCCCGAAGAGCTTGTGCCCGCTGAAGGCGTAGAAGTCACAGTCCAGGTCCTGCACGTCCACCGGGAAGTGCGTCACTGACTGCGCCCCGTCCACCAGCACCGGGATGTTCTTCGCGTGCGCCTTCGCCACCAGCTCCTTGATGGGGTTCACGGAGCCCAGCGCGTTGGACACGTGCGTGATGGCCAAGAGGCGCGTCTTCTCCGTGAGCAGCGCGTCCACGGCCTCCATGCGCAGCTCGCCGCGCGCGTCCACCGGAATCACGCGCAGCTTCGCGCCCGCCGCGTCGCAGACCATCTGCCAGGGCACGATGTTGGAGTGGTGCTCCATGGCGGAGATGAGCACCTCGTCGCCCGCGCCCACGTGCTTGCGGCCGTAGGTGGCGGCCACCAGGTTGATGGCCTCCGTGGTGCCGCGCACGAAGATGACCTCGCGCACGTCCTTCGCGTGGATGAAGCGGCGCACCGTCTCGCGCGCGTCCTCGAAGGCCTGCGTGGCGCGCTCGGAGAGGATGTGCACGCCGCGGTGCACGTTGGCGTTGTCGTGCGTGTAGTAGCGCGTGATGGCGTCCAGCACCGCCTGCGGCTTCTGCCCCGTGGCGGCGCTGTCCAGGTACACCAGCGGCCGGCCCCGCACCTCCTGCCGGAGGATGGGGAAGTCCGCGCGCACCCGCGCGAGGTCGAATCCAGGTCCGCTCATCCCATCACCTCCGCCGAACCCGGCAGCTTCTCCGCGAGCAACGCCTCCACCCGCGCGCGCACCGGCCCCTCCGGCACCGCGCGCACCAGCTCGCTCGCGAACGCCTGCGTCAGCATCCGCTCGGCCTCCCGCTTCGGGATGCCGCGCGAGCGCAGGTAGAACAGCGCGTTGTCATCCAGCCGCCCCACCGCCGTGCCGTGCGCGCACTTCACGTCGTCCGCGAGGATCTCCAGCTGCGGCCGGGCGTCCACCTGCGCGCCCTCGGAGAGCAGCAGGTTGCGGCTCTGCTGGCTGGCGTCCGTCTTCTGCGCGTCCTCGCGCACGCGGATCCTCCCGTGGAAGGTGCCGCGCGCGCGGTCGTCCAGCACGCCCTTGTAGAGCTCGCGGCTGGAGCAGTGCGGCACCGCGTGGTCCAGGTCCGTGCGGTGGTCCAGGTGCTGCGAGCCCCGGCCCACGAACAGGCCGTTGAGCACGCACTCGCCGCCCTCGCCCGCGAAGGCCGCGTGCACTTCGTTGCGCGCAAGCAGCCCACCGAAGGAGAACGCGTGCGACTGGAAGCGGCTGTCGCGCCCCTGCCGCGAATACAGCCCGCCCAGGTGCAGCGCGGCGTCGCCCTCCGCCTGGAGCTTGAAGTGGCGCAGGCTGGCGTTGTCCCCCAGCGACACCTCCGTCACCGCGTTGGTGAACGTCGCGCCCGGGCCCAGGCCCGCGTATGTCTCCACCAGCGTGGCCTCGCTGCCCTCGCCCGCGACCACGACCACGCGCGGGCTGGCCAGCACCGGCCCGTCGCCGCCGCGCGCGAGGAACACCAGCTGCACCGGCACCTCGCTCAGGGCCCGGGGCGCGAGCGTGAGCAGCGCGCCCTCCTCCAGCAGCGCCGCGTTGAGCGCCGTGAAGGCATGCGCCGCCGGCCGGGAGGTCCGGCCCAGCGTCTCCTGGAGCAGCGCCCCGTCCTCGCGCAGCGCCTGCGACAGCGGCTTGAGCACCACGCCCCGCGGCAGGCCCGAGAGCACCGACAGCGCCGGCACGAAGCGCCCATCCACGAACACGAGCCGGGGGCCGGGCAGCGCGAGCCGCTCCACCGCCCGGGCCACGTCCGGGCCCGCGGACACGTCCCGCACGGGCTGGAACGGCCGCGACGACAGCGTGGCGACGGGCGTGTACTTCCACTCCTCGTCCCTGGGCGTGGGCAGGCCGCGCGCCTGGAACCGGCTCAGGCCCTCCTCGCGCAGCGCCTGGAGCCACGCGGGGGCGTCCCCGCGCGCCTGGAGGGCCCGGGCCACCTCCACGTAGTGGGACGCGCTCATGGCCGGGCCTCCTTCGCCTTGCCGGCCCCCTCCGCGCCAATCCAGCCGTAGCCCTTCTCCTCCAGCTCCAGCGCCAGCTCGCGTCCGCCCGAGCGCACGATGCGGCCCGCGGCCATCACGTGCACGTGGTCCGGAACGATGTAGTCCAGGAGCCGCTGGTAGTGCGTGATCACCACCATCGCGCGGTCCTTGGAGCGCAGCGAGTTCACCCCGCCCGCCACGACGCGCAGCGCATCGATGTCCAGGCCCGAGTCCGTCTCATCCAGCAGCGCCAGCCGGGGCTGGAGCACCGCCATCTGGAAGATCTCGTTGCGCTTCTTCTCTCCGCCGGAGAAGCCCTCGTTCACGGAGCGGTTCATGAACGCCGTGTCCAGCTGCACGAGCTTCGCCTTCTCCTTGGCCAGGGAGAGGAAGTCCATGGCGTCCAGCTCCTCCTCGCCCCTGGCGCGGCGCTGCGCGTTGAGCGCCGTGCGCAAAAAGTGCAGGTTGCCCACGCCCGGGATCTCCACCGGGTACTGGAAGCCCAGGAACACGCCCGCCTTCGCGCGCTCCTCCGGCGGCGTGCCCAGCAGGTCCTTGCCGTCGAAGACGACGGAGCCCTTGGTCACCTCATACGTCTCACGCCCCGCCAGCACGCCCGCGAGCGTGCTCTTGCCGGAGCCATTGGGCCCCATGATGGCGTGCACCTCGCCGGCGCCCACCTCCAGGTGGATGCCCTTGAGGATGTCCTTGCCGCCCACGCGGGCGTGCAGGTCCCGGATGCTCAACAGCGACGCCATCACCCCACGCTCCCTTCCAGGCTCACGCCCAGCAGCTTCTGCGCCTCCACGGCGAACTCCATGGGCAGCTCCTTGAAGACCTGCCGGCAGAAGCCGTTCACGATCATCGACACCGCGTCCTCCTGAGAGATGCCGCGCTGCCGGCAGTAGAAGAGCTGGTCCTCGCCGATCTTCGACGTAGACGCCTCGTGCTCCACCTGCGCGGTCGCGTTCTTCACCTCGATGTACGGCAGCGTGTGGGCGCCGCACGCGTCGCCGAGCAGCAGCGAATCGCACTGCGTGTAGTTGCGTGCGTTCGCCGCGCTCTTGAGCATCTTCACCAGGCCCCGGTACGTGTTCTGCCCGCGGCCGGCGGAGATGCCCTTGGACACGATGGTGGACCGGGTGTTCTTCCCGATGTGCACCATCTTCGTGCCCGTGTCCGCCTGCTGCCGGTGGTTGGTGAGCGCCACCGAGTAGAACTCGCCCACCGAGTCATCCCCCTTGAGGATGACGCTGGGGTACTTCCACGTGATGGCCGAGCCCGTCTCCACCTGGGTCCACGAGATCTTGGAGCCCCTGTGCGCGATGCCGCGCTTGGTGACGAAGTTGTAGATGCCGCCGCGCCCCTCCGCGTCGCCCGGGTACCAGTTCTGCACCGTGCTGTACTTGATGGACGCGCCGTCCAGCGCCACCAGCTCCACCACCGCCGCGTGCAGTTGGTTGGTGTCGCGCATGGGCGCGGTGCACCCCTCCAGGTAGCTCACGGAGGCGCCCTCGTCCGCGACGAGCAGCGTGCGCTCGAACTGGCCCGTGTCCGCCGCGTTGATGCGGAAGTACGTGGACAGCTCCATGGGGCACTTCACGCCCTTGGGCACGTAGCAGAAGGAGCCGTCGCTGAAGACCGCGGAGTTGAGCGCCGCGAAGAAGTTGTCGGAGAAGGGCACCACCGTGCCCAGGTAGCGCTCCACCAGCTCCGGGTGCTCGCGCACCGCCTCGGAGAACGAGCAGAAGATAACGCCCGCCTTGTAGAGCTTCTCCCGGAACGTGGTGGCCACCGACACGGAGTCGAACACCGCGTCCACCGCGACGTTCTGGAGCCGCTTCTGCTCCTCCAGCGGGATGCCCAGCTTCTCGTAGGTGCGGAGGATCTCCGGGTCCACCTCCGCCAGGCTGTCCTTCTTCGGCTTCTGCTTGGGCGCCGAGTAGTAGCGGATGGCCTGGTAGTCGATGGGCTGGTACTTCACCGCCTGCCACGAGGGCTCCTTCAGCGTGAGCCAGTGGCGGTACGCCTTCAGGCGCCACTCCAGCATGAAGGCCGGCTCGTTCTTCTTCGCGGACAGGACGCGGATGACGTCCTCGTCCAGGCCGGGCGGCAGCGTGTCCGCCTCCACCTGGGTGACGAAGCCCGCCTGGTAGCCCCTGCGGGTGAGCTCCTGGATGGTGTCGGTGCTGCTCATGAACGGACCCCCGTGACGGAAGGAGGAGCGCTGACGGACGCCGGCAGGCCCAGGCCCACCAGCCGCTCCGGGATGCGGGGCGCGGGCGCGCGCAGGTCCGCGAGCGTCAACTTCCCCAGCGCTTCCTGGATGGCTTGATTGATGAGGCGCCAGTGGCTGCGCACCTGACAGACGGACTCCAGCTCACAGGGCCCCGCGGGCGAGCCCTGGTGCTGGCCACACTCCGTGAGGGACACCGGCCCCTCCAGCGCCGTCACCAGCTCCGCCAGCGAGATGGACTCCGCCGGGCGCGACAGGCCATAGCCGCCGCTCGCCCCGCGGTGCGAGACCACCAGCCCCGCCTGCAACAGGCCCTTCAGGACCTTGCTCGCGGACGGAAGCGAGACGCGCGTGCGTGCCGCCAGCTCTCGCGTGGTGCGGGTCTCCCCGTCCGCGCGCGCCAGCTCGGTCATCAGCACGATGCCGTAGTCGGTCATCTTGCTCATCCGGAGCATGAGTGGGTGTCTCCCGAGGCTGTCGCGGGCCCGATGCCCGCGACGGCCTCTTATGTAATGTGGACCTCCGCAGTCCACATTCAAATCCGGAAGCACATCCAGAGCGCTCCCCTGCCCGTCACGTCGGGTGCGGGTTCGCCGCACTCCCCCGGGCAAGCTAGGGTGGGGCCGCCCTCTCTCCGTGTCCGCCTGCCCTCCGAGGAGCCTCACCGATGCGCCGTTCCCTCCCCCTCCTGCTCACCGCGCTGGCCATGGCCCTGGCGGGCTGTGAGAAGAAGTCCGCCCCGGCCCCGGCCCCCGCGCCCGCCGCGCAAGAGGGCGGCGCCACCGCCGCCCCGCCGGGGCCTCCGCCGGAGGGCAGCATCCTCATCGGCGAGGTGGGCAGCCTCACCGGCTCCGAGGCCACCTTCGGCATCTCCGCGCGCAACGGCATCGACCTGGCGCTACAGGAGGCCAACGCCGCGGGCGGCGTGCGCGGCCAGAAGCTGGTGGTGCGCGTCTACGACAGCCAGGGCCGGCCGGAGGAAGGCGCCCAGGCCGCCACGCGGCTCATCGCGCAGGACAAGGTGGTGGCCCTGCTGGGCGAGGCCGCGTCGTCCGTGTCCATGGCCATGGCGGACAAGGCGCAGGCGGCGAAGGTGCCCATGATCACCCCCACCTCCACCAGCCCGGAGGTGACGAAGAAGGGCGACTACATCTTCCGCGTCTGCTTCATCGACCCGTTCCAGGGCCTGGTGATGGCGAAGTTCGCGCGGGAGAACCTGAAGCTGTCCAAGGTGGCGGTGCTCACGGACAACAAGAGCGCCTTCTCCGTGGGGCTGGCGGACGTCTTCAACCAGAAGTTCAAGGAGTTCGGCGGCACCATCACCGGCAACGAGAGCTACTCCAAGGGCGACACGGACTTCCGCGCGCAGCTGACGTCCATCAAGAACATGAAGCCGGAGGCGGTGTTCGTCCCGGGCTACTACACGGACGTGGGCATCATCGCGCGGCAGGCGCGCGAGGTGGGCCTGCGCGTGCCGCTGTTGGGCGGTGACGGCTGGGACTCGGACAAGCTGTACGAGCTGGGCGGCTCCGCGCTGGAGGGCAGCTACTTCTCCAACCACTACTCGCCGGACAACCCCGACCCCGTCGTGCAGAACTTCCTCAAGAAGTACAGGTCCGCCTACGGGGCGGTGCCGGACAGCGTGGCGGTGCTGGCGTACGACGCCGCGCGCCTGCTGGTGGACGCGATGAAGCGCGCGCCGGACACCTCCGGCCCCGCGCTGCGCGACGCCATCGCGGCGACGAAGGACTTCCCGGGCGTGGCGGGCACCATCAACCTGGACGCCAACCGCGACGCGGTGAAGCAGGCCGTGGTGATGAAGGTGGAGGGCGGCAAGGCGGTGTTCGTCACCACCGTGAAGCCCTGAGCGAACGTCACCCGCTCCGGCCGCCCGTCCCCGCGTCAGGGGATGGGCGACTGGATGACGTAGTAGACGGAGTGGAAGTACTTGTGCAGCCCGTTGATGAGGGCGACCAGGAAGGGCCAGCCGAACACGGTGAACCCGAACAGCGCCGCGATCACGACGCTGTACTCCACCATCGCCTGGCCCCGGGCGAGCCGCCGTGGCTCACTGCTCCTCATCGCGCCCCTCCTTCTGTTCGCGCCGCGACGACTCCCGACCCGCGGCTTCGTCGCGGCAGGCGTTGATGCACTGCTCGCGCGCCTTGCCACACTCGGTGGCACAGGAGGGCGCGCCCTTGGGGCCCGCGTACTTCTGACAGATGGTCTTGCACTGCTTGGCGTCTGCCTCGCAGCCCTTGAGGCACGAGGGCAGGGCCGCCGAGGCCCCCGGCCCCGCCAGCACCACCCCGGAGACCAGCGCGGCCCGAACCCATGTCATGAAGTGCTTCATCGCGGACTCCCTTCGCGCCCCATCACGGGGCGTCATTGCCTCGCTGCATCAGCGACAGGTTGAACTCCACGCCCGGCTGCAGCAGTTGGGGCCGGCGCAGGCTCAGCTGCCCCCGCATCCCCTCGTGACTGACCTCGAAGGCCACGACCTCGCCCTGCCCTTCCGTGGACGGCCCCATCTGCCAGCCCCGGGAACGCAGCGTCTCGCGCCACGCGGACTCCGCCTCGACCAACGTGCCTTCCGTGGACACGCCCGCCACCTGGTACTGGGTGAGCCCTTCCAGCCGCAGGGTGAGCACCTGGGGGTCCACCGCGGTCATGGGCACGGGCATCCAGGCGGGCGGCGGACGCTTGTTTCGCAAGGCCGGGGCCACCTGCCCCGCCGACACGAACACCACGCTCTCGCCATCCTGGTACAGCACCGAGACCAGCCGGACCTCCTCGCTCACCGGGCTCCAGTAGCCCACGTAGCCGCCGTTCTCGCCGTAGTCGTCCTGCAACACGGGCAGGCCCTTCTCCAGGAGCAGCTCCCGGTAGTGGGCCAGCACCTGCCGGGGCTTGTCCTTCGTGGTGAACCAGGCCACGGCGATGGGCGCTTCCGGGCCCAGATAGTCCGCGGCCAGCACCTCGGGGCGGCTGCTCGCGTTCGGGTAGGGCGGGAAGTGCACCAGCGCCCGCGCGAGGATGGCCTCCTCCGCCTCGGAGCGCCTGCCCGAGGGGACGGGGGGAAGCTCCGCGTTCGCCCGGATCTCCGCCTCCTCCAGCTCCGTGGGCGCGTTCCCGTAGATGACGTCTTCCATCGCGACGCCCAGGAAGGCCCCCACCACCGCGACCGCCACCAGCAGGGCCACGGCCCGGCCCGCCCACTTCGAACGCTCCGCCATCAGCAGGACTCGGCGCTCTTGCAGCCCATGTAGTTGTTGCCCCGGGCCTTGAAGCTCTTCTCGGGCGCGTTCCGGTCCCAGTCCCGCCACTCGGTGTTGAAGTAGTACTCGGAGTGGCCGGCCTGCTTGATCTTCTCGGACGGGTTGCCTGAGCCCGTCTGCGGCTTGATGGCGACGTTGGGCGTCCGCGGGTTGTCCCCGAGTTCGAGCGCGCCGCCTACGGATACCGGGGAGACGAGGGGGGCCACGAGCGCGGGGCTGAGCAGGTTGTTGCTCATCGCGTCGGAGAAGAACTGGGTGGCGGCGATGCTCATCATGGGGAAGCCGATGTTCGCGTTGTTCGTGTAGACGTTCGTCACGCCCCGGTAGAAGGCGTCGTTGCCACCGCTGAACCCGCTCTTCTGGCCCGGGCGGATGTTCAGGTCCTCGTTGATGGCCCAGGGGTCGGCGATGATGGACATCTGCTCCATGGGCAGCAGGTAGGCGGTCTGACCGTTGCTGTGACTGGCGTTGCCGTGGATGCTGCCGCCCTTGTCCTGCATGTCCTTGGCGAGGGGCACCTCGTTGGAGAACTCGGAGAAGACGTCCTGGTTCAGCATGTAGTTCTGCACGCCGATGCGCGCCGAACACTTGATGAGGCCGCCGTGGTTGAACTCGTCCGCGTAGCTGCTCTCAATGGGAACCCCCATCAGGCCCACCTGCTTGTCCGGCCCCGTGCACTCCACCTGCTGGGCGCCTGGGTTGAGCCAGCAGGGGTGAGCGGTCAGCGCCGCGTGCTGGTGGTGCTCCTCCGTCGAGCAGTCGCGCGCCTTGCCGCCCTCCATCGTGTAGTCGTCCACGCCGGATTCGTGGTCGCAGTACATCTGGCGCGCGTAGCCCTGCACCTGGCCGAAGTTGCCGTAATCCCCACCGCCACCCGCGCCCTTCGCCTTCTCCGCCCAGTCCTGGATGGTGTAGTCCCAGACCGTCGCCACCGCCGCCTCCTGGGCATCCAGCGCGTAGCGCAGGAGGTCGTCCAGGAAGAGGGCGTAGAGGAAGATGGGGATGAAGACGATCATGCTCAGGGCCATCTCCACCGAAGCGGCGCCCCGGGCCCTGCGCTGAGGAGAGCGGCGGCTCATAGGCTGAGGTCCTTGGCCACGGCGATCTGCGCGGCATCCGCGTTGCCGGCGGCGGCCAGCACCTTGGCCACCTCCTCCGACTTGAACGGGTGCAGCTTCGCGCGCCAGAAGGGGTTGAAGAGATTGGGCTGCTCCTGCCAGCCGTTCTGCCCCAGCCGGTGGTAGTAGACGAGCGCCTTGGACACCGCCGCGCCCTCGTCCGCCGCGAGCGTCAGGGTGCCGGTGCCCTGCGCGCCGTGCTCGAAGTTCAGCGTCGCCGACGAGGTCAGCTCCCAGGGGGCCTTCTGGAGGTCACCCGAGCGCAGGCTCTTGGTGACATAGCTGTAGACGCGCGGCTGGCCGTAGTCCGCGTCCGCCTGCGGGTTGCCCCGGAACTTCATGAAGCAGAGGCCCTGCGTCATGCAGGAGAGCAGCGGCTTGGAGGCCACCTGCTTGAAGTCGTGCTGGTCCTTGTGGCCCTGCTTCGGGGTGTGGCCGCCGCCGTTCTCATCGCTGTAGACCTCCGCGTCGAAAGGCATGAACGGCCCGATGCCATGGCGCCACTGGTTGGCCATGGCACCCCCGTCCTCCCGCGACACCACCGTGGTGCCCTGGATGCCGACGCCGCCTACGGGGTTCCAGTCCTTCTTGCCCTTCCCGATGCTCGCCGCGCTCTTCATGATGAAGGGAATGGGCGCGTGGATGCCCTCCCCGGGGATGTCGCTCGTCAGCTCCTGCAGGAAGGTGGGATGCAAGGTGAGGGGGAAGATGAGCGCCCCCGCGTCGCGGGTCGCCGGCCAGCCGGGGCGGCTGGCGTTGGCGATCTCCGTCATCGTCTTCTGGACCGCGACCTGCTTGGCGTTGGGCTCGCCGCCCATGCACGGCATGCCGTCCACCACGCAGTTGAACTCGTTGGCGTTCATGCCGCCCACCGCGCCCGCGATGTTCGACGCCCCCTTGGCGTTCCACTCCGTCAGCTCCTTCAAGCCACTGGAGCTTCCGCTCGTGACCGCCGCGACGACCTTGGCGTGCGTGGCTATCTGGGAGCCGTTGACGACCTGGATGAGTCTCTGCAGTCCCTTGGTCGTGTCTTCGAAGGGGCCGTCCAGGTCCTTGATGTTGTCCGCGTATGTCTTGGCCTTCTTGGAGTACTTGTTGGCGATCTTGATGGCTTCGATGGCGTCCTTGCAGTGCTGGATGCAGGGCGGCCAACAGGCGAAGCACTCCAAGAACTCCATGCCCATGATGACGTAGAAGTTGTTCTGCGACGCCTTGAGCATGCCGTAGGTCAAGCTGGCCGTGGACATGTACGCGTGCATGCTGGTCATCGCCACGTAGGAGGCGGCGATGGCCCTGTTGCTGACCGCGTAGTAGTTGAGGGCTCGCGCCTCCAGGACGGCCATGGAGTAGGCCATGGTGTCACTGTGCTGCTGCAGGTTGATCTTCTGCCGCAGCGCGTGGCTGAGGTTGAAGCTCAGCATCACCATCAGGGCCAACACCAGGAAGGCCAGGCACGCCAGGACCATGGACTGGCCCCGGGCGCGCCGCCGGCGGCGGCGAGGCGGATGCTGCGCGGCGGCTACTGGTTCTGGAACGAGAAGAGGCATGTGTTGCTCTCCGGCAGCTTGTTCTTGCCCAGATAGAGATTGGACTGCATCCGCATGGTGTAGGTGGCGCGGATGGGAACCACGTAGACCTTCTGCCCCGCCGCCGCGTCGTAGGCGTTCATGTCCTTTTCGAGGAACGCCTTCTGGCTGGGGTCATCCTCCTTGCCCAGCCGGAGGACGAAGGGCAGCTCCTTCGCGCGCGCGATGTTGTAGATGACCACGTCCGCGAACGGGATGACCATGCGGTAGTTGAACGTGAGCTGGATGCGCAGCTTGGAGCGCTGGCTGTCCTTCCAATCGCCGGAGCTGGTGATCTTCTCCGGGTTGTCGAAGTCCACCTCGCCGGAGGCGCCCCCCAGGTCGCCGCTCAACGGACCGCAGATGGTGACCTTGGTGTATGGAATGGCGGTGCCCGTGATCTTGTTCGTGAGCACCTCCGGCCACATCCACTTCTGTTGGAAGTCCGACGCGCTGCCCACCGTCATCATGTTCTCGGTGCCGTTGCTGCCACGGCTGACCATGGGCAGCAGCACCGCCAGCGCGGCGCGCTCCATCTTCTTCACGTCCGCGTTGTGAAGGGCGCCAGCGCGCACCGCCTTGTAGGCCGCGTACTTCGTCATCAGCCGGGCCTGGTGCATGAGGCCGAGCTGGAGCGTCCCCAGGATGAGGAACACGAACAGTGGGAGGACGATGGCCGTCTCCACCGCGACCTGGCCTGATTCTCGTCTGTCCCGCATGTGCGGCCCCTGGATGCGCATGAGGTAGGTGTTCGACCGACTGCTTACCTCCAGCTTCTGTCGCGACGCAACCCGCCGGGCATCCGCCAAGTGGACGTGCCCTGGCGGCCGCTTCCTGGACTGGCGGACACTTCAGGCGCGGGCGGACGGCGGAGCTTGACGCCAAGGGGGCCGCGTGATTCGGAAGAGCCAAAGCGTGGATGGCTGCATCTCGTGGAGGTAGCGGATGGACTGGCGCAGGGCTCGGCTCGTGGGACTGATGGCGACGATGGTGCTGGCGGCATGCAGCGGCTGCGGCGACAAGGCGACGGGGGAGGACGACGACGATGGAAAGCAGGACGCCGGCGACGACTTCCGTCCCGGCTTCGGCTCCAGCGACAAGGCTCCAGAGGGAACGCCCTTCGCGCTGCCCGCGGGCGTGGAGCTGGTGGAGCCCATCCCTGGCATCGACATGTTCAACTGGGAGGACTGCCGGGACGACGACGAGACCGAGCCGCCCCAGGAGCATGGCAGCGGGGACCTGGTGCAGCTGTGCCTGAACTTCCGCAACAACACCGGCAGCCCCGTCACCGTCGAGTTCCCGCCCGGCATCATCTTCGAGTCGGAGACCACCAAGACCCAGCACGGCATCCTCGTGCAGAGGGCCTCCATCGAGGTGCCCGCGAAGCCGGCGTCCTACAAGCTGCTGTACCTCTACTGCCTCAACAACTCGCGCGGGGCGAGCGGTCTGGACTCCCGCTACCGCAAGGGTCCCGTGACCCAGTACGCGGACTTCAAGGAGCTCTTCACGCTCCTGGAGAACAAGAAGATCCCCACGAAGCTGACGCCCGAAATCCAGGCGGCCGTCTACAACCTGGCCGGCGACAGGGGCCTGTCGTCCAGCGACCGGGCCTACATCAATTCGCTGCCGAACAAGTAGGTCGCGCCCGGGCGGCCGGGGCCCGGGAAGGCCCCGGCCCCGCGGTCAGCGCCGCCGGGCGATCTCCTGGATGAGCGCCACGTAGCGGCGCTGCTGGGGGTTCAGCTTGAAGGCCTTGCGCAGGGCCTCGTCCGCGAGCGCCCACTGGCCCTCGCCCCGGGCCACGTCGCCCAGGAAGGCCCAGCCCTCTTCCAGTCCGGGCTCCTGGCGAACCACCTCCTGAAGCTCCTGGAGGACGAGCCGGCCGTGCGCCTCCGGCTTCATCAGGTAGCGCGCCCAGGCGCGGTGGGCCTGGTACAGCGGCTTGGGGTCGATGTCGCAGGCGTATTCGAAGTACTCGAAGGCGCCCGCGAAGTTGCGCGCCTCCAGGCGCCGCTTGCCCTCGTCGAACTGGGAGGTGGCGTCCAGGAGGTCCGTGCGGATGCGGAACTGCTCCGCGGTGGAGGGCCGGCCGGTGGCGTTGCGCGCCTTCTCCCGGTGGGCCTGCCGGCGCTTCTTCCAGAGCGCGTTCTGCTCCGGCTCCGACAGCGCGCCGAAGGCCCGCGCGTACGCGGCGAGCATCCCTTCCGCCTTCTCCTTCAGCTCCGCGGTCTGGAAGCGCAGCGGCGAGAAGCGCTCCGCGGCGGCGAGGAACGCCTTGCGCAGCGCCACCGGCTGCACGTCCTCCGCCACGTCCAGCAGCGCGAAGGGGTCCAGGCCGCGGTGGTCGAGGAACGCGCCCACGAGCGCGTTGCGCGCGGCCTCGTCCTCGTCCGCGAAGGGCGTGCCCGACAGGGCCAGGGGAGGCGTGGGCGCTGGCGTGGAGACGGGCTCCGGCGCGGTGACGGGGACGGCCTCGCGGGCCAGCTGCTCCGCGCGCGCGTCCACGTCCTCCACGAAGCCCGCCACGCCCAGCAGGCACAGGGCGTAGAGCCTCCGCAGCACGGAGTCCATGTCGAAGCCGGTGCGCTCCAGCAGCTCGTTGAAGGTGGGCCGCTGGCGCAGGGCCTGGAACAGGCGCGCGTCCTTGGAGGACAGCTTGGGGGCGGACTCCACGCCGGGCATCTGCCCGAAGCGGCGGTCGTCGGTGAAGGTGAAGTGCGTGGCGACGGTGTCGAAGGGCAGCTGGGTGGAGACGCCGGTGAGGATGAGCTGCGCGGTGTTGGCGCGCACGGTGGCGTCCGGGGTCTCCACGTCCGCGATGAGGCGGTACTTCGCGTCCGTCCAGCGGAAGCAGTCCAGGAGCTTGTGCGCCAGGTTCGCCTGGAGCTGCTTGTAGAGGTCGAAGGGGCTGATGAGCCCCTTCTGCACCAGCAGCCCGCCCAGTTGCAGGCCCGAGGACACGCTCTCCGCGAGGGACTTCTGGTAGTCCCCTTCCGTCAGGCGGCCCTTCTCCACCAGGTACTTGCCCAGCGTCTCGTGCAGGAGGTTGGACTGGCACGCCACCGGCGCGCCGTCCTCGAAGGTGATGCGCTTCTCGCGCTGGCGCACCTTGAGCTCCAGCGTGCAGGTGCGCTCCTCCACCATCAGCGCGTGCAGGAGCAGCGGGAAGGGCGTGTCCGCCAGCAGGCCCTCGCGCTGGCGCAGCACCTGGGAAGGAGGGGGGAACATGCGCGGGAAGCCCTCGAGACCCTTCTCGCCTGGCGGAAAGAGGCGCTCCGGGGCGGGATGGCGCGCGGGCTACTCCGCGTCCTCGCCGCCCGGGTCGTCCGCAGCGTAGGGCTCATCATAGTAGGAGCCGGACAGGTCGTGCGTGGGCAGGAAGCGGGTCAGGTACGCCCCCACGCCCATCAGCACCAGGGCCACGGCGGCGTACGTCAGCGGGCGGGACGGCCGGGCCCGGTACGCCCACCAGCGGTCGCGGCGCTTCTGGAAGCGGGGGGCGACGGCGTACTCGCGCCAGGCGGCGTCGCGGGCCTCCTGGGCCTCCACGTCCAGGCCCTGCTGGTCCAGCGCGCGCGACAGCAGCACGCGGCCCTCCACGGAGCCCTGGCGCACCTGGAGGAAGCGCTCCAGGGCCTCGCGCGCGCCCTTCAGGTCGCCGCGCTGGAGGCGGAAGCGGCCGCGCTCCAGGTCGATGGCGCCCTGGCGGTAGTCGGCGTCCAGGCGCTCGGCCTCGGTGAGCAGCAGCTCGCCCCGGGGCGCGTCGCCCGCGCCCAGGTAGGCCACGCCGAGCAGGTAGAGGGTGTCCACGTCGTCGTCGCCCGCGTCCAGGTTGGGGCGCAGCAGGTCCACCGCCTCCGGGTAGCGCCTCTGGCCCACGCGGATGTCGGCCAGCTCCGAGCGGGCGCGGCGGTCGTGGGGGTTGGTGAGGATGGTGCCCGCGAGCTCCCCCGCGCGCTGCCAGCGCTTGAAGGCGCGCATGGGGCTGGGCAGCACCTGGAGGGTGAAGCGGTCCGCGGCGAACAGCAGCACGGCCACCAGCGCCAGGGACAGCAGCGGGCTGCCCGTCAGCAGCGTGAGGCCCATCCACAACAACCACTTGGTCAGCACGGTCGAGTCGTCCTTCCTGGAGCCGCCTACAGCAGCCGCGCGCAGATGGCGCTGTGCACGTCCGCCCCCCGCTCCGTCAGGGCCAGCCTGCGGCCCTGACGCGTGGCGAAGCCATGGGCCACCAGCCGCTCCACCTCCGCGCGCCGGGGCTCCACGGGCTGGCCGTATCGCTCACAGACGGCCTCCCAGTCCACCCCGGACACCAGGCGCAGGCCCATGCTCAGCCGCTCGGCGAACAGCTCCTCGGGGCCCAGGTCCTCGCGGCTCGCCTCCGGCAGCCGCCCCGCCTCCACCGTGCGCAGGTACGCCTCCGGGCCGCGGAGGTTCACGTAGCGGTGGGGCGCGGGGGACAGGAGCATGCCGGTGGCGCCCACGCCCAGCGCCAGGTACTCGCCGCCGGTCCAGTACAGCGCGTTGTGCCGCGAGCTGAGGCCGGGGCGCGCGTGGTTGGAGACCTCGTAGCGGGCGAGGCCGTGCGCGCCGTACACGTCGCGCACCACCCGGGCCATGGCCACCACGTCATCGTCGTCCGGCAGGGACAGCTCGCCGCGCTCCAGTTGCTTGGACAGCGGCGTGGACTCCGCCAGCACCTCGCGCTCCACCGTCAGCGCGTAGGTGGACAGGTGCTCGGGCTCCAGGGCCACCGCGCGGCGCGCGTCCGCCTCCACCTGCGCCACCGTCTGGCCCTGCACGCCGTAGATGAAGTCCAGCGCCACCACCGGGAAGCCCGCCCTGCGCGCCGCCGCCACCGCGGCCTCCACCATGGCGGCGTCGTGCGCGCGGCCCAGCGCCTTCAGCGTCTCCGGCTGGAAGGACTGCACGCCCAGGGACAGGCGGTTGATGCCCGCGGCGCGGTAGCCGGCGAAGCGCTCCGCGTCCGCGCGCTCCGGGTTGCCCTCCAGCGAGACTTCCAGCCCCGGGGCGAGCGACAGCCGCGCGGCGATGCCCTCCAGCACGCGCGCCACGTGCCGGGGGTGCCAGAGGGACGGCGTGCCCCCGCCCAGGAAGAGGGACTCCAGCGGCTTCGTGCGCAGCGACGGGTCCGCGGCGAGGCGCGCGTCCAGCTCCGCCAGCACCGCGCTCGCGTACCGCTCCTCCGGCACCTGGCGCGCCACCGCCACCGCGAAGTCGCAGTAGGGGCACTTGGCCAGGCAGTACGGGAAGTGCAGGTACAGCCCGAAGCGGGCCGCCTGCATGCCCGTCAGCGGATCCGTGGGCGCGGCGAAGGACATGGAGGTCCAACCTCTACTTCAGGGCCTTCAATTGCGCTTCCAGTCGCGCCACCTTCGCCTTGGCGCTGGCGGCCGATTCGAGCGCTGCCTCGGCCGCCATCAGCTTGCGCTTCATGGAGGCCACGTCCGCCCGGAGCTGGTCGCGCTCCGCCGCCCAGTCCGAGGGGGCGTCCGCGCCAGCGACGGGCGCCGCCGCGAGCTTCAATTCGAGCGCCTGGCGCGCCGCCTGCTCGGCCTTGAGCGAGGCGCTGACCTGGGCGAGGCGGGCCTCCAGGGCCGCCTTCTCCGCCGGCCTCGCGTCCGCGGGCGGCGCGCTGGCCCCGGCGAGCTTCACCTCCAGCGCGGCCCTCGCCACCTGCTCCGCTTCGAGCGCGGCGCGGGCCTCCTCGATCCGGGCCCCCAGCGAGGCCCGGGCGTCCTGCTCCGCCTGGAGCGCGGTGGCGGCCTCCGCCAGCCGGGCCTCCAGCGCGGTCCGGCTCCCCTGCTCCGCCTGGAGCGCGGCGCCGGACTGCGTGAGCTTCGCCTCCAGGTCCTTCACGCGGGCCGCCTGCGCCTCGGCGACGCGGCGCTTGGACTCGGAGGCCTCCAGCGCGCCCTCCACCATCTTCACGCGCTGCTGGAGCCGGTCCACCTTGTCCGCTTCCGCGCGGGCCGCCTCCAGCTGCTCGTTGAGGGAGGCCAGTTCCTCGCGCTGGCCGTCATGTCCCGCGCTCAGCGCCTCGGCGCGGCCCTCGGCCTCGGCGACCTGGAGGCGGGCGTCCGCGACCTCGGCCTCCACCGCCTCGCGGCGGGCGCGCTCCAGCGACAGCTCCTCCTGGGCCTTGGCGACCAGGGCCTGCTGGCGCTGCAGCTCCGCCTCGCGCTGGCCCGCAGCCGTCTCCAGCATGGACACGCGCGCGGAGAAGCCCACGCGCTCCGCCTGGGTGGTGGCGAGCTTGCGCTCCACCGCGGCGAGCTCCTGCTGGTGCGCTTCGCGCTCGGCCTCGGCCCGGGCGGTGAGCTCCGCCAGCTGGGCCTCCAGCGCGGCGACCCTCGCTTCCGCCTCGTGCACCCGGGCCTCGGCCTGGTGCACCGCCTCGCCGAGCGCCGCCGCGTCCGACTCCATCCGGTCGCGCAGCGAGACCTGCTCGACCTCCGTGGCCTCCAGCACCTCGCGCAGCGAGGCCAGCTCGGCCCCGGCCGCGCGCGCGCGGGCCTCCGCGGCCTCCACCTCGGCGCGCGCGGCTTCACGCGCCTGGGCCACCTCCGCCTCCAGCTCGCGCACGCGCGCCTGGACCCGGGTGGCCTCCGCGGCGCGGACCTCCAACGCGCTCCGCAGCGAGGGCAGCTCCGCGGCCTCCGCCGTGCGCGCGGTGAGCGCGGCGCGCAGGCCCACCGCGTCCGCGTCCTTCAGCGCGAGCGCGCGCTCCAGCTCCGTCACCTGCGTCTGGAGCGTCTTGAGGCCGTCCTCCACCACCGCGAGCTGCCGGCGCGCGGCGTCCCGCTCGCCCTCCAGCGCCTTCGCGTGGGCGTGCGCCTCCTCCAGCGAGCTGCGCGACCAGTCGCTCTCGCTCTCCAGGGCCCCCATGGCGCCCCTGGCCTCCGAGAGCGCCGTCTCCAGTTGGCTGATGTTGAGCGCCTGCGCGTCGCGCTCGGCGGTCAGCCGCTCCACGTCCGCGAGGGTGGACTGGTACTGCTCCTGGACCGCCTCCAGCGCGCCCTGCGCCTCGGACTTGCCGGAGGCCAGCTCCGCCACGCGGTCCTGCGCGAGCCCCAGCGCCTCCTTCGCGCCGACCAGCTCCTCCGCCATCGCCCCGCGCGACTCGCGCTCCGCCTGGAGCTCCTCCGTCAGCCGGGGCAGCTCCGCCTCCACCTCCGCCAGCGCCCGCGTGAGGTCCTTGCGGTCCGCCTCCGACGCGGCGAGCTCCGCCTCCAGCGAGGCGATGCGCGCCTGCGCCTGCTTCAGCCGCTGCTCGTCCTGCGCGGACGGCGCCGCGACGCCGCCGCCCTCCTTGCGCGCCTTCTCCAGCGCGGCCTTGAGCTGCGCGACCTCGGACTCGCGCTCGGAGTAGAGCGCGCGCGCCCGGGCCAGGGTCTCCGTCTTCTGCTTCAGGATGCCCCGGAAGAACTCCAGCTTGTCCTCCGGCGAGCCGCCCATGGGCAGCCGGGGCTCCGCGGGCTCCGCGAAGGGGTCTCCCTTGCCGGGGCTGCGCGCCGCGGCCGCCGGGGACGGAGGCGTGGTCGTGGGCAACCCGCCACCGCCGATGGGCGCGGGGGTCGCGGGCACCCGGGCGGCGGGCCTTGTCGCCGGGTCCGCGGGCAGGCCTGCGGCGGGCCGCCTGGGCGGCAGGGGGGGAGGCGCGGAGGGGGGAGGCCTGGGAACCGGGAGCGGCCTGGGGGAGGCCGGAGCGGGCGCCGCCACGGGGGCGTCGCCGTCATCCAGCAGTTCCTTCAGGTCCGCGAGCGGATCCGCCTCGTCCGGGGGAGACGGCATGTGCGCGCCCCAGGTTACCGGCCACGGGGGGTTTCCACCAGTTACGCGACGGCGACGGCGCCGCTTCGCCTGCCTGGTGGGAGGCGGGCGGCACGGTCCGCTCGACGCGGAGGGGGCGGGACGTTAGCCAATGGAGCAAACATCACACCTCGCCTTGCCTCTCCTCGGGAGGGGATGACAGCTTCGGACCACTCCTATGGCCATCCGCTACACCCTGCCCAACGGGCTCACCGTCGTCTTCGAGGAGCAGCACGCCGCCAAGGTCGCGGCCTTCCAGGTCTGGGTCAAGGCCGGCAGCGCGGACGAGAGGCCGGACCAGGCCGGACTCGCCCACCTGCACGAGCACATGCTCTTCAAGGGCACGGAGCGCCGGGGTCCCGGGGAGATCGCCCGGGACATCGAGGCGCACGGCGGCGAAATCAACGCCTGGACGTCCTTCGACCAGACCGTCTACCACATCGTCATCGCCAGCCAGTTCGCCCGCACGGGCCTGGACATCCTGGGGGACGCGGTGCGCCGCTCCTCGTTCGACAAGGACGAGCTGGCGCGCGAGATCGAGGTGGTGTGCGAGGAGATCAAGCGCAGCTACGACTCGCCGTCGCGGCGCGCGTCGCGCGGGCTGTTCTCCGCCGCGTTCCAGACGCACCCGTACCGGCTGCCCGTCATCGGCACCGAGGAGAGCGTGCGCGGCTTCACCCGCGAGAAGGTGCTGGAGTTCTACCACCGGCACTACACGCCCAGGAACCTGGTGCTCTCCGTCGCGGGCGACCTGAACGAGGCGGAGCTGCGCCAGTGGGTGGAGGAGATCTTCGGCGGTGACTGGGGCCGGCCCTACGCGGGCCCGGTGCAGCGCCCGCGCGACCCGGCGCCCGCCGGCCGCCGCGTGCTCCTGGAGAAGGAGGACGTGAAGGAGGCCTACCTGCACCTGGCCTTCTCCATCCCGGAGCTGGAGCACCCGGACGTGCCCGCGCTGGACGTGCTGGCGATCATCGCCGGCCAGGGCAACTCGTCGTGGCTGGTGCGCGAGGTGAAGCGCCGCCAGCACCTGGTCAACGACGTGCACGCGTCCGCGTACACGCCCAAGGACCCGGGCATCTTCTCCGTGTCGCTGACGCTGCCGCCCGCGCAGGCGCTGAAGGCGCTCACGCAGACGGCGCGCGTGCTGGAGGCGCTGCGCACCACCGGCGTGCCCGAGGACGAGCTGCGCACGGTGCAGGCGGTGGTGGAGGCGGAGGCCGTCTACCGCAAGGAGACGGTGCAGGGCACCGCGCGCAACCTGGGCTCGTACCAGACGTCCCCCGGCGGCCTGGAGTCGGAGGCCCGCTACCTGGAGGACATCCGCAACCTGAAGCCGGAGGACCTGCGGCGCGTGGCCCAGAAGTACCTGCGGCTGGAGCACGCCATCGTCACCGCGCTGGTGCCGCACTCCGCGGAGCTGACGGAGGAGCAGGTGCACGCGGCGCTGGACGAGGCGGCGGGGAGCCCCGGCCTCACGCCCCCGGAGCGCGCCGCCCGGCAGCCGCCCCCGGAGGCCCCGCCGCGGCCGGCCCGGAGCGCGGTGGCGTCCGCGCGCTCGGAGGTGGTGCAGGAGAAGCTGCCCTCCGGCGCCAACCTCGTCATCCGCGTGGAGCCGCACGTGCCGCTGTTCTCCATGCGCGCGGCCTTCCTCGGCGGCGCGCGCTACGAGACGCCCGAGGACAACGGCATCACCACGCTGCTCAGCCGGGCGCTCACCAAGGGCACCACGTCGCTCGGCGCGGATGACATCTCCCACCTCGTCGACCTGTACGCGGGCAACCTCGCCGGCCAGGGCGGCCGCAACTCCGTGAGCCTGAAGGCGGACTTCCTGTCGCGCTACTTCGAGCCGGGCTTCCGGCTGTTCGCGGACGTGCTGCTCAACCCCGCCTTCCGCGAGGAGGAGGTGGCGCGCGAGCGCGCCCTGCTGCTCCAGGACGTGCTCACCCGCGAGGACAAGCCGTCGGGCCTGGCGTTCGAGCTGTTCTCGCGCACGCTCTACCAGGAGCACCCGTACCGGCTGTCGCTGCTGGGGGAGAAGGCCTCCGTGGAGGCGCTGGGGCCCGAGCAGCTGCGCGCGTACCACCGCGCGTACATGGACCCGTCGCAGATGACGCTCAGCGTGGTGGGCGACGTGGACGTGGACCAGGTGCGGGCGCTGGCGAACGAGTTCTTCGGCAGGTCGCGCGGCGGGGCGCTGGCCCCCAGGCAGGTGCGGCCGGAGCCGCCTCCGTCCGCCCCGCGCGCGGAGAAGAAGGTGCTCGCGCGCGCGCAGACGCACCTGGTGATGGGCTTCCAGGCGGCGCGGATGAGCGACCCGTGGCGCGTGGTGCTGGACGTGCTGTCCACGGTGCTGTCGGGCCAGGGCGGGCGCCTCTTCATCGAGCTGCGCGACAAGCGCTCCATGGCCTACAGCGTGAGCAGCTTCTCCATGGACGGGCTGGACCCCGGCTACTTCGCCGTCTACATGGGCACCAGCCCGGAGAAGGTGGAGGCCGCCGTGGAGGGCATGCGCCGCGAGTTGCAGCGCGTCCGCGACGAGCCGATCCCGACCGCGGAGCTGGAGCGGGCCAAGCAGCACATCATCGGGGCGTATGAGATCGACCTGCAGCGCAACAGCGCCCGCGCGACGCTGCTGTCGCTGGACACCTGCTACGGGCTGGGGCTGGACAACTTCCTGCACTACGCCGAGCGCGTGGCGAAGGTGACGGCGCAGGACGTCCAGGAGGTGGCCCGCCGGGTCATCGACTTCGACCGCATGGTCACGGCCACCGTCGGGCCCTGAGGTCCTCCCGGCCGCGGGCGTGGAAGCGTCACGACGACGGCGCTTCCACGCCGCACCGGGTGCGGTAGAAGGGGCGCCATGTCCCAGACCTACCTGTCACTCACCGTGGATATCGCGGAGGAGTCCTCCGAAATCCTCCAGGACCTCCTCCATGAGACCGGCGCCCTGGGCCTGGAGGTCCGCGACGCGGAGACGCCCACCATGCCGGGCGTGCGCGCCCCGGCGAAGGGCGAGGCCATCGTCGTCGCCTACTTCGAGGACCGCGCGAGCGCGGAGGAAGCGCGCGACGCGGTGATGGAGAGCCACCCCACCGCGCGCCTGTCCCTGGACGAGCAGCCCCAGCAGGACTGGAGCAACGAGTGGAAGTCGCTCATCAAGTCCGTGCAGGTGGGCCGCCTGTGGGTGGGCCCGCCCTGGGACGTGGCGAACGCGCCGGCGGACAAGGTGACGCTGGTCATCGAGCCGAAGATGGCCTTCGGCACGGGGGACCACCCCACCACGTCGCTGTGCCTGGCGGCGGTGGATGACTTCATGGCCACGCACCCGGGCGCGAGCGTCCTGGACGTGGGCACCGGCACGGGCGTGCTGGCCATCGCAGCGAAGAAGCTGGGCGCGGGCCTGGTGGTGGGCACCGACAACGACCCCACCTCCGTGGAGCTGGCGAAGGAGAACTGCGCCGACAACCAGACGCCCGACCTGGACATCTCCGGGCGCGAGCTGACGGAGGTGCCGGGCACCTACGACCTCGTGCTCGCGAACATCCTGGCCAACACGCTGATCGAGCTGGCGCCCCTCATCGTGCCCAAGGCGAAGGACCGGCTGGTGCTGGCCGGCGTGCTCGCGCACCAGCGCGCGGACGTGGAGGCCGCGTACCGCCAGCTGGGGTGCACCGTGCTGGAGGGCGCGCAGCAGGGCGAGTGGGTGCGCATCGACTTGAAGCGCTAGAAACAAGAGGGGGTCGGGAAGCGAACGCCAGGGTTCGCTCACCCGACCCCATCTGGACTCGCGAGGCTTTCCCCCTTGGCGTCAGGACCTCGCGAGTCCCGCCGTGTGCCCGGGAGGCATTGCAGTCCGCGTGCCCGCCGCCGTGCCCCTGGAAGCCGCCGGGGCGCCGGGGCGGTTGTAGCGGGACCGGTTACAGCCGACGCCGCGCGTGTGACCTTCCGCGCCACAGCGGGCGGCTCCCGTGGGCTCAGGTGAACGCGAGCGTTCCGCCCGCGCGCAGGGCGCCCACGGCCTCGTTCCGGGTGTTGAGGATGCGCGGCTCCGCGTGGTGCTCCAGCCCCGTCAGGGGCAGCGGCAGGCCCAGCTGCTCCGCGAGGAGGCGCAGCACGGCGAGGAGCGCGGGCGCGGCGCAGCGGGCGTCGCCGTCCTCCACCTTGAGGGCCACGCCCAGGCGGGCGCGGGGCAGCGCGGCGCAGTAGACGCCCTCCGCGCCAATCTTCACCACGGCCTCGCCCTGGAAGGCGGTCATCAGGTCCGTGCACGCGCGGCCCTTGCCCGCGACCAGCTCCGGGTGCGCGAGCATCGCCTCGCGCAGGCGCTGGGCGGCGGGCGCTTCCGACACGCCGAAGCGGGCCCACGCGGTGGCCATGGCGCTGAGCGGCAGGCCGAAGCAGACGGCGAGGCAGCCATCCACGGCCTTCACCAGCGCGTCGCGCGGCAGGCCCGTCCACCTGGCGATCTCATCCTGGATGCGCTCCTGCACGGGGTGGCCGTCGCGGGCGTAGCCGTGGACGTCCCAGCCGTGGTGCCGGGCCAGCGCGAGCATCCCGGCGTGCTTGCCGGAGCAGTTGCTCCACCGGGGCGTGAGCACCACGCCCGCCTTGAGGGCCTCTTCCGCGACCGCGGGCGACAGCGGCGGGTGGGGGCCGCACGCGAGGTGGCGCTCCTCGCAGCCGCTCGCGCTCAGCATCCGCAGGGCGAGCGCGCGGTGCACGGGCTCGCTGGAGTGGGACGCGCACGAGAGCGCCAGCTCGCGCGAGCCGAAGCCGTACCGGTCCGCCGCGCCGTCCTGCACCATGGGCAGGGACTGGAAGGGCTTCGCCGCGGAGCGCCAGAAGGTGACGCGCTCCGGGTCCCCCGCGTACGCGACGCGCGTGCCCTCCGCGTTCACCACCGCGACGGACACGGTGTGGAGGGATTCGACGAAGCCGGAGCGGGTGGACTCGATGACGAGGGTGGCCATGGGCGTGGGGGCGCCATAGCAGGAACGGGAAGGCGCCGGGCGCCCGTGGAGCGCGGAAAGGACGCTCCTGGACGCATGGGGGGCTGGTGTCCGGGCGGGGCCTGCTGAATCCTCCGGGCGCCCTCCCCTTCAAGGAAAGCCGCCGTGGTCCGCCTCTTCGTCCCCCTGCCCGACCCCGCCCCCGCCGACGTGACGCTCACGGGCGAGCGCCGCCACTACCTCGTCCACGTGCTGCGGCTCGAGGACGGCGACGCGCTGGAGGTGTTCGACGGCAAGGGCCGCGCCTTCGAGGCGCGCGTCACCGGCCTGGACGCGGAGTCCGTGCGGCTGGTGCTGGGCGCCGTGCGGGTGACGCCCCCCACGCGAGAGATGAGCGTGCTCCAGGGATTGCCCAAGGGGGACAAGCTGGAGCTGGTGCTGCAGAAGGGCACGGAGCTGGGCGCCACCGCGTTCCATCCCGTGGCCACCGCGCGCAGCGTGGTGAAGCTGGAGCCGAAGCGCGCGGAGGAGCGCACGCAGCGATGGGCGAAGATCGTCGAGGAGGCCGCGCGCCAGTGCCGGCGCGATGACGTGCCGAGCGTGCATCCTCCCCGGCCGCTGCTGGACGCGGCGCGCGCCTTGACGCCGGGCACGCTGCTGCTGGTGCTGGATGAGGAGGAGTCCGCGGTGCCGCTGGGCGAGGCGTTCCGGAGCGTGGCGGCGGGGACGCCGGTGGCGCTGGTGATTGGCCCCGAGGGCGGGCTCGCGCGCGAGGAGGTGGAGGGGCTGCGGGGCATGGGCGCGCGGCCGGTGACGCTGGGCTCGCGCATCCTGCGCACGGAGACGGCGGCGCTCGCGGCGCTCGCGGTGATGCAGCACCTGGATGGGTCGCTCGGTTAGCAATCGACCGGACAGCCCCTCCTCGCATCCCAGGTCACGGATCCCTGTGGCCATTCCTACGTTTCTGCCAGTCGGGACCTCACGGGTCCCTCACACGGGAGAGACTCTCATGGGGATCATCACCTTCATCATCATTGGCCTCATCGCGGGCCTCATCGCTCGGGCCATCCTGCCGGGCAAGCAGAGCATGGGGCTGGTGGCCACGACCCTGCTGGGCATGGTGGGCTCGCTGGTGGGCGGCCTCATCGGCTCGCTCTTCGAGCGCAACGGCCGCCTGTTCGACCTGCATGCCTCGGGCATCATCATGTCCGTCGTGGGAGCGATCATCGTGCTTCTCCTGGTGGGAGCAGCGGGACGGCGCCGCGTCCACGCCTAGCGTGAGGCGCCCCACACGCACCGTCCCCACGGGGGCGGTTGCCGTGGCGCGAACGAGCCCCTGACGGTTCCTCGGGCGAGGGACCGGCGGGTGCTTGTCCTTTTCTTGCTACAGGCCTGAATGCGGCCTTTCATGGCGACGGTTGTCCGCGTCACTGGGAGGATCCGTTGTCCAAGTGCCTGAAGTGCGGCGCCTCGCTGCCGCCGGTCGGAGATTGCCCCGCTTGCGCCGCGAATGCCTCGCGCCCCCCCGCGGTGGCGCCCGTCCCGAGCCTGCTCGACCGCGACATCCACATTGATCGCCGCAGGCTGGGAGACCGCGAGACCCAGGCCGCCGGGAGCAACGACCCCGTCACCCTGAGCAACGAGCCGGTGGAGCCGGAGACGCTGCGTGGGACGCCTGCCTTCGCGATGGAGCCGCCTCGTGGCCGCGTCACCCCGCCGGGCATGACGCCTTCGGTCCGGCAGGGGATGGCGCCCATGCCTCCCGCCGCCGCCCGGCCCGCGCAGGCCCCGGCCGCCGCGCCTCGCTCGCCCGCGCAGGCTCCCGCCTCCGACGCGACCGTGCGAGCCCCCGCGAATCCGGCGGCTCGCGCCGCGATGCCCCAGGGCGACGTGACGGGTCGTGCCGCAGTGCCCAACCCGGCTCGCGCGACGCCTGCTCCCGCGTCCCACGTGGATGCGACGGTTCGCGCCGCGGCTCCGGCATCCCAGGCCGATGCGACGATTCACGCCGCGACTCCGGCATCTCACGCGGATGCGACGATTCGCGCCACGACTCCGGCATCTCACGCGGATGCGACGATTCGCGCCGCGGCTCCGGCGGCCCGCCCCGTGCCGCAGGCCGACGCGACCGTTCGCGCTCCCGCGCCGCACGCGGCTCCTGTAGCCCGCGCCGCGCCGCCGCAGGCCGATGCGACCGTTCGCGCCCCCGCGCCCCATGCGGATCCGACGGCCCGCCCCGGGCAGTACGCGGAAGGACAGGCGGTCCGCGCTCCCGCCCAGCAGGCTCCCCGTGCCGCGGCGCCCGTGCCTCCACGCGCCACTCCTCCCTCAGGGAGCGTGCCTGCAGGCGCCGTGGCTCCTCCTCGTGCCGTCGCGCCGCCTCCGAGCGTGACGCCGATGGCCCCCGTGCCTCCGCGCGCCGCGCCCACCGCGGCCCTGTCGGAGCCGGGCTTCCAGAACCCGGGCGTCGCCGTGCCTCGCGCCGCGCAGCCGCCGCTGAGCCCCATGGAGCCCCGCCCTGGCTCCGCGCCCACGCCGGCCTACGGCACGGAGCCGCACGTCCCGCGCGCCCAGGCCGCCGTGGCTCCTCCGCATGGCGGCGCGGAGTCGCACGCCCAGCCCCCGGCCGCGCCGCGTGGCAACGCCCTCCAGGCGTCCCCCGGACTGCCTCGCATGGAGGCCCCGGCCGCTGGACTTCCTCGCCCGGCCGCGCAGGCCCCGGCTTCCGGTCCGACAAATGGAGCCTCGCCGGGCCTGCCTCGCATGGGCGCGGCCGCGCAGCCGGCCTCCTCCGGACTGCCCGCCATGGACGGTTCCGCCTCCGGACCGTCGACCTCCGAGCAGTGGGATGCACCGCGGGCCTCCTCCGGCCTGCCCTTGATGGATGCTCGCCGGGACGCCGCTCCGGGCCTGCCCGTCATGGACGACCCGGCCATCCTGCCCTCGCTGGAGACGCCGGCCTTCGCCACGGCTCCCGCGCCCGCTCCGGGAGTGTCCCGCATGGAAGCCTCGCCCGCCCCTGCTCCCACCGCCCCCTCGAAGTCGAAGGTCTCCGCCGTCCCGCCCGCCCCGGCCACCGGCGAGGTCCACGCGCGGCCCGCGTCGCTGTGGCGCCGGCTGCTGTCCTTCACCGTCGACACGGCGGCCATCGGCGCCGTGGCGGCGGCCTACATCACCCTCGCCTCGTCCATCGCGGGCGTGAAGGGTCCGCAGCCGGGGCTGACCGGGCTGGACGCGTTCGTCGCCTGGCTGCGCGCGCTGCACACCGTGCTGCTGCCGGGCGTGGTGCTGGTGGTGGTGCTCGCCACCGTGTACTGCGCGGTCGCGGCCTTCCTCTGGAATGGGCGCACCCTGGGGCGGCTGCTCCTGGGCCTGCGCCTGGTGGACACTCATGGCATGGCGCCCACCCCGGGCCGGGCCATCTTCCGGGCGCTGCTCGCCGGGCTTTCCTTCGTTCTCTTCCTGGGCGGGTTCTGGATGGCGCTGTTCGACCGCCGCGGACAGACGCTCCATGACAAACTGACGTCCACCTTCGTCGTCCAACCGAGCTGAAACCGGCTCATTGTGCCTTGCGGCCGCGGCCGTAAGATGCCGCGGCCTTCATGCCTTCGCGTCTTGCCCAGCACCTCGTCTCGCGCGCCCTCCTCACCCAGGAGCAGGCCGGGGAGTTGTTGCGTCAGCATCAGGCCCAGGGAGGCCACCTGGACACGGCGCTCCTGGAGCGCGGCCTCTCCGAAGCGGACGTCCTCGCGATGTTGGGCGAGGTCTCCGGCTTCCGGCCCGTGAACCTGGTGGACTTCGAGCCCAACCTCGACGTCGCCAGCTTCATCCCTCCCAAGATCGCGGAACGCCTGAGCGTCGTCCCGCTGTCCCTGGACGGCAACACGCTGCACGTGGCGTGCGCCTATCCGGTGCCCAAGAAGGAGCTGGACGAGGTCGGCTTCCTCCTGGGCAAGCCCCTGGAGCTGTGGGTCGCCATCGAGCTGCGGGTGCGCGAGTGGATCTCCGTCATCTACCGCCAGCCGCTGCCGCCCCGCTTCGTCCAACTGGCGGAGGCCCTCGCCGGGCTGGCCGGGCCACTCACGCCGCCCCCGCCTCCACCTCCCGACGACGAGTCGATGACGGTGGACATGGTGGAGCAGCTCGCGCGCTCCGTGGCCCAGGAGCCCGTGCCCGCCGCGCCCCGCCCCGCCGCCACGCGTGAGCCCGAGCCCGTGGACATCCCGCCGCCCGCCTACGTGCGCGAGCCGCTGCGCCTGAACACCTCCGCGGGTCCGGTGACCACCGCCCGCGCGGTCCAGCGCCCCACGCCGGTGCCCGCGGACATCCCGCCGCCCGCGTACACGCGCGAGCCCTTGCGGCTGAACACGCCGGCGCGCGCTACGCCGCCCGCGCAGGCGCCGAACCGGGGTGCGTCGGGGAGCGCCGCGCCGCCGACGCTCTACCCGCCGGGAGAGCGTCCTCCACCGCCGCCGCAGCCCGTGCCCGTGCTGATGCCCGTGGATGCGGCCGGAGCGTCCGCCGCCGCGCCGCAGGGCTCGGCCCAGGCAGGCCGCGCCCCCCCCGGGACATACGCCACGCCGCCGCAGGCCGCGGGCCGTCCCGGAACCACCGTGCAGGGCCCCATCACCCAGGGCTTCGGCGGGCCGGGTCCCACCGCGCCGAGCGCACAGGGCCCCCGGCCGGGCACCACGGTGCAGGGCTCCATCCAGGGCACGCCCCCGGCCGCGCAGCCGGCACAGGGCGCCGGTCGACCGGGTACCACCGTCCAGTCCGCGTCGCCTTCGCAGGGCTCGCCGGCGACCAGCCCCCAGCCTTCGCAGGGCGCATCCGCCCCGGCGAGCCGCGCGGGTGCCCCCACGCAGCCCACGGGGGCCCGCCCCGCGGTGTGGCCTCCCGCGCCCGAGCAGCAGGCCCGCGCGGCCCAGGCCGCCGCGCCGACCTCGCCCCCCATTCCCCCGGCGCCGCCCCGGGGTGAGCCGTCGTTCATCATCTTCAGCAACCCCGCGTCCCACGCGGGCGCGAGCCGGCCTCGCGCGCCGGAGCCCGCCCCGCGTGCCGCCAGCGCGCCGGACGCCGCCGTGCCGGAGTGGACGCTGCCGCAGGCCCGCTCCGCGCTGCGGGAGGCGACGCGGGACCTGGACCGGCTGCTGGACGTGGCGCTGCGCTTCGGTCGCCGCACGTTCGACTACGTGGCCGCCTTCGCCGTCGTGCGCGGCGCCGCGGGTGGCTGGGACTCGCGCGGCGAGGGCCTGGACGCGAACGCCCTGGCCCAGGTCTCCATCCCGCTGGACGCGAGCAGCGTCTTCCGCACGGTCGCCGTCACGCGCGGCAGCTACGCGGGCCCCCTGCCGCCGGACGCGCTCACGCGACACTACCTGGAGCTCTTCGGCCGCCAGGCCCCGCGCACCGTCTTCCTGTACCCGGTGGAGGTGAAGGGCCGGCTCGTGGCCATCCTCTACGGCGACTGTGGCCAGAAGCCCATGAGCCAGCGCCGGCTGAGCGACTACATCCTGTTCTGCCAGGACCTGCCGGCCGCCTTCCAGGAGCTCATCCTCTTCCGCAAGCAGCGCGTGTCCGAGCTGCGCGCGCCCGAGGAGGACATCACCATCGACGTGGACGTGCCCGGCTTCCCGGCCCCGGTCCAGCCCGCGCCCGCGCCCGCCGTGGTCGCGGGGCTCGGGTGGAACCCCGTCTTCGGCCGGGGCGGCGTGGCCAACCTGGGCCGGGCCGCCGCCCTGCCCCCGCGCGTGCTGTCCCCGGAAGAGCGCCCGCCTCCGGACTTCACGCCGCTCCTGCGCCGGCTCACCGGCCCGGACGCGTCCCAGCGCTCCAGCGCCATCGCGGAGCTGGCGCGCTCGCCCGAGGCCAGCGCGCGCGTGCTGGCGCAGCACTTCCCCGGCCCCACCGCCTGGAGCCGCCTGCCGGTCGTGGAGCTGCCGGAGGCGGACGAGCTGGGGCCCATCCCCGCCGCCCTGTCGCGCCTGGGCCGCCCCGCGGCCGTGGCGCTGGCGCCGCTGCTGGACTCGAACGACGCGGACACGCGCTACCTGGCGCTGCTCACCGCGGGCAACCTGCCCTACGCGGAGCTGGTGGACGGCGTGCTGCGCGGCCTGTTCGACATGGAGCCGGACATCTCCAGCGCCGCGCGCGTCGCCGCCGCCGCGCTCAAGCACCTGCCGCGCCTGGACGCGTCCCTGCGCGACCTGCGCCAGGAGATGGCCAGCCGGGACGCGCTGCGCCGCTCGCTGGCGGCCCGCGCGTTGGGCACGCTGCACGACCGCGACGCCATCGAGGGCCTCATCAACCTCACCGGCAGCGACGACGCCATGTGCGCGCAGGCCGCCGCGGAGGCCCTGCGCGAGGTGACGCGCGCCACGCTGGGCCTCCAGCCGCGCCAGTGGTCGGCGTGGTGGGCGGAGAACCGCAGCCGCCGCCGCGCGGACTGGCTGGTGGCCGCGCTGCGCCACCGCGAGCTGGACGTGCGGCTCGCCGCCATCGAGGAGCTGAGCCGCGCCCTGCACGACACGCTGGGCTACTACGCGGACGCTCCCGACGCGGAGCGCGAGGCCGCGGTGCGGCGCTGGGAGTCCGCGGCGGTCGACCCCGCCAACGCCCGCCGGCTGGGCATGCTCTGAGCGCGGAGGGCGCGCGATGACGGGCGCCATGTGGCTCAGCCTGCTGGCGTGCGCGGGGCCTCGCACCCTCGCCGGCATCCAGCTCGCTCGCGCAGGGCTGGGCCCCGGAGGCGCGCGATGACGGGCGCCATGTGGCTCAGCCTGCTGGCGTGCGCGGGGCAGCTCGCCCTCGCCGGCATCGCGCTCGCCCGCGTGGGGAAGAGTCCCCTCGCGCTGCCGCTGTCGCTGCTGTCCATCGCGCTGTCGTCCTGGAACTTCTCCGCCTTCGGGCTGGCGCGCACGGGGGACTCCGGGTGGCGGCTGATGGGCTTCACCGCGGCGCTGATGACGCTGCCGTGCGCGGTGCACTTCATCCTCGCGTTCGTGGGCCGTCGCCGCCGCTCCGCCCAGGTCCTGTACGGCACCTACGCGGTGATGGGCGCGCTCGCGCTCACCATGCTCATCGCCATGGGCGTGCCCGCGCTGGAGGAGCGCATCAACACCTTCGGCTTCGGGCTCGCCGTCGCGGTGGGCGTCATCCCCATCCTCACCACGGGCTTCGTGCTGCTCACGCGCCACCTGCGCCGCGCCGGCTCGCAGGACGAGCGGGCGCGAACGGGCCTGGTGCTGCTGGGGCTCACGCTGCTCGTCGCGCTGCTCCTCACGGACCTGGCGGCGGACATGGCCCTGCCCGTGCCGAGGCTGGGCAGCATGGGCACGCTGCTGGGTCTGCCGGTGATGGCCACCGCCTCCTTGCGCTTCCAGCTCTTCGGCAAGGACGCGCGGGCCACGAGCGCGGCGGTGCACGCCGGGGTGCTCGCGCTGGTGGGCGTGCTCGCGTATCTCACCCTCTTCCGCGTCTTCGCCGCCGAGTCCGGGGCGCTCGTCGTGGGCACCACCGCCATCACCTTCGCGCTGCTCACGGCGGCGCGGCGGGGGGTCACCGCGTTCGTCACCCAGCGCGAGCGCCTGGAGCAGCTCGCCACGCTGGGGCGCTTCTCCGCGCAGATGGCGCACGACCTGAAGAACCCCATCGCCGCGCTCAAGGGCGCCGCGCAGTACCTCAAGGAGGAGCACGCGCGCGGCCACTCGTGGGACGCGCACGGGGACTTCCTGGACCTGCTGCTGGAGCAGGTGGAGCGCCTGGACCGCGTGGCGGGCACGTACCAGCGCCTCGCCCGAGTCGAACCGCTGCGGCGGCCGTTGGACCTGAACCGCCTGGCGGAGGGCGTGCTGTCGCTCCAGGCCTTCGCGACGCCGGGCGCGGTGGTGCTCCAGAAGCAGCTCGCGCCCGGCCTGCCGGAGTGCGCGGGGGACGAGGACCTGCTCGCCAACGCGCTGGAGAACCTGGTGCGCAACGCCTTCGAGGCCATGCCCGAGGGCGGCACCCTCACCGTGCGCACGCAGCCAGACGGCGACGCGGTGGTGGTGGAGGTGCAGGACACCGGCAGCGGCATGGACGCGCGCACGCGCGAGCGGGCCTTCGACGACTTCTTCACCACCAAGGCGACGGGCAGCGGCCTGGGGCTGGCCTTCGTGCGGCGCGTGGCGGAGGCGCACGGCGGCACCGCGTCCCTGACGAGCGCCGAGGGCCATGGCACCATCCTCCGCCTGCGCCTGCCGGCGGCACCTGCCTCCCAGCCCCCGGCATCCAAGGGAGAAGCCGCGTGAGCGACGCACTGAAGGGCCACGTCCTGGTGGTCGACGATGATCCCGCGCTGCTCAAGGTGCTGGGCGCGCTGCTCACCCAGGCGGGCCTCACCCCGCATCCGGCCTCCAGCGCGAAGGACGCCCTGGCGCAGCTCGCGCGCCGGCCCATCGACGTGGTGCTGAGCGACGTGCGCATGCCGGGCATGAGCGGCATGGAGCTGCTCGCGGAGGTGGGGCGCGGCTGGCCGGACGTCCCCGTGCTGCTGATGACCGCGCACGGCACGGTGCCGCTCGCGGTGGAGGCGATGAAGGCGGGCGCGGCGGACTTCGTGCTCAAGCCCTTCGACCGCGAGGAGCTCCTCTTCACGCTGAAGAAGGCGCTGCTCCACGCGAGCCAGGACCCGGAGCCCGCGCGCGTCACGGGCAAGGCGGCGGGCGGGCTGGCCCCCCTGCTCATGGGGCAGAGCCGCGCGATGACGGAGGTGAAGGCCCTGCTGGCGAAGGCCGCGCAGGGCACCGCCACGGTGCTGCTGCGAGGCGAGTCCGGCACGGGCAAGGAGCTGGCCGCGCGGGCCCTGCACGAGGGCAGCCCCCGGCGCGCGGGGCCGTTCGTGAAGCTGCACTGCGCGGCGCTCCCGGACACGCTGCTGGAGAGCGAGCTGTTCGGCTACGAGAAGGGCGCCTTCACCGGCGCGGCGGCGCGCAAGCCCGGCCGCGTGGAGCTGGCGCACGGCGGCACGCTGTTCCTCGACGAGATCGGCGACGTGTCCCCCGCCGTGCAGGTGAAGCTCTTGCGCGTGCTCCAGGAGCGCGAGTTCGAACGGCTGGGCGGAACCCAGACGGTGAAGGTGGACGTGCGCTTCGTCGCGGCCACGCACCAGTCGCTGGAGGACGGCGTGCGCCGGGGCACCTTCCGCGAGGACCTCTTCTACCGGCTCAACGTGGTGCCCCTCTGGCTGCCCACGCTGCGCGAGCGGCCGGAGGACATCGCGCTGCTCGCCCGCCACTTCCTGGACGTGCACGCGAGGCCCCACGGCCGGCCGCCCTTCACCTTGAGCGAGGACGGCCTGCGGGCGCTCCAGGCCCAGCCGTGGCCCGGCAACGTGCGCCAGCTCCAGAACTTCCTCGAGCGCCTGGTGGTGCTCTCCGACGGGCCCGTGCTCACCGGAGAGGACGTGGCGCGCGAGCTCTCCCGCCAGCCGGGGCTCGCGCCGCCGCCTGCCGCCGCGCCCGCGCCTCCGTCGCCGTCCGACTCCGTCACGCTGGAGTCACGTCGCAAGGACGTGGAGAAGGAGGCGCTGGTGGAGGCGCTGAAGCGCGCGGGGGACAACCGCACGCTGGCGGCGCGGCTGCTCGGGGTGAGCCGGCGCACGCTCTACAACAAGCTGGAGGAGCACGGCCTGCTGTAGGGGTGTGGAGGTGGGACGGAGCACTCGCGCCCGGGCCGGGTCGTCACCAGGTGCTTGCGTGTGCGGCCCGACTTCCAGGTCTATGCTGCGCCTCGCGCCATTGGCTGACACGAAGGAGCAACGCCCCATGATCCAGTCCCTCGCTGGCCGCGTGAGCGGTCCTGTCTACACGCCCGATGACGCGGGCTATGCCCCGGAGTGCGCGGGCTTCAACGCCGGGGTCACCCACTCGCCGCGGTACGTGGTGGCGGTGAAGTCCACGCAGGACGTGGCGGAGGCCATCCGCTTCGCGCGGGAGAACCACCTGCCCCTCTCCGTGCAGGCCACGGGGCACGGGACGGACGCGCCCATCACCTCCGGCGTGCTCCTCTCCACGAAGGCGCTGGACCACGTGCGCATCGACCCGGCGACGCGCATCGCCACCATCGGCGCGGGCGCGCGCTGGGCGCCGGTCGTCGAGGAGGCGGCGAAGCACGGCCTGGCGCCCATCGCCGGCTCGTCCACGAACGTGGGCGTGGTGGGCTACCTGCTGGGCGGCGGCCTGGGGCCGCTGGTGCGCAGCCACGGCGTCAGCTCTGACTATGTCGTCGGCTACACGCTGGTCACCTGTGACGGGGAGACGGTGGTGGCGAGCGAGGACCAGCACCCGGACCTGTTCTGGGGCCTGCGCGGCGGCAAGAGCGGCTTCGGCATCGTGACGGAGGTGAAGCTGAAGCTGGTGGAGCTGCGCTCGCTCTACGCGGGCAGCCTCTTCTTCGCGGAGGAGCACATCGAGGCCGTGCTGCGCGGCTGGGTGAAGTGGACGGCGGAGGCGGACGCGCGCGTGACCACGAGCATCGCCGTCATGCGCTTCCCGCCGTTCGACTTCATCCCGCCCCCGCTGCGCGGGCGCACGGTGCTCAACCTGCGCTTCGCGTACCCGGGCACCCCCAGCGAGGGCGAGCAGCTGGCGGCGCCCCTGCGGGCGCTGGCGCCCGTGGACATGGACATGCTGGGCGAGCTGCCCGCGTCGCAGATTGCGCGCATCCACAATGATCCGGAGAGGCCCAGCCCCGTGTGGACCAGCGGGCTGATGCTGACGCACGTGGATCAGGACCTCGCGACCGCGGTGCTGCGCCAGGTGGGCGCGGGCGCGCGGACGCCGTTCTTCATGCTGGAGGTGCGACACCTGGGCGGCGCGTGCCGGAACGACGTGGCGGGCGGCTCGGCGGTGGGTGGCCGCGGCGGCGACTTCCTCGTCGGGCTGGTGGGCATGCATCCGCCGCTGTTCGAGACGGTGCTGCCCGGCGCGCTGGAGGGCCTGCGCGCGGAGCTGAAGCCCTGGCTGTCGTCGGAGATGACCATCAACTTCATGGGCAGGGTCCGCGACGCGGCGCACTTCGACACCGCGTGGCCGGAGGCCATCCGCGCGAAGCTGAACGAAGTGCGCGGCAGGTACGACCCGCACAAGCTCTTCGCGAAGTAGGGCTCAAGGGGCCGGCGTCGCCAGCGCGTCCAGCTCCTCCTGGAACGCGGCGACGAGGGCCCCCGGGTCGGGCACGCGCGCCCCATCCGAGGCCACGCCCACGGTCACCTGCCCCGCGTAGCTGAAGAGGCTGATCCCCAGGCCCACGTGGCCGGCCTGGGGGACCCAGAACGTGAGCCCGGCCAGCCGGCTGCCCGCGAGCGACACCGGCTGGCGCGGCCCCGGCACGTTGGTGGTGACGAGCGAAGCCTTGGTGCCCATCACGTCCACGAAGGCGCGCTCCAGCGCGGCGGGCGCGTGGCCCAGCAGCTCCAGGGCGCCGGACGTCACCACGGCCTCCGGTGAGCGCTTGAGGGCCTCCATCCGCTTCGCCACCTCCCGGAGCCGGCGGCGCGGCTCGGCCAGGTGCACGGGGAGCCGGAGGAACACCACGCCGAAGCGGTTTCCCAGCTCGCGAGGCACGGGCGCATTCAGGGGCCGCAGGTTCACGGGAACCAGCGAGTGCACGTCCTCCAGTGGAGCGTCGTGTGAGGCTAGGTAGCGCCGCAGCGCGCCCGTCACCACGGTGAGCAGCACATCGTTCACCGTGCCGCCCAGGGCCCGGCCCACGGCCTTCACCCGTTCCAGGGGAATGGGCGCCGACCACGCGGCGAGCTTCCGGGTGCCCAGCGGCCCCCGGAGGGGAGACCGGGGGTCGGGAGGCAGCGCGAGCAGCTTGCCCAGCGCCGCCGCGCCCTTCGCGCCCTGGCGCACGAGGTCGCCCGCGAGGATGGGCTCGCGCACCAGCTCCGCGCCCCTGTGCAGCGCCGAGCGGGCGCCCCGGGCCAGCCTCCACCAGCGCGAGGCGCTCGGCCGTCGTGAATCCTCGGAGGGCGTCACCGCGTCGGGGCCCTCCGTCCGGGCATCCTGTCTGCCTTGCGCGGCCATGCGCTCACGCGGCCACGCGGCCTCCGTCCCCGGCTCGACGGCGCGCGCCGCATCCGCCTCCGCGCCCAACGCGGCTCGCGATGCATCCGCCTCCGCTTCCGGCACGGCGGACTGCGCTGCATCGACGTCTGAGTCCACCGCGGCGGTTCGCGCCGCATCCGCCTCCGCTTCCAACGCGGAGGCACGTGATGCATCGGAATCCGCCCCCACCACGGCGGCGCGCGACACGTCGGAGTCCGCCTCCATCCCGGCGGCACGCACCGCCCCAGCGCCTGCCTCCACCGGATCCGTGAGGGACAGCAGCACCCGCGCGAGCGCGATACCGTCCGCGATGCAGTGGTGCAGCCGCGCGAGCAGCACGTCCCCGCCCTGCGCGCCGCGCACCAGTTGGAAGTGCCACAACGGGCGGGAGCGCTCCAGGGGCACGCCCAGCCAGTCCCCCACGAGCGCCTCCAACCCCACGCGCCCCACGGACTCCGGCACGCGCAGCGTGGACAGATGCGCGTCCACGTCGAAGTCCGGCGCGTCCTCCCAGTACGGCGCGCCCAGGGGGCCGGGCACCACCCGCTGCCGGAAGCGCGGGTAGCGCTCCACCAGCCGCTCCCGCACCACCTCGCGCAGCCGCTCCAGGTCCACGGCGCCGTCGAACCACAGCACCGCGGTGATCATCATCAGGTTCGCGGGCTCCTCCATCTGGAGCCACGCCGCGTCCATGCTCGCCATCCGCTCGCGGCCTGCCATGGCGCCCTTCTCACCCGCGCACCCCGGTGGGGGCAAGGCCCTCCTCAGGGCTTCGGCGGCGGCTCCGGCGCCTCGGCCTTCTCGCGCTCGAACTGGAACGTCTGCCGCGTGGCGCCCGGCACCGTGAGGATGAGCGAGTCCTTCTCCTCGATGGCATACGTGAAGTCGCCCCCCTTGAAGCGGCCCTTGGACAGCGGCACCACGCGCTCCTTGCCACACACCGGGCCCACCGCCTGACCGTCCTGCGTGCGCAGCGTCAGGTGCTGCTTGTCCTTCACCTCCAGCTGTCCCCACGCGCGGACATCCAGCGTGCTGCCACGCCCGAGCGTCGCGTCATCCAGCGTCGTCCGCAGCACGAAGCAACCGGAGGGCGTCACCTGGAGCGCCCGCGCGTAGTCGGACCGGGGCTGCACGTCGATGCGCTCCTCCTCCCCCGGCTGGTCCGTGTCCGGGATGCTCGCCGCGGACAGCACCCACGTGCCCACCAGCTCCTTGGGGACCGCCGTGCCCTTCGGCGCCTTGTCGCCCTCGCACGGGCTCGTCACCAGCTTCTCCGGGCTCCTGGGCGCGGGCTCGAAGGAGCGCTCACAGGTGAGCCCGCACGACTTCGCCGCGCACGCCGTGTCGTCCGGCGCGCAGGCCGCCTTGCTCGTGCAGGACTTCAGCCGCTTGAGCGCGTCCTCGCAGCCCTCGCGCAGGCACCTGTCGACGCACTCCGCGTCGATGCACTCCGACACGCAGACCCAGTTGGTGCGGCCGCACACGCCCGCCACGGTGCGCGGAGCCTGGGCCGCGGCGGGCAGCGCGGCACCCCAGAGGAGGAACAGGACGAGGAGTCGGAACGGTCGCATGCGCGGTGCAAGCTAGGCAGTGCGCCCACCCGCGGCGACACCCGGAGACAGGAAGCCTGTCCACCGGGCATCACTCCGGCCTCCAGCACTGCCGTCAGGTGAACTGCCACCGCCAGGTGCGCGGGTCGGACGGGTTGGGCAGCTCCAGCTCGAACTCCAGCGTGTCGTAGCGGCTGAACTCGCGCGGCTCCACGCGCAGGAGCGTCATCGCCGTGGTGTTGCGCTCGCGCATGGGGGACACGTCGTAGGCCAGCTCCGCGTCGAAGGCGACCCGGTAGAAGAGGCAGAAGCCATCCACCCGCCCGTCCTCCTCCACCGGCCGCTGGATGCGCACGCGCGAGGGCAGCCCCTCCGCCCGCATCGTCTCCAGGTCGAACCCGAACGCGGGCTCCGGCTCGCACAGCAGGTGGTCCACCTCGTAGGAGCGCACCAGCCGCGTGAAGTACGACGGGCTCATCGCCTCGCGCAGCGACTGGAGGCAGCGGAAGTCCACGTGGGGCAGGTGCTGCGTCCAGATGAAGGGGACGCAGGCCTCCTCGCGAAGCTGCACGGGCTCCACGAAGACCTCGAAGCGGTTGGGGAGGATGCGGCCGCCGGGCTTGAGCAGGCGCGTGCGCAGGTCCAGCATCCGGGGCACGAGCCCCGCGTCGAGCAGCGAATCTCCCAGCAGCTCGTGCAGCAGCACGTCCGCCTTCTCCGGCGGCTGGAACTGCCAGGTGGGCTCGCGCACGAAGGCGATGCGCTCCAGGCCGTTGCGGCGGGCCACCCACTGCGTGGTGTCCAGCAGGCGCGAGTCATCCACGGAGTACAGCTTGCGCGGGTGCTGGTGCGCGGCGAGGAAGGTGCGCAGGCCGGTGCCGGCCTTCACGTCCACCACCACCTGGTTGGGGCGCACGTAGCGCTCCACGGCGCGCCGCCACACCTCCACGCGTTGCGGATCCGCCAGCACCGAGTCCTGCGGCGCCGGGCTGGACAGGGCCAGGCTGTTGGGCGAGTGCCGACGGTGCAACTGGGACACGAGCGGCAGGTGGCTGAGACGCGAACGCAGGTCCATCAATGCCTGACGCGGCAGGTCGAGCAGGTTCGGCATGGCTTCCCCCCGGAAGGCCGTGACGGTCCCGACAAGAACGCGGTCGACCACCGCTGTCCCCCGGGACCGGACCCAGAACGATGCAATAGATAGAAGGTTCAATCCCATCCGTCCGGGGGGCCGCACACTGTCCCCACCTGAACACCTGCCTCCTCCCGCGGGCCCCGCACCACGACTACCGCCTCACGACAATCCTTCAAGGCAGCAAGACACCGGGCCTCCCGGTGACCTCTCGCCGGCGGAGAGACCGGCGCCGGCGAGAGGCTTTTCCCACCTGCCAGGAGTGACCGTGCATGACAGTTCGAGCATCCCCGAGGGATGGGCAAGAAAGCAGGTGGAAAGCGTCTTTCCGGAAAAGCCCTTCATCCATGAGTCCTGCTTGTGGATGGGAGGGGGGATGCCAGTCACGCCCGTGGATGGGCCCAGGTCGATAGGCCCGGGTCTCGAAGGAAGAGGGGGCACGGAGATGCGAACGATGGAAGCGCAGACGCAGGGCGGGCGGGGGCAAGGGGAGGACGGGGGAGCGCGGTGGAAGGCGCAGCCGTGGCGTCGTCAGCGGCAGGGGGCGCGGGCGCGCGAGCACCGGGTGGCGCGGTCCGCGCTGGCGGCGGCGCTGCTGGCGGAGGGCTTCACGGCGGAGGCGGAGGTGGCGGGGTTCGCGGGGGCGCTGGAGGACCCGGGGGCGCTCAGCATCGAGCAGGTGCTGCGGTTCGTGGACGGCCTGCGGGTGCGCATGGCGCTCGCGCACACGGACGACGAGGTGTTGCAGCTGGCCTGCCTGCGCCGTGACGCGGAGGAGCTGGCGAAGCGGATGATGGCGTGGGCCCGCGCGGGCCGGCTGCCGAAGTAGCGCGAGCGGGACGTCCCGAGGACGTTGGCGACGGGCGTCCCCGGTGGGAGTGCCTTGACAGGGGCGGTGGAGCGCTCTCAGGTGGGGGCATGCTCGCACTCGCTCTTGCCGCCGCGCTGGCGGCCGCACCCGCGCCTCGCGTCGCCGCCTCGACGGTGACGGTCCTCCACATTCCCCAGCTGGACCAGGCGCAGGGGCTGAACGCGTTCCTGACGCGAGCCGGGGCGTCCTCGCAGCTGCTGAACCCGGAGGCGTGGCGCGGTGAGCTGCACCCCCTGCTGCCGTTGGACCTGGGGAAGCCGGAGGCGATGGAGGCGCTGGGCATCGACGCGGCGGGGCCGCTGACCGTGTCCATGCGGCAGGACGGCCGCATCGCGTGCACGCGGGTGAAGGACGCGAAGGTGTTCCAGGAAGCGACCGCGAACGTGCTCGCGCGCAACGGCGACGTGAAGGGGGGCACGGTGAAGGGCGTGACGACGCTGCGAGCGCCGGGCGCCGCGGGGGGCTTCGGGGGCTACGTCCTCAAGGGGCAGGAGGCGTGTGCCTTCCTGAGCACGGACTCGGACGAAGCGCTCCGCAAGGAGGCCGCGAAGCTGGTGGCGCTGAAGGCGCCGGCCGCGGACGCGAGGATGGCCACGGTGCCGGGGGTGCTGTACGTGTCCACGAAGGACGGCGTGCTGGCGCTGGATGGCACGGCGAAGGGGCTGAAGGTGGAGGGCACGACCACGAAGCTGCCGCTGCCGCCCTTCCTGGCCAGGGGCACGAGCCCCTACGGCGCCATGTCTCCCACGGGCCTGCTCTTCGCGAGGGCCCAGGTGGCGCCGACGGGCGTGGCGCAGGCGGTGGAGTCCGTGGCGGACGCGGTGCGGACGGTGTGTCCCGCGTGTCCGGCGGCGGACGTGAAGGGGGTGACGGACGCGCTGGCGAAGCAGCTGACGGGGCAGGTGTTGCTCGGCGTGGACTCGGTGGCGGTGCGCGGCTCGCTGCGCAAGCCGGAGGTGCGCTTCTTCGCGGCGAAGCAGGCGCTGGCGGCGGAGGTGACGGACCCGGCGGCGGCGAAGGCGGCGCTGGCGCCGCTGGCGAAGTTCCCGGGGGCCAGGGCGCTGGAGGACGGCTACGCGATGGAGGCCAGGGGCGGCAGCGTCTACGTGCGGCTCAAGGGCAAGCAGCTGGTGTTCGGCAACGACTCCACGGTGACGCAGGCGGTGCTGGCGTCGCTGCCGGAGAAGGGCGGGCCGCTGAAGCGCGCGGTGGAGTTCACGTTGGATCCAAAGAAGCTGGCGCGCGGTCTGTCCCAGGTGTCGCTGATGGACGTGATGGGCGACGAGCGCCTGGCCGCGCTCTTCGGAGCGAGCACGGAGCTGGGCCCCCTGCTCGCGAAGAGCGACAGCATCACCGGCTGGCTGGACAGCGCCCCCAACGGCGCGCACCGCTTCCAGATGAACTGGTCGCTGCCGTAGGAGAGCGGAGCGAGGCCTGGAACGACAGCCAAGACGTTTGATGAGTACGGCGTCAGGGAACCGGATGTCGAAGCCGCGCTGAGCAGGCTGGGTCCCGTGCTCGGGATTCCTTTCGACGCGCTCTACTGCGACGACCTGGAACGCGGAACCGCCCCCCTACGCCGTCCGCTCCCGGGGCCACCCCGTCCGCGACCGCTGGCGCTCCGCCTCCTCCGCGCGCGCCAGCCCCCGCTGGAGGTCGTTCCAGTCCAACGTCCCCGCGAGCAGCCCCTCCTCGTCCACCACCGCGGCCATGGGCACGCGCGCGTCCGACATCCTCCGGAGCACCGTCCAGCCGTCCTCGGCGAGCTCCGCCACCACCCCGTCCTCCATCGCGTCGCGCACCATGTAGCTGGCGCGCTGCGCCTCCGGCACCGCCTGCACCGCCGCCCACGTCACCCGCCCCACCGGCCGCCCCGCGCTCGTCACCGGCAGCGTGCTCGCGTGCTCGCGCCGCAGCGCCCAGTGCGCGTCCTGCACGGACAGGTCCAGGTCCACCCCCACCATCCGGGGCGTCATCAGCGCCTCCACCTTCACCCGCTCCAGCAGCGCCTTCATCCGCACCTGCCGCGACTCCCCTTCCGCGCCCATCAACACGAAGAACGCCACCACCAGCGTGAACGGGTTCAGCGTCACCAGGCCCCACACGCCGAACGCCACCGCGAACAGCCGCCCCAGCCACGCCGCCACCTGCGTCGCCCGCACCAGCCCCAGCCGGGGCGTCAGCGCCGCGCGCACGATGCGCCCCCCATCCATGGGGAACGCCGGCAGCAGGTTGAAGGCCCCCAACAGCGCGTTGAGCATCGCCAGCGTGAAGAGCGCGAACTGCACCTGGAACATCCCCAGGCCGTGCACGACCCACGTCAGCGCGCCCAGGAACACCGCCAGCCCCAGGCTCGTCAGCGGCCCCACCAGCGCCATCAGCGCCTCGTCCCGGGGCCGCTTGGGCGCCTCCGCGAGCTCCGACACGCCCCCGACGATCATCAGCGTGATGCCGTGCACCTCGCCGCCATGCCGCAGCGCATAGAAGGTGTGCGCCATCTCGTGCAGCAGCACCGACACGAACAGCCCCACCGCCACCGCCAGCCCCCACGCCCACGGGTGCCCCCCCAGCGCGCCCGACGGCACGTCCGCCGTCTCCGCCGCCCGCTGGAGCGCCCCGCCAAAGGACAACGCCAGGAGCGGCAGCGCTATCAACAGGGAGAAGTGGACCCGGATGGGGACCCCCCGGAACGACCCCACCCGCAGCGCCCCCGGCCTCTCACGCATCGCCAGCCTCCCTGCCCGCCTTCCCCGCGAAGAAGAAGCGGTGTCGGAAATCCTGAACTTCCGTCCCGTCCCCGCCCCGCGCACCCCCGGCTCGGAGGGCCGCCCACCCCTCCAGGGACAAGGGAAGCGCTGCCACCGCCCGCCAATCGTGTTAGAGCGCGGCCCCATGGCCACGACCCCCGAGAACGATCCCTTGCGCGCACGGCTCCAGCAGATGGAGCAGCAGGCCGAGCAGGGCGGCGGCGCCGACCGCATCGCCAAGCAGCACGAGGCCGGCAAGCTCACGGCCCGCGAGCGCATCGACCTGCTCCTCGACCCCGGCTCCTTCAGCGAGCTGGACAAGTTCGTCACCCACCGCAGCCACGACTTCGGCATGGGCGACAAGAAGATCCTCGGCGACGGCGTCGTCACCGGCTACGGCACCGTGGAGGGCCGCCAGGTCTTCGTCTTCGCCCAGGACTTCACCGTCTTCGGCGGCTCGCTCTCCGGCGCCTACGCCCAGAAGATCTGCAAGATCATGGACCTGGCCACCCGCGTGGGCGCGCCCGTCATCGGGCTCAACGACTCCGGCGGCGCGCGCATCCAGGAGGGCGTGGAGAGCCTCGCCGGCTACGCGGACATCTTCCTGCGCAACACGCTGGCGTCCGGCGTCGTCCCCCAGATCTCCCTCATCCTGGGCCCGTGCGCGGGCGGCGCGGTGTACTCGCCCGCCATCACGGACTTCATCATGATGGTGAAGGACACGTCGTACATGTTCATCACCGGCCCGGACGTCATCAAGACGGTGACGCACGAGGAGGTCTCCAAGGAGGCCCTGGGCGGCGCGCTCACGCACAACCAGAAGTCCGGCGTGGCCCACTTCGCCGCGGAGAACGAGCAGGCCGCCATCGCCATGACGCGCGAGCTGCTCTCGTACCTGCCCTCCAACAACCAGGAGGACCCGCCCGCGCAGCCGTGTGACGACGACCCGTTCCGCGCCGAGGAGTCGCTGAAGACCATCGTCCCGGCGAACCCGAACAAGCCCTACGACATCAAGGAGATCATCCGCGCCATCGTCGACTCGAAGCACTTCTTCGAGGTGCAGGAGCACTTCGCGAAGAACATCGTCGTCGGCTTCGCGCGCATGAACGGCAAGAGCGTGGGCATCGTCGCCAACCAGCCCGCGGTGCTCGCCGGCTGCCTGGACATCGACGCCAGCGTGAAGGCCGCGCGCTTCGTGCGCTTCTGCGACTGCTTCAACATCCCCCTGCTCACCCTGGTGGACGTGCCCGGCTTCCTCCCCGGCACCGACCAGGAGTGGGGCGGCATCATCACCCACGGCGCCAAGCTGCTCTACGCGTACGCGGAGGCCACCGTCCCCAAGATCACCCTCATCACCCGCAAGGCCTACGGCGGCGCGTACGACGTCATGGCGTCCAAGCACATCCGCGCGGACATCAACTACGCCTACCCCACCGCGGAGATCGCCGTGATGGGCCCCGAGGGGGCGGTGAACATCATCTTCCGCAACGAGCTCCTGAAGGCCCAGGACGCCAACGCCGAGCGCAAGAAGCTCACGGACGACTACCGCGAGAAGTTCGCCAACCCGTTCAAGGCGGCGGAGCTGGGCTACATCGACGAGGTCATCCGTCCCGAGGAGACCCGCGCCAAGGTCATCCGCGCGCTGGAGATGCTCAAGGACAAGCGGCAGGAGAACCCGCCGCGCAAGCACGGCAACATCCCGCTGTAGAAGAAGTCCCGGCCGCGCCCGCTCGCCCCCCGTCGCCCGGAGGGCAGGCGGGCGTGGCGCGTTCCGGAAATTCGGAGGTAACGCCGAGGCTTTCACGGGGCCACTCAAGGAGCCCCCGTGTCCCAGCAGCGCCGACTCGTCCTCTTCCTCTCCGACGTCGAAGGAAACCTCACCGCCCTGCGTCAGACGCTCAAGGGCGTGTGTGAGGGGCTGGACCTGCCTCCCCCCGAGGTGAAGTGGGTGGAGCCCCGCCCGGAGGCGCTGGCCGACAGCGGCTGGCACGTGGCGGAGATTCCCCTCGTCTCCGGCAAGACGTCCGGCAAGGTGCCCTCCCCCGAGGAGCACGTGGACGCCATGACGCAGGCGCTCTCCCGGGACTTCCGCGACCGCTCCATGGGCATGTACGTGGACCGGGAGCACAGCTACGCGCGCGTCTGCATGGCCGCGCCCAGCCGCCCGCCCCGCGCCATGGAGGGGGAGTACCTGGACGTCCTGCGCCAGGCCGCGCGCTGGCTGGACGTGGAGACGACGGCGGTGGCCCGCCTCTTCAGCGGCAGCGCGGCCCGCAACCTGCTGGCGGCCGCGGTGGACTTCGGGGCGGACGGCAAGCCGGTGGAGGCCCCGTCGCACCCCGCCCCGCCCCCGGAGCCGGACGAGGACGACCGGTTCGTGGAGGCGAAGCTCGCCCAGGCCCGGAAGCTGATGGACCAGTACCTGAACCTGCGCAAGTAGAGGCGGGCAATCCCGGGCGCCCCATGCTAGACGGGCGCCCATGCCCAAGATCCGCAAAGTGCTCGTCGCCAACCGCGGCGAGATCGCCATCCGGGTGATGCGCACCTGCAAGGACCTCGGCATCGCCACGGTGGCGGTGTACTCCGAAGCAGACCGCTCGGCCCTGCACGTCCGCATGGCGGACCAGGCGTACTTCGTCGGTCCCCCGCCCTCGCGCGAGAGCTACCTCGTGCAGGAGCGCATCCTGGAGGTCGCGAAGCAGTCCGGCGCGGACGCCATCCACCCCGGCTACGGCTTCCTCTCCGAGAACGCCTCCTTCGTGCGCGCCTGCGAGAAGGCCGGCATCACCTTCATCGGCCCGCCGGCCTCCGCCATGGACGCCATGGGCGAGAAGACCCGCGCCCGCGCCAACATGATCCAGGCGGGCGTGCCCGTGGTCCCCGGCACCACCGAGCCCATCGTCACCATCGAGGAGGCGCGCGAGTACGCCCAGGGCATCGGCTTCCCCATCATGCTCAAGGCCGCTGGCGGCGGCGGCGGCAAGGGCATGCGCCGCGTGGAGGGCCTGGCCGACTTCGACTCCGCGTGGCGCTCCGCCAAGAGCGAGGCGCTCAACGCCTTCGGCAACGACTCGGTCTACATCGAGAAGTACCTGGAGAAGCCCCACCACGTGGAGATCCAGGTGTTCGCCGACCAGTACGGCAACACCCTCCACCTGAACGAGCGCGAGTGCTCCGCGCAGCGCCGCCACCAGAAGGTCGTGGAGGAGACGCCCAGCCCCATCCTCACGCCGGAGCTGCGCGCGAAGATGGGGGAGGTCGCGGTGAAGGCGGCCAAGGCCGTCAACTACGTGGGCGCCGGGACGGTGGAGTTCCTGGTGGACGTGCACCGCAACTTCTACTTCCTGGAGATGAACACCCGCCTCCAGGTGGAGCACCCGGTGACGGAGTGGGTCACCGGCCTGGACCTGGTGGCCATGCAGATCAAGGCCGCCGAAGGGGAGAAGCTCCCCCTCTTCGAGGCCCCCGCGCCGCGCGGCCACGCCATCGAAGTGCGCGTGTACGCCGAGGACCCGGCGCGCAACTTCATGCCCAGCCCCGGGAAGATCCAGGCGCTGCGCGTGCCGGGCGGCCCGAACGTGCGCGACGACTCGGGCGTGTACGCGGGCTTCACGGTGCCCAACGCCTACGACCCCATGATCTCCAAGCTGTCCGTGTGGGGCGCCACGCGCGAGGAGGCCATCGCGCGGGCCAAGCGCGCGCTGTCCGAGTACGTGGTGAAGGGCATCACCACCAACCTCCGCTACCTGCACGGCATCCTGTCCCACCCGGAGTTCGTGGGCGGGGACTACGACACCAGCTTCCTCACCCGCGAGCACACCGCGCTCCTGGGCGCGGAGGACCCCAAGCTCAGCGAGGTGGCGCTGCTCGCGAGCACGCTGCACGCCTTCCAGCGCGACCAGAAGCGCGCGGAGACGCTGCCGTCGCGCGCCGGTGGCTCGGACGCCAGCGGCCGCATCAGCCCGTGGCGGCTGGCGCTGAAGAGCCGCCGCCGCTGACCCTCTTCCTCCCGCAGGCCTCTCGGAAGGACCTTTCCTCCATGCGTTACTTCACGAAGCAGCAAGGCCAGAAGGAAGCGGTGCCGGTGGACCTGGAGTCGCTGGGCCAGGACCGCTACCGGCTCACGGTGAACGGCAAGACGTTCCAGGTGGACGCGCTGTCCGTGGACGCGGGCACGCTGTCGCTCCTGGTGGACGGCCAGTCGTACAACGTCGAGTTCGAGGAGAACGGCGACGAGGTCGGCACGCTGGTGCGCGGGCAGGTGAACCGCACCGACGTCGCGGACGAGCGCAAGCTGCGCATGCGCGCGGCCGCCAGCAGCTTCTCCGTGGAGGGCCGCCAGGTCGTCCTCGCGCCCATGCCCGGCAAGGTGGTGAAGGTGCTGGTCAAGGTCGGGGAGGAAGTGAAGGAGGGCCAGGGGCTCGTGGTCGTGGAGGCCATGAAGATGGAGAACGAGCTCAAGAGCCCCAAGGCCGGCAAGGTCACGGAGGTGTTCGCCAAGGAGGGCACCGCCGTGGAGAACAACGCCAAGCTCGTCGTCGTGGAGTAGGCCGCCCCATGGAGATGCTCTGCACGCTGCGCAGCACCACCGAGTCGCAGCGCCAGGCCCTGCGCGCGGCGCCCGAGTCGCTGGAGCCCTTCCTGGAGGACGAGGAGGACTTCGGCGACGCGAAGGGCGCGGCGTTCCTGGAGCTGGACATCGGCGAGGCGTGGCACGGCCTCCAGTACCTGCTCACCGGCACCGCGTGGGAGGGCCAGCCGCCCCTGGATTTCCTCGTGCGCGGCGGCGACGAGGTGGGCGACATCCCGTCGGATGAAGGCACCGCGCGCGTGTTCGACGCGGCCGCCGTGAAGGCGCTGGCGGAGGCGCTGAAGCAGACGCCCGTGGACGCCCTGCGCAAGCGCTTCGCCCCCGCGAAGCTCCAGGCGGAGGACATCTACCCCGGCACCTGGGACGAGGAGGAGCCGGCGGAGGACGTGGACCCGCTGGAGGAGCTGCTCTCCTACTTCGTGGAGCTCCAGAAGTTCACCGCGTCCGTGGCGAAGCGCGGGCTGTGCCTGCTGGTGCACATCGGCTGAAGGCCGGGCGCGCCTGCCTCAGGCCGCCCAGCCCAGCCACACGTCGCGCCCCAGCTTCAGCACCAGCGCGGCCACCACGCACAGCACCACCCCGCGCACCAGCCGGTCGCCGCCCTTCACCGCCAGGTGCGCGCCCAGCCACGCGCCGGTGAACTGCGCGGCGGCCATGGGCAGCGCCACCTTCCACAGCACCACGCCCCGGACCGCGAAGAGCGTCACGGACGCCAGGTTGGAGGCGAAGTTCACCACCTTCGCGTCCGCGGACGCGCGCGCCAGGCAGTGGCCCAGCAGCGACGAGAACGCCACGATGAGGAAGGTGCCCACGCCCGGACCGAAGAAGCCGTCATAGGTGCCGAGGCAGAGCGCGATGAGCGCGCCGATGGCCTGCGCGCGCGGCCGCGGCGAGGGCTCCACGCCGTCCTGCTTCGGCGGCGCGCGGCGGAAGGCGAGGAACACCGCCACCGCGATGAGCAGCACCAGCACCAGCGGCTTGAGCACCTCCGGTTCGAGCAGCAGCACCAGCGCCGCGCCGGCGAACGCGCCCATCAGCCCAAAGGGGAACGTCACCCGGGCCAGCTTCCCGTCCACGAGGCCCGCGCGCGCGAAGCGCACCATGGCCGCGCCCGAGCCGAACACGGACTGCCCCTTGTTGGTGCCCAGCGCCACGTGCGCCGGCAGGCCGGCCGTCAGGAGCGCGGGCAGGGTGATCAGCCCGCCGCCTCCCGCGATGGCGTCCACGACGCCCGCGCTCAGCGCGGCCACGCACAACAGCACCAGCTTCACTGCGCTGACGTCCAGGTCCACGGTGGCGCTCGCTTATCACCCTTACTTGCGCGGGGGCGAAGCTTGGGGGTCAATGCGGTGCATGCTCGCGACCTTGATGACCGTGCTGGCGCTGACGCTGGCGGCGCCGCCCTCCCCTCCCGACGCGACCACCGCCACGTGCCGCGCCATCGACGGGCACGTGTCCTGTGGCTATGCGTGCAAGTCGGATGGACAGCGCGTGCGGTGCGCCCAGACGCTCCAGGGCCGCTGTACCGTCATCGACGGGCAGGCCGTCTGCTTCGACCCGCCGGCCTACGTGGTGAAGGCCTACGGCGCCGGGCTGCCGGACTCGGAGTGCAAGACCATCGACGGGGTGGTGGGCTGCGGCTTCGGGTGCGTGACGGACTTCGGCAAGGTGCAGTGCGCGAAGACGCCCGCGGGCGTGTGTCGCACCCAGAGCGGCAACGTGACGTGCTTCGACCCGCCCGCCGCGGTGTTCGCGGTGTTCGGCCGGCAGGTGCCTCGCGCGCAGTGCGTCAGCAACGGCCTGCAAATGGCGTGCGGCTACAACTGCGTGAACGCCTCCGAGGGCGTGCGCTGCGCGAAGACGCCCCTGGGCGTGTGCAAGGCGCAGAACGGCCACCTCACCTGCTTCGACCCGTCGCCCGCGGCGCTCTGCGCGTGGGGCAAGGGCCTGCCCGCGCCGCAGTGCAAGCTGAGCGAGACGGGCCCGGTGTGCGGGTACAACTGCACCACGGCGTACGGAAAGGTGGCGTGCGCGGGGACCCCGGCGGGCATCTGCAAGGTCTTCGACAGCGAGGTGTACTGCTTCGACCCGCCCGCCGAGCAGCAGGCCGACGCGGCGTGCCTCGCCAGCGTGGGGCTGGCGGCGATGGAGGGCGCCACGCCCTGAAACCCCCGCCCGGCGGCCCGCGAGAGGTCGTCTGCTTGGAGGCGGGCTCGGGCGGCGATAAAATTCCTGCTTCCCGGTGGTCCAGGGAGTGGGAGCAGGACAGCACATGGCGGAGGGCGAGGTCCGGCAGTACTGGGTGCGGAACGATCGGGGCACCACCTGGGGCCCCCTGACGGGTCCGACCATCGAGCTGCTCATCGACAGCGGCTCCATCCAGGGCAAGCTCCAGGTCTCCACCGACGGGTTGCAGTTCGCCTTCCCCTGGCGCTTCCCGGAGGTGCGGGACATGTTCCCCCGCGAGCTGTGGGGGGACGGCGCGCCCGCGTCGCTGCGGCAATCCGCGCCGGCCGTCATCGCCCCACCACCGCCCGGTCCTGGCCCTGTCGCCGCGCCCATCGCGGGTCCGGGCGCCGCGCCCATGGCGGGTCCGGGCGCCATGCCCATGACGGGTCCGGGCGCCGCGCCCATGGCGGGTCCAGGCGCGATACGGGGTCCCGGCGCGGCGCGTCCGCCCGTCGCCGCGCGGCCACCGGGTCCTCCTGGCGCGGCGGCCCGTCCGGCGGGAGCGCCTGGCGCGGGAGCGGCTCCGGCCACGGCGGCCCGTCCGGCAGCGCCTCAGCCCGCGCCAGCGCCGGAGGATGACGGGACCAACACGGTGCCGCCACAGGGGCAGCTCTCGCAGTGCTCGCCCTTGCAACTGTACGGGCGCATCGCCGCGGGCGAGCACACGGGCCTGCTGACGTTGGTGCTATCGGACCGCACGCTGTCGGTCCACTTCCGCAAGGGCAATCCGGAGTTCGTGGACTCGTCGCACCCGGAGGACGCGCTGGGCGTGTCGCTGATGGGCGCGCGGCTCCTGACGGCGGAGCAGCTCCAGCAGGCGGAAGGCGCGAAGGAGCGCTTCGGGGGCGACCTGCTCGCGGCGCTCTTCGGGCTGGGGCTGCTACAGCCAGCGACGGCGTTCGCGCAGCTGTCGCAGCGGGCGCTGGGCATCCTGAGCAAGGCCCTGCGGGCGGAGTCCGGGACGTTCACCTTCGAGGCGCGGGACCTGCCCGCCCAGAAGGCGATGCCCTTGGGCAACCGCTGGGCGCTGCTCAGCGACCAGGTGCGCCGCATACCGCCGTCGGATCTCAAGCGGCGGCTGGCCTATGTGCTGCCCATGCCCATCATGAAGTCCGGGGGCCGGGTGGCCGCCAGCGAGCTGCGCCTGACGCCGCACGAGGTTCGCGCGCTCTCCTTCATCGACGGCGTGCGCTCGCTGGGGCAGCTGCTCCAGGACGTGCCGCAGGACGTGGATCACCTGCTGCGCGTGGCATTCCTGATGAAGGAGCTGAGCGGCGTCTCCTTCGCGGCGGCCTCGCGCGCGCAGACAGCGCCACCGCCTCCGGCCTCCGGCCCCACCTCGGGCAACCCGACCCGCCCGTCCGGCACCGTGCCCACCGTGGGGCCTGGAGCCGCGGGTCCGGCAGCGCCCGTCGCCGGTCCAGGAGCCGCGAGCGCTGGAGCCAGGCCCGTCGTGGCCCCCGCGGCCACTCCGACGGCCGGCCCCGGTGCGCCCGCCGCAGGAGCCAGACCCGCCGCGCCGGTTGCCGGTCCTGGCGTCCCCGTCGCGGGTCCGGGTCCCGCCCCCACCGCCGGCCCCGGTGCTCCCATCGCGGGTCCGGGCGCCGCCCCCCGTCCCGCCGGTGCCACCCCTGTGGCGGGTCCCGGCACCGCGCGTCCGGCCACCGCGCCTGTCGCCGGTCCAGGTGCGGCTCCGCGGCCTCCGGGGGCCGCCCCCACCGCCGGCCCTGGTGCCCGACCTCCAGGTGCTCCCGCCGGAGCCGCGCCCCTCGCGGGCCCGGGCGCCCGCCCCGCTCCGCCCGTCGTCGGCGCTCCGGCGGCCCCCGCCGCGTCGGGTCCGGCCCCCGGTTCGGACGAGCTGCCCACGCTGCGCCAGCTCGCCGCGACCATGAAGGGCCAGAACCACTTCCAGCGGCTCGGCCTCACCGAACAGACCGAAGGCAGCGCGGTGAAGATCGCCTACTTCCGCCTGGCCAAGCTCTACCACCCGGACACCCTGCCCCCGGGTGCCCCGCCCGAGTTGGAGAAGCTCAAGGCGGAGGTGTTCGCGTACATCGGCGACGCCTACCGCGCCCTCTCCGACGACAAGAGCCGCGCGGCCTACCTTGAGGAGCTCAAGAGCGGCGGCGGCGACGGCGTGGACGTCCAGGCCATCCTCCAGGCGGAGGAGCTCTTCCAGAAGGCCTGCATCCTGGTGAAGGCGCGCAAGTACCCGGAAGCCGTGAAGATGCTCAACGACGCCATCGCCCTCAACGCCGAGGAGCCGGAGTTCTACGCCTGGCGGGGCTACGCGCGCTTCCTCACCGCTCCGGACAAGAAGGCCGCCCAGCCGGAGGCCTTCCGCGAAATCCAGGCCGCCATCAAGCGCAACGAGCGCTGCGCCCCCGCCCACTACTTCCTGGGCGTCATCGCCAAGGTGTGCGGCGACGCGACCGGCGCCCTCAAGCACTTCAAGCGAACGGTCGAGCTGCAACCGGACCACATCGACGCGATGCGAGAGATCCGCATGGCGTCGCAAAAGAAGTAGGGTGCGCGCCTTTTCAAGGAGACACCCCCATGCCCCTCACCGGGAAAGAACGCCGCCACCTGCGGGCCCTCGGCCACCACCTGGAGCCGGTGGTCATCGTCGGCCAGTCCGGCGTCACCGAGGGCGTCATCGCCGCCGTCGAGCAGGCGCTGAACGACCACGAGCTCATCAAGGTCAAGATCAACGAAGGCCCGGAGGGCCGCCACGAAGGCGCCGATACCATCGCCGAGGCCACCGGCTCGGAGCTCGCGCAGCTGCTGGGCCGCACCGCCCTCTTCTTCAAGCGCCGCAAGCAGAAGTCCCGCTTCGAGGACATCCTCAAGGGCCCCCACGAGCCCCGGCCCGCCCCCAAGCCGGCCGAGGACAAGAAGCCCCGCCGCCGCTGAAAGCCGCACCGTTTTCCAGAGGTCGCGGGGAAATCAGGCCCGCCCGAGCACTTTGTGCGGGTCCGAGAGCAGGCGAGCCCTCGTGCCGGGTTCGAAATGTCCCTACGCTGGGGGTCTTCCCCCCGCGGAGGTGACGTGCAGACTCCCTCGTCCTCCCCTTCATCCGCCCCTGGCTGGCACGACGTGTTGATGCATCACCTGGAGCCGCTCCTGGGTGACTTCACCGCGAAGATGGCCATCCACACCGCCTCGCTGCGGGCCCTCAAGCGTCCACCGGAGCAGGTGGGCGTGCAGGACGTGCCGCTGGTGCTGGAGGGCCTCAAGCCCATGCTCAACGTCTTCATCGGCGCGGCGCGCACGAACCACACCCTCACGGAGCTATCGAAGGCCATGGAGAAGCTGCGATGAACGCCCCCCGTCCCCCCTCGGGTCGCGCGCTCGCGAAGGTGGCGCCCTGGCTGGGCGCCGTGCTGGTGCTCCAGGGGGTGCATCTGGCCGCGGTGGCCACGTCGTTCCAGGACGCGCAGCGGCTGGCGCTGGTGGGTGACGTGGCGGGCTGGGCCGTGGGCCTGCTCGCGGTGCTGGGTACGGCGGCGGCGGCGAAGGCGTTCGGCGCGGGGGACTACCTGCGCCGCGTGTGGGGCTTGCTGACGGTGGGCGCGCTGCTGTCGCTCGTCAGCACGGCCCTGCGCAGCTACTGGATGCACGCGGTGCCGGACGTGCCGTTCACGGCGTCGCCGCTGCTGCCCGTGCGCATGGGCGTGGTGGTGCTGGCGAACGTGAGCACCACGTTCGCGCTGGTGCTGCTGGCGCGCACCTACAAGCAGTCCGGCCTCCAGCCGCCGCCCAGCCCCCGCGCGACGCTCCTGTGGGCGGTGGCGGCGCTGGCGGCGCTGGCGGTGGGCGGGCCCGCGCTCGTCTCGGCGGTGGGGCACCTGGGCCAGGACTTCGCGGCCACGTGCACGGCCATCATCGCGCTGGCGTCCACGCTGGCGGACATGACGACCATCCTGCTCGTCGCGCCCATCCTCCGCGTCGCGTACATGCTGCGCGGTGGGCGGCTCGCGTGGGTGTGGTGGGCCATGGGCATCTCCGGCGCGGTGTGGCTCTTCTACGACGCGCGCGAGTGGCTGGCCCCGCTGTTGCCCGGCAATCCCGCGGAGGCGGTGGAGCTGCTGCGCACGCTGCGCACCTCCGGGCTCGCGATGCTGGGGCTCGCCGGGTGGTTGCAGCGCTCTGCGCTCGCGGCGGCCCAGCGCCAGTCGGCCCCGAGCGTCGTCGCCCCCACCGCCTGACACGACCCGTCACGCACGAGGCCACGACCGGCCCGCTCCGTCTCCCGGGGCGGGCCGTCGTGTTTCCAGGGGCGAGGGGCTGGGGGAGACTGGGGCTTCCCCGGTTCCTTTCAGGAGGCTCCACGCCCATGCGACCTTCCCCGCGGTCCCTGCTGTTGGCCACCTGCCTGCTGGCCGGATGTCGGACGGCGCGCGAAGCTCCCGTGACGACCGCGAAGGCGGACTGCGGCCCGGAGCTCCCCGGCATGGAGGCGGTGCTCAAGCCCGCGGCCTTCGTCGTGCTGGGCGAGATTCACGGCACGCAGGAGGCGCCGGTCTTCGCGGCGCGGCTGGCGTGTCACGCGGCGGCGGCGGGACAGCCGGTGCGGTTGGCATTGGAGCTGCCCGTGGAGGAGCAGGCGCGCCTGGACGCGTTCGTCTCGGGTGAAGCCGAGGGCCCGCTCGACAGCGCCTTCTGGCGCCGCGAGGTCCAGGACGGCCGCAGCAGCGAGGCCATGCGCCAACTGCTGGAGCGCGTGCGCGAGTGGAGGCACGCGGGGCTGCCGATCCGCGTGGTGGCGTTCGACGCGGGGGGCAAGGACCGCGACGACACGATGGCGGCACAGCTCCGCGAGGCGCGGAGTCAGGCGCGCGCGGACACCTTCATCGTGCTCGTGGGCAACCTGCACGCGCGCCGCGACGTGGGCGCGCCCTGGGACGAGAAGCTCCAGTTCATGACGCACCGGCTGCTCGAAGCGGAGCCCGGCCTGGTGTCGCTCGACCTGGCGAGCGCCGGAGGCTCCGCGTGGATCTGCCGGGGGATGACGGCGGACACCTGTGGCCAGCAGTCCCTGCGCGCCCGGGGCGAGGCCCAGGCCCCGGGCATCACGCTCCAGAAGAAGGCGGAGGATCCGGACGGCTACGACGGCACCTACTCCGTCGGAGCGCTGACCGCCTCGCCGCCCGCGTTCGGCGCCCCGAGCACCGCCACGCCCGCGCCGCGCTGAGCCTGGAGGCCGGCGCCGGTCAGCTTCCGGGCACGGCGCCGCGACACGACCATCGCGGCTCCCAGCGCGCCCAGCCACAGCCCGGGGAGGAGCCCCGGCGTCCGGTAGCGCATCACCACCGTGTGGCGTCCCGCCGGCACCGGCACCGCGCGCACCGCCACGTTGGCGGCGAGGATGGACGCGGGCTCGCCATCCAGCGTCGCGGTCCAGCCGGGCAGGTGCGCATCGTTGATCACCAGCACCGACGGCGCCTCGGCCTCCACCTCCACGCTGAAACGCTCCGGCGACTCGCGGCTCACGCGCACCGCGCCCGCGCCGGACGCGGCCTCCACTGGCAGCGGCGCCGGGCACTCCACGATGACGGTCCCGGACGCCGGGGGCTCGGGCGCCATCATCCGCGGCAGGGCCTCATCGAAGGTCGCCACGCACTCCGGGCGGGCCAGGTGGATCCGCGCGGGGGCCGCCGGATGCACCAGCGGCGTCGTCCCGAAGAGCGGCTCCTCCGCCAGCACCCGCGAGCCCCTGGCGCCAGCCGGGCCGGGGCTCGTCCACCGGCCGGGGGGTGTCGCGGAAATCGGTGCGCCAGGGTTCGCTTCCACGTGTGCACGGCCTCGTCGGCGACGCACGCCCTCAAGCCAAGTGTCGTCTGCCCACACGCGGGCCACGGCGGGGTGGTCCCGCCCCACGGGGCGCGCTACATGCACGGCTCCCTTTCTTGCCGGCACGAGGAACCTGGAATGCTCGCACGCACCTGGCGCGGGGTGACGAAGGCGGAGGACGCCGACGCCTACCTCGCGTATCTCCATCAGACGGGCCTCACGCACTACCGGCGCACGCCGGGCAACCTGGCCGCGTACTGCCTGCGCAAGGTGGCGGACGGGCGCGCGGAGTTCCTCCTCGTCACCCTCTGGGAGTCCATGGACGCGGTGAAGCGCTTCGCGGGGGTCGCGCCGGAGCGCGCCATCTTCTTCCCGGAGGACGACCGCTACCTCATCGAGCGGGACCTGCACGTCACCCACTACGAGGTCCCCTTCGCGGAAGGCCAGGCCTTCGAGTCCCACCGCGTCCGCTTCGACGACTTCCGCGTGGCGGGGCCCGCGGGCGACCTGCGGGTGGTGGACACCGGAGGTGGCGGCGAGGCGCCGCCCGTCGTCCTCGTGCACGCGCTCGCGGGCAACGCCTCCCACTGGCAGGCCCAGCTGGAGCACCTGGCCCGGACGGGCCGCCGGGGCATCGCGCTGGAGCTGCGCGGGCACGGAGGCTCCGCCGTCCCGGAGCCGGAGGACTACGCGCTGGAGTCGCTCGCGGCGGACATCGCCGCCGTCGTGCGCGCGCTGGGGCTGCGCCGCTTCGTGCTGGTGGGCCACAGCATCAGCGGGGGCGTGGCGCTGGCATACGCGGGGGAGAACCCCCGGCAGGTGGCGGGCCTGTTCCTGGTGGATCCGATGACGGACCCGCGCCGGTACCCCGAGGAGCAGGTGACCGCGTACCTCGCCTCGCTGGACGCGCCGGACGTGGCGCAGGCCGTGCGGCAGGACTGGGCGCAGATGGCGGGGCCGCGCGCGGACGTGCGCGAGCGGCTGCTGGCGGACCTGGACGCCACGCCCCTGTCCGCCGTGACGGCCGTGCAGCGCGCCAGGCTGCGCTTCGACCTGACGGCCGCGCTCGCGCGCTATCCGGGGCCGAAGTTCTCGCTCGTCGCGCCGGACAACGACGCGCCGCACAGCCTCCACCGGCTGGGGGAAGGCGTGGCGCACCAGGTGGTGGAGGGCGCCGGCCATTGGATCCAGCTGGACCATCCGGACGCGGTGAACGCCGCGCTGGACGCGTTCCTCACGAAGTCAGCACCAGCTTGACGAGCTCCGGGGGGCTACCCAGCCGCATGGGCGGTCCCCAGAAGCCGCAGCCCCGGCTGACGTAGATGTGTGCGTCGCCGTGCCGGTAGTGGCCGGCGGAGTGCTCCCAGCTCAGCCCGATGAGCGCCGTCATGGGGAAGAGCTGGCCGCCGTGGGTGTGACCGGAGATTTGAAGGTCCACGCCGCGCTCGGCGGCCACCTTGAAGTTGGCGGGCTGGTGCGCGAGCAGCACCGCGGCGCGCTCCGGGTCCCGGCCCGCGAGCGCCTGCTCCAGGTCATAGCCCCTCTGTCCCAGGCGCCGGCCGCCGTGCCAGTCATCCACGCCCACCAGGTCGAACGCGCCGCCCGCGTCCCCGATGCGCACGTGCCGGTTGCGCAGCGAGGGAATGCCCAGCGAGCCCAGGTGGGCCACCCACGCCTCCGCGCCGGACGAATAGTCATGGTTGCCGGTGACGAAGAAGCTGCCGTAGCGCGCCTGGAGGTCGCCGAGCGCCGCGACGAAGCCGCCCAGCCGGGGCACGGTGCCGTCCACCAGGTCGCCGGTGATGGCGACGAGGTCCGGCTTGAGCGCGTTGGCCCGCCGCACCAGCTCGTCCATGAAGCGCCGCTGGATGAACGGGCCCACGTGCAGGTCGGTGAGCTGCACGAGGGTGAAGCCCTCCAGCGCACGGGGCAGCTTCGGAATGCGGATCACCCGCTCCGTGACCTCCGGGGCGGTGAACGCGCGCCAGCTCCCATAGCCGGCCAGGCCGCCGCCCAGCGCGAGCGCCCCACCAGCGGTTGCCTGCGACAGGAAGCGCCGCCGCTCGACGTCCACGGAAGGTGCGGCCACGGAGGGACGAAGCCGCCGTCCCAGGGCGAGCAAGGCCCGGCCCGCATCGACCCCCGCGAGCGCGAGGACCAGACACAGCGCCACCCCCATCCACGAATAGGACACCAGCTCCACGACGTCGCCGGGGGCCTCCGGCAGCGTGCGCTGCAGGTACCGCCGCGCGATCAGCACCAGCGCCATGAGGCCCAGCACGAGCGCGGCGGCGAGCCGGGGCCCACGGCGGGACGTGATGTTCCACACGAGCCGCCGGAGCAGGTACAGGTGCCCGAGCACGGCACCCAGCGCGATGAGGAGCGAGAACGGAGACAGCGGCATGGGCGCAAGCCTCCCCTGCCCCGAGCCCGTGCGCACCTGAATCCGTGCTCGGCCGGCTGCCCGCCGCAAGCGGGCACGCCGCTCAGCCCAATTCGTCCCAGAGCACCCCGAGTTGCAATGCCACGGCATCGAAGGGCTCGACACGTACAGGCCCGGTTCCCGAGTGAGTCGCGAGGTGCACATACCGCCCCGTCTCCAACCGGAACACCTCCAGGGTGCGAAGGACCGGGTCGATGAACCAGACATGCCGCACCCCTTCGCGCGCGAACACCGGCAGCTTCACCTCGCGGTCCATGAGCCGTGTCGAGGGCGAAAGCACCTCGCAGACCCAATCTGGCGGAAGGGCGAGCGCCGCGACTTTCGGCGCCTGCGGGAGTCGTTCGCGCCGCCAGCCGGCCAGGTCCGGAATGAGGACATCGTCTCCCAGACGGAGCCTGGGTTCGAGCACGATGTACCAGCCTCCCGGGCCTCCCAGTCCAAAGACAAAGGGATTACCCAGGAGCGCCATCAGGAACGAAGCCGCTGTGAGATGGGGGAATGCCGGCTGCGGGCTGGCATACAGCTCCCCCGCGACAAGCTCCCCCACGACATGCTCCGGGAGCGCCTCCAGGTCCGCATAGGTCGCGGGCTTCTTTCCCATCGCGTCTCCCCAGTCCTCGCCGCCCATCACTCTATCCATGTCGGCAGGAGGTAGCACGCCCGTCCAACATGACAGGGCACACACCCCACGCCATACCCTGCACGTCTCCCATGGATTCCCCGCCGCGCCTGCCCCGGGGCCCGGGACGCCTGACGCTCGCTGGCCAACGCCGCGAACGAACGCCACTGGACACCCCCGCCGCCTTGCGTCCTGCACCTCCCAGACGCGCCACGCGGGGCGTGCGGTCCCCACCGCGTCCGGCACCCTGCACGCCCCTTGAAGGAGGTGGTGCGGTGACCTCACAGAAGCAGCCGGACGCGGTGCGCGTGGATGAGCAGAGCAAGGACCAGCAGCTCGCGCGGGACCGCTCAGAGCCCACGGGCAACTTCCTCACCACGGACCAGGGCATCCGTGTCGAGCACACCGACGACTCACTCAAGGTCGGCGCTCGCGGCCCCACGCTCCTCGAGGACTTCCACCTCCGCGAGAAGCTCACCCGCTTCGACCATGAGCGCATCCCCGAGCGCGTCGTCCACGCGCGCGGCGCGGGCGCCCATGGCTACTTCCAGGTGTACGAACCCCTCTCCCAATACACCCGCGCGAAGTTCCTCCAGGACCCGTCCAAGAAGACGCCGGTGTTCGTGCGCTTCTCCACCGTCGCGGGCTCGCGCGGCTCCGCGGACACCGCGCGCGACGTGCGCGGCTTCGCGGTGAAGTTCTACACGGAGGAAGGCAACTTCGACCTGGTGGGCAACAACATCCCCGTCTTCTTCATCCAGGACGGCATCAAGTTCCCCGACATCATCCACGCCGCCAAGCCGGAGCCCCACCACGAGATCCCCCAGGCACAGACGGCGCATGACTCCTTCTGGGACTTCGTGTCGCTCGTCCCGGAGACCCTGCACATGATCATGTGGATCATGTCCGACCGCGCCATCCCGCGCAGCTTCCGGATGATGCAGGGCTTCGGCGTCCACACCTTCCGCTTCGTGGACGAAAAGAACACCGCGCGCTTCGTGAAGTTCCACTGGAAGCCGCTGCTGGGCACGCACTCGCTCGTCTGGGATGAGGCGCAGAAGCTGGGGGGCAAGGACCCGGACTTCCACCGCCGCGACCTCTTCGAGGCCATCGAGCAGGGCGACTTCCCCGAGTACGAGCTGGGCATCCAGCTCCTGGAGGAGAAGGACGCGCAGGCGCTGGGCGTGGACCTGCTGGACGCCACCAAGCTCATCCCGGAGGAGGTCGTCCCGGTGCAGCCGGTGGGCAAGCTCACCCTCGACCGCAACCCGACGAACTTCTTCTCGGAGACGGAGCAGGTCGCCTTCTGCGTGGCCAACATCGTGCCGGGCATCGACTTCACGGACGACCCGCTGATGCAGGCGCGCCTCTTCTCGTACCTGGACACGCAGCTGACGCGCCTGGGTGGGCCGAACTTCGCGGAGCTCCCCATCAACCGCCCGGTGGCGCCCGTCCACAACCACCAGCAGGACGGCTTCGGCCGGCACACGAGCAACGTGGGCCGCGCCAACTACTTCCCCAACTCGCTCGGCGGCGGCTGCCCGTTCCTCGCCTCCCAGCAGCAGGGCGGCTACGCGCACCACCCGGAGCAGGTGAGCGGCAAGAAGGTGCGGGAGCGCGCCGCCTCCTTCAACGACCACTACAGCCAGGCCGCCCTCTTCTTCCGCAGCCTGTCCGAGCCGGAGCAGCAGCACCTCATCGACGCGTGCCGCTTCGAGCTGGGCAAGGTGGAGACAAAGGCCATCCAGGAGCGCATGCTGGAGCACTTCGCGAAGATCGACGCCCTGCTCGTCTCCGCCGTGGCGGAGGGGCTGGGCCTGCCCGCGCCCAAGGCCACGCCCGTCACGCCCAAGGGCCCGCCCGCGTCCAAGGCCCTGAGCATGGAGGCGATGAAGCAGGCCTCGAAGCCGTCCATCAAGACCCGCAAGGTGGGCGTGCTCGTCGCGGACGGCGTGGACGCGGATGAGCTGGCGGCGCTGCGCAAGGAGCTGGCGGCGCAGGGGGCGCGGCTGAAGGTCATCGCCAGGCGCCTGGGCACGGTGAAGGCCTCCAACGGCAAGGACGTGCCGGTGGACAAGAGCGCCATGACCACCGCCTCCGTGGAGTACGACGGCGTCTTCATCCCCGGCGGCGCCAGGAGCGTGGAGACGCTGAAGAAGGACGGCGAGTCGCGCCACTTCGTGCAGGAGGCCTACCTGCACTGCAAGACGGTGGGCGCATCCAGGGACGCGGAGGACCTGCTCAGGGCCTGTGAAATCGACCCGGCCGCGCCCGGCGTCATCGCCGGCTCCCAGGCGGGCGCGGGGGCGGCGCTGGCCACCGCCTTCGCGCGGGCCCTCGCGCAGCACCGGCACTGGGACCGCAAGGACCACGACCGCGTCCCGGCCTGAGGCCCCGCGCGAAGCGGAACGTCACCGCGTCCGCCGTGACGCGGTGACGCGCCGCCACCCGGGAGGACGACCCTCGCGCAGCACCCGCGCCGCCGCCAGCGCGCAGGCGTAGCTGCTCGTCATGGGGCGCTCACTCCAGGCCCCGTCCGCGTACAGCCGCACCGTGGCCGCGTCCTCGACGTGGTCCACGAGGCTCCCCTCGCGCAGCGCCTGGGCCATCGCGGCGTCCGCCACCGTCACCACCGACGACAGCCCGGACGGCAGGCCGGACACGGGCCCCGCGGCGCAGAGCACCAGGCTGCCCTGCTCCACCGCCCGGTCCAGCAGCGCGGTGAGGGGCGCCTCGAAGGCGCGGCCCACCGTGCCCAGGCTCAGGTTGATGAGGTCCGGCCGCACGTCCTGCGTCAGCCACTCCAGCGCCTCCAGCAGGCACAGCGAGTCCCCGCGCATCCGTCCGTCCAGCACGCGCGCGACGTACCACTCCACGTCGGCGGGAGGACGTCCCTGGCCCCACAGGATGCTCAGCACCGCGGTGCCGTGGCCGTGCGTGTCCTCCAGGTCCTCCAGCGCGGAGCCGCCGTCACACCAGGCGGCCAGCTCCTCCCGCGAGTGGACGCGGGACTCCAGGCGCCGCTCCTCCCGGTCCACCGCGAAGCTCGCGGCCCCGGCGAGCGACAGCCCCGCCCCGCGAAGGAAGCCCACCGACACACCGCTGTCCACGACGGCGACCTTCACGGGAGGCAGGGCCTGGCAACCCCCTCTAGCAGGAGCCGCTCGAGTCCTCGCCCACCGGCAGCTTCAGCTGCGTGGGGTAGTAGGTCCCCACCCACTGCGTGCCGTTCCAGGTCCACTGGTAGCCGTTCATGTACGACGTGGCGCAGGCGTACCCGATGAGGCCCTCGGCTCCGCTCACTTCGTCCAGCAGCTTCGACACGTCCTTGCTCGTGAATTTCAAGGGAGCACTCCCGGCGGTGGGGCGAGGGGGGAAGCGGGCCGGAAGCCTAGGGGGCCCATCAGCGGGTCTCAATGACGTGGGGCATCGCCCGGACGGGAACGCGGCGCCGGACCCGCGAGGGGGTTAGGGTCCGCGGGTCCACCGCCGTGAGAGGTGTCGCGCGATGAAGCCCTGGGCCCGCTGGTTCCGCATCCCCTTCTGGCAGCGCGTGCTGGGCGCCTTCGTGCTGGGGGCGCTCGCCGGGTGGGCCCTGGGCGACCGGGCCGGCACGTGGCTCCAGCCGCTGGGCACCCTCTACGTCCAGCTGATCCGGATGATCGCCACGCCGCTGGTGTTCTTCGCCGTCATCCACGCGGTGTCCGCGCTGCGCGGCCAGAAGAGCGTGGCGGCGCTGGGCGGCCGCACCTTCCTCTGGTTCGCCGTCACCGCCGCGCTGGCCGTGGGCGTGGGCCTGGGCACCGCCGCCCTCACCAGGCCGGGCCTGGGCGTGGGCACGCTCCAGGTGGCCAGCGACTACAAGCCCCGGCAGGTGCCCGGCCCCGTGCAGGTGCTGCTGGACGTGGTGCCCACCAACCCCTTCGCCGCGCTGGCCGAAGGCAAGATGCTCCAGGTCATCTTCTTCGCGGGCCTGCTGGGCTTCGCGCTGGTGAAGCTGGGGGACCGCACCGCGCGCCTGCGCGCGCTCGTGGGCGAGGCCAGCGACGCCATGATCCAGGTCACCCGCTTCGTGCTGGAGCTGACGCCGCTGGGCACCTTCGGCCTCATCGCCGCGCTGGTGGGCACCTACGGCTTCGAGCGCCTCCTGCCCCTGGGCACCTTCGTCCTCACGCTGTACCTCGCGTGCGCGGCGCACGTCGTCTTCGTGTACGGCGGGCTGCTCGCCGCGCACGGGCTCAACCCGCTGCGCTTCTTCCGGGGCGCCGCGCCGGGCATGCAGGTGGCGTTCGTCAGCGCCTCCAGCTTCGCGTCCATGCCGGTGGCCCTGCGCAGCGTCACCCACAACCTGGGCGTCAACCGCGACTACGCGGCGTTCGCGGTGCCGCTGGGCGCCACCATCAAGATGGACGGCTGCGGCGCCATCTACCCGGCCATGACGTCGCTCTTCGTCGCCCAGTACTTCGGCCTGACGCTGTCCGCGCCCCAGCTCTTCATCATCCTGCTGGCGTCCGTGCTGGGCAGCTTCGGCACCGCGGGCGTGCCCGGCACGGCGGTGGTGATGACCACCGTCGTCCTCAGCGCCGCGGGGCTGCCCCTGGAGGGGCTGGGCTACCTGCTGGCCATCGACCGGGTGCTGGACATGATGCGCACCCTCACCAACGTCACCGGCCAGATGCTGGTGCCCGTCCTGGTGGCGCGCGAGGAGGGGCTCCTGGACCTGGCCGTCTACAACCGCGCGTCCAGCAACGTGGGGCTGGAGGAGCCCCAGCCCCCGTCGCCGGCCGCCTGAGCGCTACTTGCAGCTCTTCGCCGGCAGGGAGTCGATCCAATCCGCGATGAGCTGCGCGCCCTCCTCGTGGTGAACCGTGCGGCCAATCTGCGGCATCATCTTGCCGGTCTCCTCCGTGTGCATCCGGTACCAGAGGATGGACTCGTCGTGCTTGCCGGGGACGATGTCGAACTCGCCGCCCACGCCCGCGCCCGCGGAGCCCGGGCGCTTGCACTCGCCCAGGTTGAACACGCTGGTGTTGTCGAAGTTGAGGAACAGCTGGCTGGTGATGCCCGCCGTCCCCTTCGGGTTGTGGCAGTGCGCGCAGTTGATGTCCAGGTACGTGCGCGCCCGCGTGGACAGGTCCGCCGCCTGCGGGTCGAACGCGTCCGGCGCCTTCGGCAGGTCCCCGGGGGCGGGCAGTCCGTCCAGCTTGCCCAGGGACGCCAGGTACTCCAGCTGGTCGTGCTCCACGCCACCGTAGGTGTTCGCGTGGTGCAGGTAGCGCGCCTTCACCCCGATGGGGTGCATCACCTGCTCGCCCTTGTCGTCCACCAGGTGGTGGCACTGCTGGCACTGGTTCTTGGACGGGACGTAGAACGTGAACGAGCGGGCTTCTCCCTCCGTGTCGATGAACGTCACGGGCCGCGAGCGCCCGCCGGTGGCCAGCGTGGCCTCCGTCTGCTCCGTGTTCCAGACGTAGGGCCACGCCTCCCAGCCCGAGGGCTGCCGCACCAGGACGCGCGTCTCGATGTAACGCACGTCCTGGTCCGGCTTCCGCAGGTCCGCCGGGAAGGCGAACGTCTTCGTGATGAGCGTCCCCACCGGCAGGTCCAGCGCGGCCACGGGGTCGTAGTGCGCCGTCTTGCCGGGGGGGATGTAGAGGGTGCGTGACTTGACCGCGTAGTCGGAGAACAGCGCGGTGGACAGGGTGTAGGGCACGTTGCCCTCCACCGGGACGAGCCCTCCGTCCGCCGGGCTTCCGGTGAACAACCCGAAGCCCGACAGCGCGTTGGGGATGGCCAGCGGAGGCCCGGCGTCCGGCTCGCCCGCGTCGGGCGTTCCGGCATCCGTCCCCGCGTCCACGGAGCCCGCATCCGGCTCCCCCGCGTCCGGCCCCCCCGCGTCCGCCGTTCCAGCATCCGGCACGGGGGTCCCCGCGTCGGGTGTGGGCCCGGGGCCTTCCGGGTCGGAGGATCCGCAGGCCGCCAGCGACAGCGCCAGCAGCACCACGGAGAGACGGGGGTTCACGAACGACGTCCACATGGGTGTCACGCTCCCTGACCGCGACTACGGGATGAAGTCACCAATCGTCAGCGCGGGGCTGAAGCCCGAGCAGTTGAACTCCGCCTGGGTGGCCGGGTAGCGCCGCGTGAGGGCCCACGCGCCCGGCAGGTCGCCGCCCGCCGCGGTCTGGCCCGCCGCCACCAGGTCCAGGTCCGCGATGGCCGCGGTCGTGCCCGGCGGCAGCGTGTTGTTGGTGAAGCAGATATTGATGGGGTTCACCTGCGCGCGGTCATGGCCGTAGGGGTCCAGGCCGTCCCACACCAGGGGCTCCACGCCCACCGAGCCCTGCGTCTCGCCATAGGCGTAGAGCGCCGCCATGGCCGCGCCCAGCGGGCGCAGCTGCTGGTCCAGGTTGCCGTTGTCCACGTTGTCGCCGCTCCCACCCTGGAAGGTGTTGTCGTGGACGTAGACGTCCGAGCTCGCGAAGTTCCCGCCAGCCGCGTCCCACAGCGCCGGGTTGGGCTCGATGGCGAGGCCGCTCAGCACCGCCACGTCCACCGTGTTGTTGTTGGCCCAGGTGTTGCCCGTCAGCTCCACGCGGCGCGACGCCAGCAGGAACGTGCCCGTGCCCGCCGGCACCTGCGACACCGTGCTGCTGCTGGCCGCGACGGAGGCGAAGTTGTTCCGGTTGTTGCCGGTGATGATGTTGTCCTTCACCCGGATGTCGGAGCCCCGGATGGGGTTGCCCGGCAGGTCGAACACCACCAGGCCCGTGGTGTTGTCCTGGGCCGTGTTGCCCAGCACGTAGGCGTACTGCGTGTTTTCAATCTCGATGCCCGCCACGTTCTGCTTCGCCACGCTGTTGCGCACGACGGCGTACTGCGTCTGGCCCACGTAGATGCCCGCGTCCGCGGCGTTGTACGCCTCGCAGTCCTCGATGACGACGTACTTGGACTTCACCGGGTACAGGCCGTACTTGCCGTTGCTCTCCTTGTCGGCCTCCGCCCACTCCGTGCGCACGCGGCGCATCACCACGTCGGTGGAGGACTCCACGCGGATGGCGTCCTTCTTCGCGTTCCACACCGCCAGGTCGCGCACCTCGAAGCGGTCGCCCACCACGTCCAGGCCGTTGGAGTTCGCCGCCGCGTTGGTGAACACCAGCACGGTGCTGTTCGCCCCGCCCGTGCCCTCGCCCTTGGCGCCCTTGCCCGCGCCCACCAGCGTGATGCCCTTCTGGCGGATGGTGATGGCGTTGTCGAACGTGTACGTGCCCGCCGCCAGCTGGATGGTGGTGCACTCGGCCAGCGTGTTCACCTGGTCCTGGAACGCCTCCTCCTCCCCCGGATTGAAGGTCAGCGTCGCCTGGGCCTTGCCCTCGCAGGAGAAGGTCCCCGCGCTGCCGCCGTCCCAGGGGATGCCCGTGTCCACGCTGCCCGCGTCCGTCCCGGCGTCCGTGTCCGTCCCGGCGTCGCTGCCGGCGTCCGTGTTCGTCCCCGCATCCACCTTCACGCCCGAGTCTGGCGTGTTGTTGTTGTCATCGTCGTCCGAGCAGGCGGTCAGCGAAAGGGCCCCCACCAGGGCCACAAGGGTCGCGCACGTCGCGCGGGTCCACTGCAAACGGGGCATGTCGTTCCTCCGCGAGGCCGCTCCGCATGGACCTCGGGGAAGCACCCGCGGCCCGCGAAGCAGCGGGAAGGCGGCATGCTCGGAGCAAAGACACACTGACGACAAGCACAAGTTTCACGTTTGTGTTTTGACGCGGCGTACCTTTGATCACGGAGGAAAAAGCACGCACACGCGGTAAGCCTATCGCTCGCAATGTGTTCGGAATGCGAATGACGCATGGCTCCATGGCTGGCGCCCGGCCAGGCCCGGGAGCAGCGCGCCGTGCTCCCCGGAGCCGCCCCGCGCGGTCATCTTGAGGAGCAGGTCGCGGCGCGGTTTCCCTCTCCCGCGACGCAAGGAAGGAGGACTCCATGCGCACGGGCACCCTGGTGACCCTCGTGGTGGCGCTCGCGTCCGGTCCGGTCACGGTCCTGGCGCAGCAGGACGAAGCGGTGACTGCCCCGGAGGGCAATGATTCGCAGAACCTGGATGACCGGCAATCACTGACAAGTGATTCCGGTGAAAGCACCTTCTGGGACAATTACTGGTATCAACCGCCCGCGGAGAGCGGGTTCCAGCAGCCGCTCGTCGGGTCGTATCAGCTCCAGCAGCCGCTCATCGGGACGTACCAGCTCCAGCAACCGCTCGTCGGCACGTACCAGCTCCAGCAACCCCTCATCGGGACGTACCAGCTCCAGCAGCCGCTCAACGGCGCGTATCAGCTCCAACAACCGCTCGACGGGACGTACCAGCTCCAGCAACCCCTCATCGGGACGCAGCAGCAGCGCCTGCCGATGCACGGGACGGGCGCCCCGCCGCGGGCGCGCTGAGCCTTCCGCGCCCCTACCGCCGGGCGTTGAAGGTGTCGCACGCCTCCAGCGTCCCCTGCTCCAGGCCGCGCTTGAACCAGGTCATGCGCTGCGCGGCGGAGCCATGGGTGAAGGACTCGGGGACGACGTAGCCCCGGGCGCGCTTCTGGAGCGTGTCGTCGCCCACGGCGCTGGCGGCGCCCAGGCCCTCCTCCACGTCGCCCTGCTCCAGGATGTCGCGCTCCTGCTGGGCATGGTGGGCCCAGATGCCGGCGAAGCAGTCCGCCTGGAGCTCGGTCAGCACGGAGAGCTGGTTGGCCTGCTCCTCGCTCGTGCGGCTGCGCAGCGACTGCACCTTGCGGGAGATGCCCAGCAGGTTCTGCACGTGGTGCCCCACCTCGTGCGCGATGACGTACGCGCGGCCGAAGTCACCCGGCGCGCCGAAGCGGCTCTCCAGCTCGTCGAAGAAGCTCAGGTCCAGGTACACCTTCTGGTCGCCCGGGCAATAGAAGGGCCCCACCGCGCTCTGCTGCATGCCGCACGCGGACTGCACCGCGTCCGTGAAGAGCACCAGGCGCGGCTGCACGTAGCGCACGCCCTGGGGCTCCAGCAGGCCGGGCCAGGTGTCCTCCGTGTCCGCGAGCACCACGGAGGCGAAGTCCTTCAGCTGCTCCTGCCGCGGGTCGACGCTCCCGGAGCCGCCCGTGCCCGGCTGCGAATACGGCGAGGCGCGCGTGTCCACCTGCACGTCGGAAGGGTCGCCGCCCAGCAACATCACCAGCAGGGCCACCACCAGCGACGCGGCGCCACCGCCCACCGCGAGCGGGCGTCCGAAGCCACTGCCCCGCCGATCCTCGATGTTCGAGCTGCGACGTCCGCCTTCCCACCTCATCCCGTGCCCCTTCCCGCGAATCAGCCGGTCCGAGGACCAAGGTAGGCAGCGGGCCCTCCGCCAGCGATGGCGCCGCCCCGCGACAACCGGACGTCAGGAGGTCCCCAGGGCAGGCGGGCGGACGGGCCTCCGCCTACCTGCCAGGAGAGAAGCCCACCGCGCCGGCGGCCACGCGCGCGGCGGCGTCCAGGCGCTCCAGCAGGGCGGGCCCGAAGTACTGGCGCCGGGACTCGCCCTGCCCCGCGCGCACCTGCTCCGGCGTATCCACGTAGCCCACGTAGCCGTTGGCCAGCCCCAGCACGTGCGAGGCCCCGGACGCGTCCGCCAGCCTCCGGCCCGCGCCCACGGTGGGCTCGCCCGGGATGGACAGGAGCTCCAGCGGCCCCAGCACCAGCGCGTCCACCTCCGCCTCGCGCGGCGAGGAGCCGCACAGGAAGTTGTCCCCCGCCGCCCGGGTGAGGGCTGGCACCAGCCGCGACGAGTCCGGCCGGGGCAGCGCCGCCTGCACGCGCGCGAACGCCAGCCGCACCGGCTCCGCCACGGCCGCGGGCACCGCCGTGTCCGCCAGCGCGGACAGCTTGCGAGCGAAGCCCAGGGCGCGCTCGGGGCCCTGCCCCTCGTTGAAGGTCACGGAGGCATTGCCTTCGCTGCCCTGCACGAACAGGGAGACGCCCGAGCCCAGCTCCTCGCGCAGCGCGCTCAGCCGCCCCGGGTAGTCCGGATCCACCAGCGCCCGCTGCCGCGGAATGAGCGCGGCGTGCCCCGCGAACACCAGCACCTCCGCCACCGGCCCCGCCGCCCCGCGCAGCACCACCCGCGTGAGCTGGCCGTCCGGGACGTCGCCGCCGGAGCGGGAATGGACGAGCCCCGCGTCCGCCGCGCCGCCCACCTCCAGCGTCACGTCCGTCATGGCGCCCGCCGCCTTCTCCAGCGCCGCGCTCGCGCCCTCCACCACCGCGCTCACGGACGCCTCCCGGTAGCGCCCCGTGCCGGAGAGCTGCGCCGCCCACCGCGCGTCGTAGCCCCCAAAGGAGGAGTGCGTGTGCGTGGCCAACACCAGCACCTCCTTCACCCCGGCCTTCGCCGCGCGCTCGCGCACCCGCGCCGTGATTTCCGGGGTCACCAGGAGCAGCTCCAGCGACACCACGCCCACGCGCGCGCCGCCGGCCTCCAGCACCAGGGCCCGCGCCTGGAGGGGGACCTCGGCCTGGCTCGCCTCGGGCCGGGGCGGGACGTAGCCCGCCACCACCACCGGGAAGGGCGGGGAGAGGGCCACCTTCGCCGCGCCCGCCTTGAGGGGGCCTTCGCCACGCACCTGTGACAGCACCTCGGGCGCGCGCTCCTCCCACCTCCCACACCAGTTCCAGGAGGCGAGCGCGTAGGCGGCCCCGGCCGTCAGCAAGGCGAAGGGCAGCAGGGTGCGGAGGAAGGAGCGCCGGAAGAAGGACATGCCGGCGGGAGCGTAACCGCTCGGGGCTTCCCGGCGGCTCCCACCTTTCGAGCGACGGCGCCTTGGCTGGCCTACAAGGGCCGACGTCGACCGCGGGTGGAATACCCACCTTCAAGGCGTGCGTTCCTGTTCCGCTTCGCGGTCGAAAGGGGTAAGGCAGCGCGCCATGTGCGGCATCTTCGGAATCGTGGGTCACGGAGAGGCGTCCAACCTGACGTACCTGGGGTTGCACGCCCTGCAGCACCGCGGGCAGGAGTCCGCAGGCATCGTCGCCTCCGACGGACACACCCTGCGCGCGCACCGGCAGATGGGCCTGGTGGCGGACATCTTCACCGCGCCGGTGATCGAAGGGCTCCCGGGCAGGGCGGCCATCGGCCACGTGCGCTACAGCACGGCGGGCGGCAGCGGCATCAAGAACGCCCAGCCCCTGTTCGTGAACTACGCGGGCGGCCAGTTCTCCATCGCGCACAACGGCAACCTCGTGAACGCGACGGAGCTCAAGGCGGAGCTGGAGTCGGAGGGCGCGCTGTTCCAGTCGGACGCGGACACGGAGGTGGTGATGCACCTGCTCGCCCGCTCCAAGCAGCCCTCCTTCGAGGCGCGCCTGGTGGAGGCGCTGCGCCGGGTGGAGGGCGCCTACAGCATCCTGCTGCTCACCGAGGACAAGCTCATCGCGGTGCGCGACCCCAACGGCTTCCGGCCGCTGGTGCTGGGCAAGATGAAGGAGGGCGCGTACGTGCTCGCCAGCGAGACGACGGCGCTGGACCTCATCGAGGCGGAGCTCGTGCGCGAGCTGGAGCCCGGGGAGCTGGTCGTCATCGAGAACGGCGTGCTGCGCTCCAGCATGCCCTTCAAGCCCGCGCCCCGGCTGGGCCGCTGCATCTTCGAGCACGTCTACTTCGCCAAGCCGGACTCCGTCCTCTTCGGCTCCAGCGTCTATGAGGTGCGCAAGCGCCTGGGCATGCAGCTGGCGCGCGAGCAGCCCGCGCAGGCCGACCTGGTCATCGCGGTGCCGGACTCGGGCGTGCCCGCGGCCATCGGCTTCTCGCAGGTGAGCGGCATCCCCTACGACGTGGGCCTCATCCGCAGCCACTACGTGGGCCGCACCTTCATCGAGCCGCAGCAGTCCATCCGCCACTTCGGCGTGAAGCTGAAGCTGTCCGCCGTGCGCCAGGTGCTCAAGGGCAAGCGCGTGGTGGTGGTGGACGACTCCATCGTGCGCGGCACCACCAGCCGCAAGATCGTGAAGATGCTCAAGGCCGCGGGCGCCGTGGAGGTGCACCTGCGCATCTCGTCGCCGCCCACGCAGTGGCCCTGCTACTACGGCATCGACACGCCCAGCCGCACGGAGCTCATCGCCGCCAGCCACACCACGGAGGAGATCGCGAAGTACGTGACGGCGGACTCCCTGGGCTACCTGTCGCTGGAGGGCCTGGGCACCGCGGTGGACGACCCGAAGCGGAGCACCTACTGCACGGCGTGCTTCTCCGGGCAGTACCTCACCGACAAGCTGTCCCAGGGCGCGGGTGCCGCCACCAAGCTCAGCGCCTGAGGCGCCGGCCCCGCCGTCGGGTCGGCCCGGGCTCGCCCAGGCGGAGCGGCAGTTCGTCCGCTCCGTCGTCGCGGGCCTCGTGCTGTTGGGCGCGGTCGCCGTGGCGGGGCCGCTGCTCTCCTACCGGAGCGACGTCGCCGTGGCCCGCGCGGAGTTCCAGTCCCGCATGACGCGAGAGGCGCGCGTCTACGCGGAGGCGCTGGGCCTGCACCTGAAGCTGCTCCAGACGGAGCTGTTGCGCGTGTCGGAGGGCGTGGGCCCGGACGTGAAGCGCGAGCTGCCCACGGAGGACCTCCAGGACCTCACCACGCCCCGCGCCGGCCTCTTCCACGCGGGCGTGATGGTGCTGGACGCGCAGGGCAAGCTGCGCTGGAGCGACCCGCCCCTGGAGGACTCCGGCTTCGCCACGCGCCCCTGGTTCCAGCAGGTGCTCGCGCGCCAGACGTCGGTGGTGGACGCCATCGCGCCGGGCGCGTCCCTCTTCGTCGTCGCGGTGCCGGTGGTGCGCGGGGGACAGACGACCGCGGTGCTCGCGGGCCTGCTGGACACGGAGATGGCGCTGCCGGGCGGGCGGCCGCTGAGCAACGACCTGGAGCTGCTCGTCCTCAACGCCTCGGGCGACCTCTTCCTGCCGAGCGAGCCGCCCTCGTGGGCCAACGTGTCGCGCGCGTCCGGGGAGCTGCGCGACTTCATCCGCGAGGGCGTCCGGCCCCCTTCGCTGAACGCCACGCCGGAGACCTTCCTCACCGCCACGCCCGTGCCCGGCACGGGGCTGCACCTGGTGCTCGCCGCGGACGAGACGGCGCTGCTGGCCGGCCTGCGCGACCGCTTCCTCGTGCAGCTGCTGGTGCTGGCGCTGCTCCAGGTGGGCACGCTGGTGCTCTTCACCGTCCACTGGCGCCGCGTCTACGGCCTGTTCCGCGAGGTGGAGACGCGCTCCGCGCAGCAGGAGAAGATGGCCGCGCTGGGCAGCGCCGCCAGCCTCATCGCGCACGAGGTGAAGAACTCCCTCAACGGCCTCAAGGCCGCCACCGGCCTCGTCTCCCCGGAGGGCGAGGGCGGGCTCGTGGTGCGCACGCTGCACGGCCAGATCGACCGGCTGGCGCACCTGGCCACGTCGCTGCTCAACTTCGGCAAGCCGCCCGTCGTGCGCCGCGTGGACGTGGACCTGTCCCAGCTCGTGCGCGACGTGGTGGAGGGCCTGCGCTCGCTGCCGGAGGCCGGCGAGGTGCGCGTGGACGTGGACGTCCCCCCGGCCAGGGCGCCCCTGTCGTGCGACCCGCTGCTCCTCACCACCGCGCTGGACAACCTGGTGCGCAACGCCATGGAGGCCACGGTGGCGGCCAAGGACCTGGGGAGGGTGACCGAGCCCCGCGTGCAGGTGCGCGCCCGCCTGGACGCGGACGCCGCGGTGGTGACGGTGGAGGACAACGGGGGCGGACCGACCCCGGACATGGAGGGGCACCTCTTCGAGCCCTTCCACACCTCCAAGCCCAAGGGCATCGGCCTGGGGCTGGCCATGACGCGCCAGGCGCTGGAGCATCAGGGCGGACAGCTCACCTTCGAGCGCCTCCCTGACGGCAGCCGCTTCCTCCTCCTCCTTCCCCGGGTGCCCCGGCCATGAGCCTCCCCGCCCTCCTCGTGGACGACGACCGCGCCTTCTCCTCCATCGCGGCGGTGGCGCTGCAACGCGAGGGCTTCAGCCTCACGGTGGCGCACTCGCTGCACGAGGCCCGCGCGTCGCTGGCGAAGGCCACGCCCGCGCTGGTGGTGCTGGACCGCCGCCTGCCGGACGGGGACGGGCTCGCGTTCCTGCCGGAGCTGAAGGCGCACGCGCCCGGCGTGGCGGTGGTGATGGTGACGGCGCACGGGGACATCGCCAGCGCGGTGGACGCGGTGCGCGCGGGCGCGGCGGACTACCTGGCCAAGCCCGTGGAGCTGGCGGACCTGGTGCTGCGCGCCCGCCGGGCCGTGGACGCCACCCGCCTGCGGGACAGGCTGGAGACGGCGGAGGCGGAGCTGTCCGGCCGCCGCCGGCTGGTGCCCCCCGCGTCCGCCGCCATGCAGCGGGTGTTCGCGATGCTGGAGCGCATCGCCGCGTCGCCGCGCAGCCCGGTGCTGCTCCTGGGGGAGACGGGCGTGGGCAAGGAGCAGCTCGCCCGGCACCTGCACGCGCTCGCGTCGAAGGACGGCGGCGCGCCCTTCGTGCACATCAACTGCGCGGCCCTGCCCGAGCAGACGGTGGAGAGCGAGCTGTTCGGCCACGAGAAGGGCGCCTTCACGGACGCGCGCACCGCGCGGCGCGGGCTGGTGGAGGTGGCCCACGGCGGAGTGCTCTTCCTGGACGAGGTGGGCGAGCTGCCCCTGCCGCTCCAGGCGAAGCTGCTCACGTTCCTGGACTCGGGGCGCTTCCGCCGGCTGGGCGGCACCACGGAGCAGACGAGCACCGCGCGCATCGTGGCCGCCACCAACCGGGACCTGCCCAAGCAGATGACGGGCGGCGGCTTCCGCGAGGACCTCTGGTTCCGCCTGGGCGTGTTCCGCATCGACATCCCCCCGCTGCGCAAGCGGCGCGAGGACGTCCTCCCCCTGGCGGAAGGGATGCTCGCGGACCTGGGCCGCGAGCTGGGCCGGCGCGACGTCACGCTGGGCGCGAAGGCCCGCGCGCGGCTCGCGGCCTACGCGTTCCCGGGCAACGTGCGCGAGCTGCGCAACATCCTGGAGCGGGCGCTGGTGCTGGAGCCCGGACCGGAGCTGGAGCTGGAGGTCCTCGCCGGCGCGCTCCCCGCGAGCAGCGCGGCGGCGGAGGCGCCGGCCGCCGTACCGCCGGGGGCCTTCAGCGTGACGGAGCCCGTGCCCATGGAGGACCTGGAGCGCGCCTACGTGCGCTGGGTCCTGGAGCGGCAGGGCGGCCGGCGCATGGAGGCGGCGAAGGCGCTCGGGTTGTCCTATCCGACCTTCCTCAAGCGCCTGGGCGACGCGTGAAGGGCTTTGCAGTGCCCGCGCCGGGGCGATGAAAGGATTTTGAAGTCGGCCGGCGCTGAAAGTTTCTTGCAGTCGCGCGGCGTCGCATCCGCGCGGATTTGCTGGGGACAGGCCGGGCACACGGCTTGCGATGGAGGCCCTCCGGATTCTCACCGGAGCCTGCCGCTTGCGCCGTTCCCTCCCCGCCCTCTTCGCCCTCGGCACCCTGCTCGGTCTCACCGCCAGCGCCGAGCAGCGCCCCACCTCCTCCGCCACGCTGCTGCTCGCCGCCCTGCCGGACGAGGACGGGCTGGCGGAGCTCCTCTGGGAGCACTCCGCGGACTTCGCGGACGACCGCGCCCGCATCGCCGCGTCCCGGGCGGACCACCAGCGCGCGCACCTGCTGCCCAACCCGGAGCTGGACGTGTCGATGAACACCCTCCCCCTCGGGGACACGAACCCGCCGGGGCTGCGGCGGTTGGGCGACGTGCCCAACTACGTCGTGGGCCTGTCGGAGCTGGTGGAGCTGGGCAAGCGCGGACCGCGCCAGGACGCGGCGAAGGCGGCGCTCGCCGCCACGACGCTGGAGGTGCACGCCGCGCTCAGGGCCCGCACCTACGACGTGCTGGAGCGGGCGGCGGACGTGGCCAGCACGGAGGTGCGCATCGCGGAGCTGACGAAGCTCTCCGAGGACGCGCGGAAGCTCACGGACCTGCAACGCGCGAGGCAGCAGCACGGCGACGCGGCGGGGCTGGATGTGGACCGCTCCACGCTGGAGGCGCAGTCGCTGGAGACGTCGCTGGGCGAGGAGCAGGCGAAGCTGACGGACGCGCTCCTCGCCTGCGCGCAGCTCGCGGGCGTCCCGTGTGAGCCGTTCGGGAGCCATGAGCGGGCGATGTCCTTCCTCCAGGCGAGGCTCGACCAGGCGCCCGCGCCCGCCGCCATCGAGGCCCGCCCGGACCTGCGGGCCCTGGGCGCGCAGGAGGAGTCCGCGCGGTCCTCCCTGACGCTCGCGCGGCGCCGCTGGATCCCGGATCCGACCGTGCGCGCCGGCTACACGCGGGACCAGTTCGTCATCGCCGGCAACCAGAAGAACTCCCTCTTCGTGGGCCTGTCGATTCCCCTCCCCCTCTTCGACCACGGCCAGGCGGACGCGCACGCCGCCAGCGTCAGCGCCCGCTCCGCGAGGGCCGCCCGCGAGCAGCTCGCCGCCCAGGCCGAGCGGGAGACGGACGCGCTGACCCGGCAGCTGCGCGCGGTGCAGGAGCGCCGTCAGAAGCTGCACACGCAGACGCTGCCCCTGGCCGAGGGCGTGGTGCAGCGCCTGGACGCGGCGGTGAAGGCCGGAGGCGCGGCGTTGCAGGACCTGCTCCTCGCGCGCCGCACCTACGGAGAGCTGGTGCTGCACGCGGCCGACCTGGACCAGACCGCCTACCACCTCGCCATCGCCATCGCCCGCGCTAGCGCCGCCGGCCCGCGCGCGCCGGACACGCTGGCCGCTCCCCGCTCCTGAGCATCCCAACCCCCTTCCTGAGGGCCCCACGCCATGAACACCCCCGACACCTCCGCCGCCCCGACATCCACCTCCACCCCCTCGCGCCGCGCCCCGGTCTGGATGGCCTTCGCGGGCGCGGGCCTGCTGGGCGCCGGCGTCCTGCTCTACGCGCTGGCCCCCACGGACTCCGTCGCGGAGGGCGAGACCGCCATCCAGGGCCCCTCCGTGAACGGGGAGACGGTGCACCTGCCGGACGGCGCGCCGCAGTGGCACTACGTGCAGCTCGCCGTCGCCACCGAGGGCAGCGCCCTCACCCCGCTCCCCTCCCCCGCGCGAGTGCAGTTCGACGAGGCGCGCACCGCGTCCGTGGGGGCCCCGCTCGCGGGCCGCGTGGAGGAGGTGCGCGTGCGCCCCGGCGACCGCGTGAAGCTGGGAGATGACCTCTTCAGCGTGCGCTCCGGAGCCTTCGCGGAGCTGCTGCGCGAGCAGCGCGGCGCGGAGGCCGAGGTCGCGGAGAAGCGCCGCAACGTGGAGCGCCTCAAGGAGCTGGTGGCCCTGCGCGCCGCCCCGGAGAAGGACCTGCTCGCCGCGCAGACGGAGCTGCGCCAGGCCGAGCTCTCCCTGGAGGCCGCGAAGGCGAAGCAGGGCAGCCTCCGCGTCTCCTCCCGGGGAGAGAACCTCTTCTGGGTGAAGGCCCCGCGCTCCGGCACGGTGGTGGACCTGGACGTGGTGGCCAGCCAGGAGGTGACCCCGGACCGCGACAGGCCGCTCGTGCGGCTGTCGGACCTGGACGAGGTGCTGGTGGTCGCGGACCTCCAGGAGGCGGACGCGCTGGACATGACCCAGGGCCAGGACGTCACCGTCACCACGCGGGACGGCGTCGTCCGGGCCGGCAAGGTGGACCGCGTCTCCGAGGTGGTGGATCCGCTCCGCCACACCGTGGAGGTGCGGGTGCGCGTCCCCAACGGCGACCGCCGCTTCCGCCCCAACGCCTTCGTGGAGGTGACGCCCACGGCGCCGGAGGGCGTCAAGCGCGTGCGGGTCCCTGACAGCGCGGTGGTGACGGACGGCGCGCGCTCGGTGGTCTTCATCGCCCGCGACTCGAACCGCCTGGAGCGCGTCGCCGTGACGCCGGGCCGCCGCCGCGACGGCGAGGTGGAGCTGCGCGGCGGCCTCGCCTCCGGAGACCGCTTCGTCGCCCGGGGCGCGCTGCTCCTGGAGAACCAGATCGAGCTCGCGGACTGAGCCCCCTCGCCGCATCGAAAGACGCCCATGTTCGAAAAGCTCGTCGACTTCAGTCTGAAGAACCGCGCGGCGGTGGTGTTCCTCACGCTGCTGACCGCCATCTGGGGCTACTTCTGCTTCCGCGACCTCACCGTGGAGGCCTTCCCGGACCCCACCGACACGCAGGTCAACGTCATCACCCTCTATCCGGGTCAGCCGTCGGAGGAGGTGGAGCGCCAGATTGGCCTCCCGCTGGAGCGCGCCCTCAACGGCATCCCGGGCCTGACGCGCCTGCGCAACCTCTCCATGTTCGGCCTGTCGTTCGTCACGCTGAGCTTCAACGACAACACCGACGTGCTCTTCGCCCGCGCCCAGGTGCTGGAGCGCCTGCGCGACGCGGAGCTGCCGGAAGGCCTCACGCCGGCGCTGGGCCCGCTGGCGACGCCCATCGGGGAGATCTACCGCTACACGCTCAAGGGCGCGAAGGGCGACCCCATGAAGCTGCGCACCCTCCAGGACTGGGTGGTGCGGCCGGGCCTGCTGCGAGTGGACGGCGTCGCGGACGTCGTCAGCTACGGCGGCCTGCTCAAGGAGATCCACATCCAGCCGGACCCCGCCCGGCTCGCCGCGTTCGGCCTCACGCTGGACGACGTGGAGGACGCGCTGAAGGACGGCTCGGAGAACGCGAGCGGCGGCGTGCTGGAGCGAGGCTCCGAGCAGTTCGTCATCCGCAGCGAGGGCCTCTTCCACTCGCTGGACGACATCCGGGACGTGCGCGTGGCCACGCACGAGGGCACGCCCGTGTTCCTCAAGGACGTGGCGGACGTGAACGAAGGCTGGTCCCCCCGCCAGGGCGTGGTCAGCCGCGACGGCGACGGCGACGTGGTGCAGGGCATCGTGCTGATGCGCCGGGGGGAGAACCCGTCGGTCGTGCTCGCCCGCGTGCGAGACGCGGTGGCCGCGGTGAACGGCCGCCTCCAGGCGGACGACGCCCACATCGACCCGTTCTACGACCGCACGGACCTGGTGAACACGACGTTGCGCACGGTGGGCCACAACCTGCTGGAGGGCGCGCTGCTCGTCACGCTGGTGCTCTTCATCTTCCTGTTGGACCTGCGGGCCGCCATCGTGGTGGGCGTCCTGATTCCCCTCTCGCTGCTGGCGTCGTTCATCTACCTGAAGATGCGCGGCATGTCGGCCAACCTGCTGTCCATGGGCGCGGTGGACTTCGGCGTCATCGTGGACGGCGGCGTGGTCATCATCGAGAGCATCCTGGCGCGCATGTCCGGCCACCCGTTCGAGGCGGAGACACCGCTCGAGCGCATCCAGCGCGCGACGAAGGCGGTGGTGCGCCCCACGGTGTTCTCGCTGCTCATCATCATCGCGGCGTACCTGCCCATCTTCATGTTGCAGCGGGTGGAGGGCCGCATCTTCGCGCCCATGGCGAACACGGTGGTGGCGGCGCTCCTGGGCGCGCTCGTCTTCTCCGTCACGCTCATCCCGGTGCTGGCGTCGTTCGTCTACCGCAAGCCGGTGAAGCACAAGGAGTCCCCGGTGCTGCGCGCGGCGGACAAGGCCTACGGCCCGGTGCTGTCCTGGAGCCTCCAGCACCCGGCCATCGTGGTCGCGGTGTGCACGGCGGGCCTGCTCTGCGCGGGGGCGCTCGTCCCGCGCATGGGCAGCGAGTTCCTCCCCGCGCTCAACGAAGGCAGCCTCTACCTGACCTTCACCATGCCCTCGAACATCTCCCTGTCGGAGGGCCGCAAGCTGGTGCCGCGCATCGAGAGCCTGCTGCGCCAGGCGCCGCAGGTGGACGGCGTGCTCAGCCAGCTGGGCCGCCCGGAGGACGGCACGGACGCGAAGCTCACCAACAACCTGGAGTTCTTCGTGAAGCTCAAGCCGCCCGCGGAGTGGCCCAGGAGCACGCCCCGGCTGGACGACGTGCTGGAGTTCCTCCAGCGCTCCGTGTCGGAGGTGCCGGGCATGGAGGTGAGCTTCAGCCAGCCCATTGGCGACAACGTGAACGAGAGCATCAGCGGCCAGCAGGGCCAGCTGGCGGTGAAGCTCTTCGGCGACGACCTCCAGGTGCTCCAGGAGTACTCCCAGAAGGTGAAGCGCACGCTGTCGAAGGTGGACGGCGTCGCGGACCTGGGCATCGTGAAGAGCGGCGAGGTCCCCAGCATCCAGGTGACGCCGGACCGCAAGGCGCTGGCCCGCCACGGCATGTCGCTGGGCGACTTCCAGCACGTCTTCCAGACGGCGGTGGGCGGCCGGCCGCTCAGCGAGTTCTGGGAGGGCGAGCGCCGCTTCGACGTGGTGATGCGCCTGCCCATGTCCAGCCGCGACGACGTGGAGAAGATCTCCCGCCTGCGCGTGCCCGTGGAGGGCGGCGTGCTGGTGCCGCTGAGCGAGCTGGCCCAGGTGAAGACGGGCTTCGGCCGCGCCTCCATCAACCGCGAGAACGGCCGGCGCTACATCGGCGTGCGCATGAACGTGCGAGGCCGGGACCTGGGCTCCTTCGTGAAGGACGCGCAGGCCCTGGTCCAGCAGGAGGCCCCGCCCCCGCCGGGCACGAGCGTCGAGTGGGGCGGCGAGTTCGAGAGCAAGGAGCGCGCGATGGACCGGCTCCTCACGGTGCTCCCGGTGGCGCTGGTGCTCACGCTGCTGTTGCTCTTCAAGGCGTTCAACTCGTTTGGCCGCGCGGTGGTGACGCTGCTCAACGTGCCCTTCGCGCTGATGGGCGGCGTGTTCGGCCTGTCCTGGGCGGGCATGCCGCTGAGCGTGGCGGCGGCGGTGGGCTTCATCGCGCTCATCGGTCAGGCGGCGCTCAACGGCGTGCTGGTGATGAGCGCCATCGCGGAGCGCCGCGAGGCCGGCGAGTCCCTGGACGACGCCATCCTCCACGGCAGCCGCGAGCGCCTGCGCCCGGTGCTGATGACCGCGGCGCTGGCGGCGCTGGGCCTGGTGCCGGCGTGCTTGAGCAGCGGCATCGGCTCGGAGATGCAGAAGCCCCTGGCCATCGTCATCGTGTCCGGGACCCTCTCCGCGTGCGCGCTGACGCTGGTGCTCCTGCCGGTGCTCTTCCGCATCTCCGCCCGCTTCACGGAGCAGGTCGTGGACCGGATGCCGCCGCAGCTGCTGCGCGTGGTGCCGGGAGCGAAGAACCTCCGCAAGGCAGGCTGATTGAGCTTCCCTTGCGAGGCCGGGGCAGGCAGGAACAGGCCCATGGCGACCTGGCTGAGTGGAGTCTGCGAGACCAACGGCATCAACCTCCACTACCTCCGGACCGGAGGCGCCAACCCTCCCGTCGTGCTGCTCCATGGGCTGATGGGGAGCGGCGCCTGCTGGACTCCCGTGGCGCGCGTGCTCGAAGGTGGGTTCGACGTCGTCATGCCCGACGCCAGAGGGCACGGCGGTTCGAGCACGCCGCGCCACGGCTACCGGTACGACGATCACGCGAGCGACGTCGAGGGCCTCATCCGGGGCCTGGAGCTCTCGAGTCCGGTGCTGCTGGGCCACTCGATGGGCGGCATGACCGCCGCGGTGGTGGCGAGTCGAGGGGCGGCGGGCCTGCGCGGCGTCATCCTGGTCGACCCGACGTTCTTGAGCCCCGAGCGCCAACGCGAGGTGCACGCCAGCGACGTCGCTGAACAACACCGCCGGGCGCTCGGCTTGAGCAGGTCCGACCTCGTCGCGCAGGCCCTGGCCCGACACCCGCATCGCCCGCCCGAGATCATCGAGCTCCAGGCCGAGGCGCGACTGGAGACCCGCCTGGAGGCCTTCGACGTCCTCACGCCGCCCAACCCCGGGTACCGCGACGTGGTGCGCGCGATGGACGTCCCGCTCCTCCTCGTCATTGGGGACAGCAGCCCCGTCGTCACGCTGGAGATGGCAACGGAGCTGCGGGGCCTCAACCCGCGCGTGCGCATCGAGCAGGTACGGGACGCCGGCCACGGCCTCCCGTTTGACCAGCCCGAGCGCCTGGCGGAGCGGGTCGCGTCGTTCCTGCGTGAGCTGGCCTAGGGAGCCTTCCCGGCGATGAAGTCCTTCAAGTCGTCGGGGAGCGGCGACGCGAAGGTGACGGTCTCCCCGGTGCCCGGGTGCGGGAACGTGATGCGCTCCGCGTGGAGCGCGTGGCGGGGCAGCCGCAGCCGGGCCCACGCCTCCGGCTCCAGCGCGTGCTTGCTGAAGCGGTCGAAGTACCCGGGGTCCGGCCCGTACATCTTGTCCCCCACCAGCGGGAAGCCCGCCTCGCGCAGGTGGACGCGGATCTGATGCTGCCGCCCCGTCTCCGGGAAGCAGCGCAGCAGCGCGAACGGCGCGCCGTCATGCGTGAAGCGCTGAAGCACCTGGAAGCGGGTCCGGCTGGGCTTGCCCACCACCGGGTCGATGCGCACGGCGATGCGGATCAGGTCCGTCCCCTCCGCGATGGGCGCGTCCACGACGAAGGTGTCCTCGGCGGGCTGGCCCTCGCACAGCGCCAGGTACTCCTTGTGCACGTCACGCGACAGGAACAGCCCCCCCAGCACACGGCAGGACTCGGTGGTGCGGCCGCACACCACCAGCCCGCTCGTCTCGCGGTCCAGCCGGTGCGCGGGCTCCGCGAAGCGCTCCCCGAAGCGCTCGCGCAGGAGCGTCACCAGCGTGCCCTTGTGGTAGCGCGCGGTGGGGTGGATGGGCAGCCCCGCCGGCTTGTCCAACACCAGCAGCCAGTCATCCGAGAAGACCACGGGCAGCGCGGTGGGCGTCGCGGGCTCCTGGCTCGCGGGGCGGCGGATCCGGAAGGTGAGCCCCGGGTACACGGGCGTGGAGGGCTTGAGCCGGTACTCGTCGCACAGCACGCCGCGCAGGATGATGCCGCGCACGCGCTCCAGGTCCATGCGGCGGATCTTCTCGCAGAGGTAGCGGTCCAGCCGCCACCCCGCGTAGTTCGGCTCCACGACGAACGGGATGTCGACGTAGCCGTCGGGCAGGTCCGGAGCAGGAGCGGGAGCGGCGTCGTCACGCATGGCGGACCCGACGCTCTACCACGCTTTGAAACACGAAGGCCGCCCGGCCCCCGCGCGCGAAGACGCGAGCACCCGGCGGCCTGGCTGCTTCACGGACGCGTCCGGCTCACCCGAAGGCGCGCTTCGTCTGCACGCCCAGGAAGCGCGCGTACAGGTCCGCGATGCGCTCGCCCGTGCGGCCGTCCCACAGCTCCGGCACCCGGCCCTTCTTGAAGTTCCCGGACAGCACGCGGTTCGCGGCCTCGCGGATGCGCGCGGGGTCGGTGCCCACCACCTCGTTGGAGCCCACCTCCACGGTGATGGGACGCTCGGTCTGCTCGCGCATGGTGAGGCACGGCACGTTCAGCGCCGTGGTCTCCTCCTGGAGGCCCCCCGAGTCCGTCATCACCAGCTTCGCCTGCGACGTCACGGACAGGAACTCCAGGTAGCCCATGGGGTCCACCAGCTTGAGCCCCGGCGTCTGCTCCAACTGTTCGCCCAGCCCCTGCTCGGCGATCATCTTCCGGGTGCGCGGGTGCACCGGGAACACGACGGGCAGCTGCTTCGCCACGTCCATCAGCACGCCCAGCAGGCCCGACAGCAGCTTCGGGTTGTCCACGTTGGACGGGCGGTGCAGCGTCGCCACCACGTAGCCCTTCGGCGTCAGGCCCAGGTGCTTCAGCGTGGGCAGCTGGTCGGCCCTCTCCTTGGACGACAGGAGCGAGTCGATCATCACGTTGCCCACCAGGTGGATGTGCTTCGGGTCGATGCCCTCCCTCAGCAGGTTCGCGTCCGCGTCGCGCGACGGCGTGAGCAGCAGGTCGGAGAGCCGGTCGGTGACGACGCGGTTGATCTCCTCCGGCTGGTGCCGCTCGAAGCTGCGCAGCCCCGCCTCCACGTGGGACAGCGGAATCGCCAGCTTGGACGTGACGAGCGCCGCGGCGATGGTGCTGTTCACGTCGCCCACCACGGAGACCAGGTCCGGCTTCTCCTGGAGGAAGACCTTCTCCAGCTCCACCATCATCTTCGCCGTCTGCTCGGCGTGGCTCCCGGAGCCGATGCCCAGGTGGATTTCAGGCGGAGGCAGCCCCAGGTCCGCGAAGAAGACGTCGCTCATCTTCGCGTCGTAGTGCTGGCCGGTGTGGATGACGAGCTGCCGCAGGGACGCGCGCGCGGAGATGGCCCGATGGATGGGTGCCACCTTCATGAAATTGGGGCGCGCGCCAACGATGTGGATGACCTTCTTCATGTCGCCCGGAAGCTAGGCATGGCACGGATTCTGGCCAGTGGTGGGAGCCGTGCAGCCCCCTCCCGGTCGCGGCGGGACGTCCTGAATCTGATAGATGCCGCCCCATGCCCGCCTCCCACACCGTGGCCGTCATCCCCGCCCGCCATGCCAGCACCCGCTTCCCTGGCAAGCCGCTCGCCCTCATCGCCGGCACCCCCATGGTCGAGCACGTCTGGCGCCGCTGTCAGGAGGCCCACGCCTTCGACGAGGTGTGGGTGGCCACGGACGACGCGCGGATCCGCGACGTCGTGGAGGGCTTCGGCGGCAAGGCGGTGATGACCAGCCCCGCCTGCCCCACCGGCACGGACCGCATCGCGGAGGTCGCCCGCGCCCGCCCGGACGTGGAGGTGTGGGTGAACGTGCAGGGGGACGAGCCGCTCGTGGACCCCGCCGCCCTCAAGGTGCTGTCGGACCTCTTCCAGGACGAGTCCGTCCACATGGGCACGCTGGTGCGCCCCCTGGACGCGGAGGAGGTGGACAACCCCAACGTGGTGAAGGCCGTGCTCGCCCTCAACGGCGACGCGCTCTACTTCAGCCGCGCCGCGGTGCCGCACGCCCGCGACCCCGGCACGGCCGTGCGCCGCTGGGCCCACCTGGGCCTCTATGGCTACCGGCGCGACACGCTGCTCCAGCTCGCCTCGCTCAGCCCCACCCCGCTGGAGGAGGCGGAGAAGCTAGAGCAGCTGCGCGCCCTGGAGCACGGCCTGCGCATCCGCTGCGCCAGCGTGTCCTGGCGCACCGTGGCGGTGGACGTGCCGGAGGACGTGGCCCGCGTGGAGGCCGTGCTGCGCCAGCGCGGCTGACCGGGCTCAGATGACCGGCAGCTCGCCCGGGTCGTCGCCCCTGGGGAAGGCCTCGTCGATGCGCTGGAGCTCCTCCTTCGTGAGCTTCAGCGAGGCCGCGCCCGCGTTGTCGCGCACGTGCGCCACGTCGCTCGCCTTGGGGATGGCGAACACCGACGGCCGGCGCACGAGGAACTGGAGCGCCACCTGGAAGGGCGTCGCGCCGTGCGCCTTCGCGATGGACGCCAGCACCTTGCCGCCCGCGCTGGTGGGCGAGGGGAACTGCCCGTTGCCGAACGGGCTGTAGGCCACCACCGCCACGCCCTGCGCCTCGCACCACGGGATGACCGCGTGCTCGATGGCGCGCTCCTCCAGGTGGTACAGCACCTGGTTGCACGCGATGCGCCCCTTGCCCGCGAGGGCCTGCACCTCCTCCAGGTCCTCCACCCCGAAGTTGCTCACGCCCCAGGAGCGGATCTTCCCCGCCTTCACCAGCGCCTCGAAGGCCGCCACCGTGCCCTCCAGCGGGTGCGCCCCGGGCCAGTGCAACAGGTAGCAGTCCAGCCGGTCCGTGCCGAGCCGCCTCAGGCTGCGCTCACAGGCGGCCACCGTGCCCTCCCGCGTCGCGTTGGAGGGCATCACCTTGGAGACGAGGAACACCTCGTCGCGCCGGCCCTCGATGGCCTTCGCCACCAGCGCCTCCTCCACCCGCCCCTGCCCGTAGAGCTCCGCGGTGTCCAGGTGCGTGAGCCCCAGGTCCAACCCGGCGCGCAGGGCCTGGACGACGGACTTCGGGTCGTCCCCCTCCATCTGCCAGGTGCCCTGTCCGATGACGGGCACCGCCACCCCGGTGTTGCCAAAGACGCGCGTCTCCATGGCCCCTCCTCACGTGGAACGGCCCTGGAATACCACCCAGGCCTCCCGCCTGCATCCCGGCCCTGCGGACGCGGTCCGGGCTGCACGTCCCGCGACAGTCCGGTAGGCTCCGCCGGTGCCTCCCTCCGTCACCGCTCCGACACGTCAACGTGCCTCCGGGGTCACCATCCGCCGCCTGCTGGCGCTGGCCCGCCCTGAACTGGGCACGCTGCTGTTCGCCACCGTCTTCCTGTTCATCAGCAGCGCCGCCAGCCTAGTCTACCCCCAGGGCGTCCGGATCCTCGTCGACGAGGCCCTCAACGCGAAGAACCGCGACCTCATCGACAAGGCCGCGCTCGTCATGCTGGCCGTCTTCCTGGTCCAGGGCGTGGCCACCGCCCTGCGCTTCTATCTCTTCGCCGCCGCCGGCGAGCGCGTGGTCATGCGCCTGCGCCATGACTTCTTCCGCAGCCTCATGAACCAGGAGGTGGCCTTCTTCGACACGCACCGCACCGGAGAGCTCACCAGCCGGCTCGCCTCCGACACCACCGTGCTCCAGAACACGGTGAGCGTGAACATCTCCCAGGGGCTGCGCAACGCGGTGCAGGTCCTGGGCGGCATCGTGCTGCTCTTCTACACCTCGCCCTCGCTCACCTTCCTGATGCTCGCCATCGTCCCGGTCGTCGCCGTGGGCGGCATGGTCTACGGCCGGCGCGTGCGCGGGCTGTCGCGCAACGTGCAGGACGCGCTCGCCAAGGCCAGCGAGGTCGCCGAGGAGAGCCTGTCCGGCATGCGCACCGTGCGCTCCTTCGCGGCGGAGGCGTCCGAGGTCGCGCGCTACGGCAGCACCGTGCGCCACGCCTACGAGGTCGCCCGCCACCGCGCGCGCCAGTCCGCCGCCTTCATGGGCGGCGCCTCCAGCGCGGGCTACATCGCCGCGGTGGTGGTGTTCTGGTACGGCGGCCGGCTGGTGGTGGACGGCGAGCTCTCCGTGGGCGCCCTCACCTCGTTCCTCATCTACACGATGCTCGTGGCCGTCTCCCTGGGCTCCCTGGCGGACCTCTGGGCGGACTTCATGCGCGCCTCCGGCGCCGCCGAGCGCGTCTTCGAGCTGATGGACCGCCCGCCCGCCATCCCCACCAACGAGGGCGAGCGCCCCGCCACCGTCGAGGGCCGCGTGGAGCTGCGCGGCGTGCACTTCGCCTACCCCACGCGCCCGGACGTGCCGGTGCTCCAGGGCATCGACCTCACCGTCAACGCCGGCGAGGTCGTCGCCGTGGTGGGCTCCTCCGGCGCCGGCAAGTCCACGCTCGCCGCCCTCCTGTCCCGCTTCTATGATCCGCTCCAGGGCCAGCTGCTCCTGGACGACCGCCCCCTGAAGTCCCTGGACCCGGACTGGCTGCGGCGCCACGTGGGCATGGTCGCCCAGGAGCCCCTGCTCTTCTCCTGCTCCATCGCGGACAACATCCGCTACGGCCGGCCGGACGCCACCGACGCGCAGGTCGAGGCCGCCGCCCGGGCCGCGAACGCCCACGACTTCATCCAGCGCTTCCCGGACGGCTACCGCACGGAGGTGGGCGAGCGCGGCGTGCAGCTCTCCGGCGGCCAGAAGCAGCGCGTGGCCATCGCGCGGGCCGTGCTCAAGGACCCGCGCATCCTCATCCTGGACGAGGCCACCTCCGCCCTGGATTCAGAGAGCGAGCACCTGGTGAAGGACGCCCTGGACCGGCTGATGCAGGGCCGCACCACGCTCATCATCGCCCACCGCCTGTCCACCGTGGCCAACGCCCAGCGCGTGCTGGTGATGGAGCACGGCCGCGTGGTGCAGAGCGGCACCCACTCCGCCCTCATGACGCAGGACGGCCTCTACCGCCGCCTCGTGGAGCGCCAGGTCGTCGCCGCCTGAACGCTCGTTCCCTGGACAGGCCGCACCTGTCCCCCGGGTTCCATGGCGCGAAATGAAGGCGCGCATTATCTCTGCTGCCGCAAGAAAGGAGGTGATGCCTTGAACGACAGCATGATCAAGGCGTCTGCCTCCGTCGCGGTGGCCTGCTAGCGCAGGGCCGCCCGGCGGAAAGCCGACGCTCGCGGTAACGAGTCGCCCCCGTCCTTGCCGACGGGGGCGACTTTTTTCGTCCCCCGACCCACCGGGAATGTCCTGTCCACCCACCGGTTCGAGGCCGCCGGGGGGAAGCGCCATCCACGACCGTCGGGGTCGCCTGCCGGAGAACTGCCGTGTCCATCACGCCATGCCCCATCCCGCTGCCTTCCGCCCTCCGTGATGAAGAGACGGTGGACGACCAGCGCAATCTTTTTTGTCCCAACTACGACGCCTGCCTGCACCAGGTCGTGAAGAAAGGCTGGGAGGGCTGGAGTTGCCGGGGGTGTGACCTGCGCCACTTCCGCGTGGGCCAGCCCACCGCCCAGCAGTTCGCGGTCGCCCGCCCTAGCGGTTGGGACGCGCAGTGAAGGGCTGAGCTCGCGGGGCGGGACCAGCCGGCCGTCCGTGCGTCAGAGAATATTTGACGCCCCCTGGCCCTCTTGGCAGGAAGGGACATGCGCTCCAAGAAAACCAAGTTCATCTTCGTGACGGGCGGCGTGGTCAGCTCGCTGGGGAAGGGACTGGCCTCCGCATCCATTGGCGCCCTCCTCGAGAACCGCGGGCTGGACATCACCCTCATCAAGCTGGATCCGTACATCAACGTGGATCCGGGCACGATGAGCCCCTTCCAGCACGGCGAGGTCTTCGTCACCGAGGACGGTGGCGAGACCGACATGGACCTGGGCCACTACGAGCGGTTCACCCACGCCCGGATGAGCCGCCTCAACAACTTCACCTCCGGCCGCATCTACAACGCGGTCATCACCAAGGAGCGCCGGGGGGAGTACCTGGGCAAGACCGTCCAGGTGATTCCGCACATCACGGACGAGATCAAGGCCAGCATCCGCCAGGCCGCCCAGGACGTGGACGTCGTCATCGTGGAGGTCGGCGGCACGGTGGGCGACATCGAGTCCCTGCCCTTCCTCGAGGCCATCCGCCAGATGCGCTACGACGTGGGCAGCCAGAACGCCGTCTACATCCACCTGACGCTGCTGCCGTACATCGGCGCCGCGGGTGAGGTGAAGACCAAGCCCACGCAGCACTCGGTGATGAAGCTGCGAGAGATCGGCATCCAGCCGGACTTCCTCCTGTGCCGGACGGACCGGGAGATCTCTCGCGAGCTGAAGGACAAGATCGCCATGTTCTGCAACGTGGACAACGGCAACGTGTTCACGTCCCCGGACGTGCGCAGCATCTACGAGCTGCCCCTGGAGCTGCACCGCCAGGGCCTGGATGAGCGGCTGGCGGAGGTGCTCAACATCTGGAGCCGCGCGCCCCACCTGGAGAAGTGGGAGACCATCACCCGGAAGATCTACGAGCCCGCACGCGGCGAGGTCACCGTCGCCATCGTGGGCAAGTACGTGAACCTCACGGAGAGCTACAAGAGCCTCAACGAGTCCCTGCTCCACGGCGGCATCGCCAACGACGTGCGCGTGAAGCTGCGCTTCGTGGACAGCCAGGACGTGGAGGCGCAGGGGACGGAGAAGATGCTCGCGGGCGTGGACGCGGTGCTCGTGCCCGGCGGCTTCGGCGTGCGCGGCACGGAGGGGAAGATCGCCGCGGTCCGCTACGCGCGTGAGAACAAGCTCCCCTTCTTCGGCATCTGCCTGGGCCTCCAGATGGCCGTGGTGGAGTTCAGCCGCACCGTGCTGGGCCTCAAGGGCGCCAACAGCCTGGAGTTCGACGAGCACACCGCCCACCCCGTGGTGACGCTCATGGAGAGCCAGGTGAAGGTGCAGGACAAGGGCGGCACCATGCGCCTGGGCAGCTACGCGTGCGCGCTCAAGCCCGGCACCGTCGCGCACAGGCTCTACGGCCAGGACGCCATCCAGGAGCGCCACCGCCACCGCTACGAGGTCAACAACGCCTACCGCGGCCGCCTCCAGGAGGCCGGGCTGGTCATCTCCGGCCACAACCCGGAGCTGAACCTGGTGGAGATGATCGAGCTGACGGACCACCCGTACTTCGTCGGCTGCCAGTTCCACCCCGAGTTCAAGAGCAAGCCCTTCGCCCCCCACCCCCTCTTCTCCGGCTTCATCGGCGCGGCGCTCGCCCAGCGCGACGCCGCCCAGGGCCAGGCCCCGGTGCGCTCGTGAGCAACGCCCCCTCCATCGAGCTGTGCGGCCACAAGGTCGGCCCCGGCCAGCGCCTCTTCGTCATCGCCGGCCCGGACAGCATCGAGTCCGAGGAGATGGCCCTGCGCCACGCCCACCTCCTCAAGGGCATCACCGCCCGGCTCGGCGTCCCGTATGCCTTCAAATGTTCCTATGACAAGGCCAACCGGACGAGCGGCAAGTCGTTCCGTGGCCCGGGTTTGAAGGAAGGTCTGAGAATCCTGGACCGCGTGCGACGGGAGGTGGGAGTGCCCGTTCTCACGGACGTCCATGAAACCAGCCACGTCGGGCCTGCCGCTGAAGTCGTGGATATCATCCAGATACCGGCGTTCCTCTGCCGGCAGACGGACCTCGTGGAGGCAGTGGCCCGCTCGGGCAAGGGGGTGAACTTGAAGAAGGGACAGTTCGTGGCCCCCAAGGACATCGTCCACTCGGCCCGGAAGGCCGTGGAGGCGGGCAACCCCAACGTCCTCGTCACCGAGCGGGGCTCCTCCTTCGGCTACAACAACCTCGTCGTGGACATGCGCGGCTTCGCCCAGATGCGCGAGGCCGGCCTCGTGGTCTGCATGGACGCGACCCACGCAGTGCAGTTGCCCAGCTCCAGCGACGGCAAGACGGGCGGGGAGCGACGATTCGTCTCGCTGCTTGCCCGCAGCGCCGCCGCCGCCGGGATTGACGCTTTATTCACAGAAGTCCACGAAGACCCCGACCGTGCCCTGTGTGACGGTCCGTGCTCGCTCAATCCACAGATGTTCGAGGACGTGGTACGAGATGTGCTCAGCATCCGCCGCGCGCTGGGTCACGAAGCCAGTTGATGGACGCGAAAGGTGAGGAGGCCATGCAGCCGGAAGCGCCTTCCAAGCCGGGCAAGGAAGAGCTGACGTCCCGTGCGTCGCGCGTGCGGTTGCTCGTGTTCGACGTGGATGGCGTCCTCACCGACGGCGCCCTGTACTACGGCGACACCGGCGAGGTGATGAAGCGCTTCAACGTGAAGGACGGCCATGCGCTCGTCATGGCCCGGCTGGTGGGCCTGCCCGCCGCCATCCTCACCGCGCGCTCGTCCCGCATCGTCGAGGCGCGAGGCCGGGAGCTGGGCCTCGCCGCCATCTTCCAGGGCCGCAAGCAGAAGGGCCCCGCCCTCCTGGAATTGCTCGCCCAACTCCAAATCCCCGCAAACGAGTGCGCGTACATGGGAGACGACCTCAACGACCTGGACCCCATGTCACTCTCTGGGCTTTCGGCCTGTCCGGCGGATGCTGTTCCTGAGGTGCGCCAGGAAGCGGACTTCGTTACGACGAACGTGGGCGGTCACGGAGCCGCCCGTGAGCTTGTGGAGCTGTGCCTCCGTGCCAGTGGCCGTTGGGAAGACGCCGTGGGTCTGATGAGAAGCACAGAGAAACGCAGCACGTCGTAGGGTGGGTTGATCAAACCCCGCATTCAAGGTAGGTGTTTATTTCCATGGCTAGTGGAACGATGCAGTCCGAGGGGAGTACGGCGATGACGGACCAGCTCTACACGACGCACGACATCAGTCGGTTGCTTCAGGTGGACCCGTCGACGGTGAGCAAGTGGATTGACCGCGGCATCCTGATGGCGTTCCGCACGCCGGGTGGCCACCGCCGGGTGCGTTCGACGGACCTGCGCACCTTCCTGGTCACCCACCAGATGCCCGTGCCCGAGGAGCTGGGCAGCAGCACGGTGCGCCTGCTCGTCGTGGACGACGAGCGCCCGGTGCTGGACGCCATCAAGCGCGCGTTCAAGCCGCACGCGAACCAGGTGGAGCTCCAGACGACCACGAGCGGCGTGGAGGCCCTGCTGCTGGTGTCGGAGCAGAAGCCGCACGGGATGATCATCGACCTCAACATGCCGGACATCGACGGCATCGAGGTCTGCAAGCGCATCCGCGCGCGCAAGCAGATGGAGGGCGTGCGCCTCATCACCATGACGAGCAATCACACGCCCGACGTGGTGGAGCAGTCCAAGCAGGCCGGCGCGGTGGCGTGCCTGGCCAAGCCGCTGGACGTGACGCAGGTGATGGAGCTGTTCCGGGTGCCGCTGGCGCTCAACACCAGCGCTGCTCGCAAGTGAGGGGACGGGGGCTTCCGCCGGCCACCGCGGAAGCCCTCGGGTCGCAAGGCTGCTTGCGGGAGTCGCCGCGCCTCGCGGTCGCGAGGGCAGCGGCCTCCCTGACGGGGTGTTGCCGCATGGGCATCAACCCTGGACCTTCACCTCGACGACGCGGGGCTTGGTCTCCTCGCGGCGCGGCAGGGTGAGGGTGAGCACGCCATTGTCGTAGCGGGCCTCCACGCGGGCCGAGTCCACCGTCTCCGGCAGGCGGAACTGGCGCGCGTACACGCCCGGGGCGCGCTCCTGGCGCCGCAGGGTGCTGCCCTCCGGCAGCGCGTCCTCCTTGCGCTCGGAGCGCACGGTCAGCACGCCGTCTTCCACCTTCACCTGGATGGCCTTGGCGTCGTGGCCCGGCAGGTCCACGCGCAGCGTGATGCCGGACTCGGCCTCCACGATGTCCGCCGCGGGCGTGACGGTGCGCTCGGCGTCGTTGCGGACGCCCGGCGAGGCCAGCTCGCGGAAGAGGAAGTCGAAGTCGCGCAGCAGCGGGTGGGCAACGGCGGCGTTGTTGAAGGGGTGGCGAGCGTTCAGCATGGTCTTCTCCTGTTCGTGTCGCCCTCGCGGACGCACGGTGTGCGGGTTCACGGTCGTTGTTGAATCGGGCGGCCGGGACCTCGTCTCCGAGGGCGCCCGGCAGCGCCTCACAAGACTCAAGAGAACCATGCTTCGGGACGTGTCAAGGAACGGCCCCGGCCGCCCTCGCGCCGCCCAGCGCGCCCCCGCGCCCGCCCGCCTGCCCTCCTGCCAGCGGGCCACCGCCCGGGCGGTCAGTCGTCGTCGCGGCCCAGGGCGACGACGGGGCCGTCCTCGTCCCGGGTGACGCGCACCTGCCAGGGGCGGCAGCAGACGGGGCAGTCCTCCACGTAGGACTCGGAGGAGGCGCCCAGCGAGTCCACGTCGACTTCGACCTCCTCACCGCAGTACGGGCACATCTGGGTGGCGGCGTCCGCGAACGGCTGCATGGTCCAGGCCTCCTTGCCCTCAAGGCATGTTCATCGACGTGGACTGAGCGTCCGCGCCATCAGACGCTAGAATCCCCATCCCATGGCTCCCCCTTCCCGGAATCGCATCGCGGACATCCTCGTCAAGGCGCGCGTCATCGACGAGCTGCAGCTACGCAGCGCGCTCGCGTCGTTGGACCAGTGGGGCGGGCGCGTGTCGCGCGTCGTCGCGGACCTGGGGCTGGCGTCCGAGGAGACCATCACCCAGGCCATCTGCCAGGGCCTGGGAATGCCGCGCGTGCAGCTGGGCAACCTGACGAAGGACTCGGCCGCGCTCACGCGCGTGGACGTGGGCCTGGCGGAGCAGAAGGGCATCTTCCCCGTGCAGCTCAAGGACAACGGGAAGACGCTGGTGCTGGCCATGGCCGACCCCACGGACCTGGCCACGTTGGATCAGGTCGCGGCGCGCAGCCGCGCCCGCGTGGTCCCCATGGTGGCGGGCGACCGTGAAATCGAGCACGCCATCCTGCGCCACTACCGCGGCCAGGAGCCCGTGGAGAAGAAGCGCTTCAAGCCCGACACGGCGAAGCAGCAGGACGCGGGGGAGCTCCCGGAGGAGGAGGAGTTCAAGGTCGTGGACATGAGCGGCAAGACGGTCGTCAAGCGCATCAGCGACATCGTCGACCCGAACGCCGCGCCGCCCGCCGCCCCGCCACCCGCCGCGCGCGCGGCCCCCGCGCCCGCCGCGAGCTCCAGCTCCAGCGCCTCGGACATCCTGGATGAAATCCTCGCGGGCGGCGCGCCCACCTCCGAGTGGACCGAGGAGGACCTCGCCCGCCTGCAGACGGTGCAGCAGAACCAGGAGAAGAGCTCCAAGATCCTGCGCGCCCTCTTGGAGCTCGTCTTCGAGAAGGGCCAGGTGCAGCAGCGCGAGCTGGCCGCGCGCATGCGCCTCTGAGGGCCTGCCGGCGGTCTTCAGCCCACCTCGCGCAGCTCGCGCGCGGTGAGCCCCAGCAGCGTGAGGATGGTGTCCAGCCCGCCGGCGGAGATGGACGTGTCGGCGGCCTCACGGAGCTTCGGCTTGGCGCGGAAGGCGATGCCCAGCCCCGCCTTCTCCAGCATCAGCAGGTCGTTGGCGCCGTCGCCCACGGCGATGACCTGCTCCAGGAGGACGCCCTCCTGCTTCGCCAGCGTCTCCAGCAGCTCCGCCTTGCGGCGCGCGTTGACGATGGTGCCCACCGTGCGGCCGGTGAGCTTCCCGTCCCGCACCTCCAGCGCGTTGGAGTACGCGAAGTCGATGCCCAGCCGCTGCTGGAGCGCCTCCGCCGCCACGGAGAAGCCGCCGCTGATGACGGCGGTGCGGTAGCCCAGGCGCTTGAGCACGCGGATGAGCGTCTCCGCGCCCTCCGTGAGCGGCAGGCTCGCGGCCAGCTCGTGCAGCACGCGCGCGTCCAGCCCCGCGAGCAGCGCCACGCGCTGGCGCAGGGACTCGTCGTAGTCCATCTCCCCGTGCATCGCGCGCTCGGTGATGGCGGCCACCTGCGCGTGGACGCCGTACGCCCGCGCCAGCTCGTCGATGACCTCGATGCGGATGAGCGTGGAGTCCATGTCCATCACCACCATCCGCTTGCCGCGCCGGTAGAGGCTCTCGCGCTGGAGGGCCACGTCGAACGTGGGGCTCGCCATGGACAGCGCCAGCAGCGCGCGCTTGAGCGCCGCCGTGTCGGCGGCCGGAGGCAGCGTGACGTGCAGCTCCACCGCGGCGAGCGGCGTCTCGCTCAGCCGGGTGATGCGCTCCACGCGCGCGTGGCCCTCCGCCAGCTGCCGCGTCAGCGCGTGCACGTCCTGCACGCCCAGCGCCTTGCCCACCGCGGTGACGACGTAGCGCAACGGCGCCGGCCCCGGCGGCGCGGCGGGCGGAGGCACCGCGCGCACGTCCACCGTGACGCCCAGCTCGCGGGCCAGCTCGGGGAGCGCCTGGAGGGACGCGCCCTCCGGCAGGCGCACCCACAGCGCCAGGGTGAGCAGGCCCTGCACCACCACCTGCTCCACGTCGAGCAGCTCCGCGCCCGCTTGCGCGAGCAGGCCGGTGAGGCGGGCGGTGGTGTCGGGGCCGTCCCTGCCGGTGACGGTGAGGAGGACGCTGTCAGAGGAGCGCGTGTGCATGACGCACCGCACTCTGACAGGTCCATGCGGGCACGGGCGAGCCTCGCGAGGAGCCCGCCCGCCCGGCCAACGGCTACTCCTGCGGCTCCGACGACAGGATGAGCGCGCCGCGGTCCAGGTACTCGCGCTCCGGGAAGGCCTTGTAGAAGTCCGCCAGCATCGCGTCCACGTCCGGGTAGCGCTGCTCGCGCCGGTCCTGCGTGGCCTTGTCGAAGAGCTGATCCAACCCGCTCGGCGCCTCCGGGTTCACCTCGGAGGGCAGCGGCGAGCGGCGGCCCGGAATCTGACCGGTGAACATCTCGTAGAGCAGGATGCCCAGGGCGTACACGTCCGCAGACGGGCCCGCCTCCTGGACGCCCTTGTTCATCAGCTCCGGCGCCATGTAGACCATGCCGCCCGTGCCCACGAACACCTGGGGCATGCCCTTGGTGGCGTCCACCTCCACCACGCGGCTCATGCCGAAGTCCGCGAGCTTCGCGTTGCCGTAGGCGTCGAAGAGGACGTTCTCCGGCTTGATGTTGTGGTGGGTGAGCCCCGCCGCGTGCGCGGCCTTCAGGCCGTAGGCCAGCTGCAGGAAGGTGCGCAGCGCGTGCGGCACGTCAATGCCCTTGCCGCCGGCCGCCTCCAGCCGCTCCTTCAGGCTGCCGCGCATCAGCTCCACCACGAAGTAGGGCCGCCCCGAGTCCACGTTCTGGTCGAGGATCTGCACCACGCCCGGGTGGCGCACCTGCGCCTGCGCGCACAGCTCCTTCTTGAGGCGCTTGAGGACCTCACCGCGCTGCAGGAAGGAGAAGTAGCCGAAGATGTCCTTCAGCTCCTTGATGCAGATGTCCAGCCCCAGCGCGTTGTAGCGGCCCTTGAAGACCGTGCCCAGCGGCCCCGTGCCAATGGGGTCGAACTTCTGGTAGCGCAGATCCAGGTCGCTGGCGCCCTTCGCGGCGACGGCCTGGGGAACCGGGGCTGCGGGGGCGGGGGTCGTGGCGGGAGGGGGCATCGGAGCGGGCGCGGCGGCGAGCGGAGGGGTGATGATGAGCGGTTGGGACGCGCTGGGAGCCGGCGCGGTCACCACGGCGGGCTGGGGAGACGGCGGCAGCCCGATGAAGGTCTCCCGGCGTCCCTCCGCCGGGCCTTCCGAGCGGGGCGGCGCGATGGGCGCCGGGGCGGCGGGCTGCATCTGCGTCGCGGCCTGCCCCAGGTCCAGCGCCGGCATCGCCACGCGCTGCGTGCGCGACGGCGGCACGGGCGGCGGCCCCACCGGGGGAGCGGCCCCGGCCGCGGAGGATGGATCCACCTCCGTCTCGTCCAGGAGCAGCTCCGGCGGCGGCGGCGGGACGCTCATCGGCTCGTCCTCGTCCAGCGGGCGGCCGATGTGCGTGGCGTCCTCCGCCGGCAGGAGCTGATCCGCGAAGAAGTCGTCGACCTCGGACGCGAACCGGTCCTGCAGGTCCCCCTCCACCACCCGCTCCCCCTGTTCGGTGAGCTTGAGCTGGGCCTCGCGGTCCATGGCGATGTAGTGGAACTTGCGCAGGAAGAAGAAGTAGCTGTCGAACTCCAGCGAGACGGACGGCTCGAGGGCGGCCTTCACGTCGGCCAGCTTGTTCGAGCGTCCCAGGCGGCCGTTCTCCCGCAGATTCTGCAGGATGAGCAGCGCCTCGCCACTGACGGTGTCACGATGGATGGCGGGCTTCGTCATGGGTGCGCGGGACTCTACGCGGCACCCGCCCGGCGCTTCAACGTCTGGCGCATCTTATAGGAGGCGCGGGCAGCGCCGGGCCCCGGCCGCCCTACCGGATGCGCAGGAGCTGCTTGACCGTCTCCAGCACCTCCACGAACCGCACGGGCTTGCGCAGGTAGATGTCCACCCCCAGCTGCATCGCCCGCTCCTGGGCCTCCTTGCCGCCCGCGGAGATCGCGATGACCGGGATGCCCTTGAGCTCCTCCTCCTCGCGGATGCGCTCCACCAGGGCGAAGCCGTCCATCACCGGCATGTAGAGGTCCAGCATCACCAGGCTGAAGCGATCCTCGCGCAGCCGCAGCAGGGCGTGGTGGCCGTCCGGGGCGAAGTGGACCTCCAGCGGGACCTTGCCGTGCAGGTCGTTGCTCGCGAGCTTCTTCAGCACGTAGCTGTACATCTCGATGATGTGGGGGTTGTCCTCGACGATGAGCACACGGTACCCGTCCTGCTCCGAGGGGGTCACCGCGCTGTCGTTGGGTCCCGCCGCACTCAAGATCTCACCCAGTCGCCGCCGGTCCTGCTCGCGCTCCACACGAATGCCCACGCCGCCCGGCTGATCCGGGGCGGCGATGCGCACCCACGCCACCGTCCCCGCGACTTCTACCGGATCCAGCAGTCCCGGGAAAGAAAGAGCAAGCCGCAGTTCATCCCCCACCGCGAAGAGCTGCTCGGTCTGGACGAAGAGGCCTCCGGCGGAGAGGTTTTCCGTCACGTCCCGCAGCGGCCGACCGTGGGCGTAGTCCACCCGCAGGATGGTGGGGACACGAGGGTGCTGCCGCTGGTCCGCAGGGTCCAAGCTCATAACAAGGGGTTGAAATCGCTCGGTAATTTGCTGAGCGCGGCCCAGTCTACCGCCGAGGGTTTATGTTGACAACGAAGCCATTGCGGCAATACGTACCGGCCCGCCATGGCGGAGCCCCTGTTCACTCCTGAAGAGCAGAAGAAGTTCGACGCGGGGATCGCGGAAATCCTCTCGCACTACCCCTCTGATCGCAAAAGCGCCGGCATGCTACCCGCGCTGCGCCTGCTGCAGGACCTCAAGGGGTGGTTGCCTCCCGAGGGCCTTCGGCTGGTGGCGAAGAACCTGGAAGTCACGCCGGAGCGCGCCTACGAGGTCGCCAGCTTCTACGTGATGTACCACCTCAAGAAGCCGGGCAAGTACGTCATCGACGTCTGCACGAACCTCTCCTGCTCGCTGTGGGGCGCGGAGAAGATGCTCGCGTACCTGGAGCAGAAGCTGGGCCTGACCGCCGGGGAGACGAACGAGAAGTTCACCCTGCGCGAGACGGAGTGCCTGGCGTCCTGCGGGACGGCGCCCTGCCTGCAGATCAATGAGGATCACCACGAGCGCCTGACCCAGGCGAAGCTGGACGCCATCCTGGCCCGGCTGTCGTGAGTCGCCCCTCCTCTCCCTTGCTTTCCTAGGACGTTCATCCATGGCCTCTACGGCAAAGGCGGTCGAACCCGTCATCTCGGCGGCCTGGGGCAAGCCCCAGTCCTGGACCCTCGACAGCTACCGCTCGCGCGGCGGCTATGACGGCCTCAGGCGCGCGCTCACGATGGAGCCCGCCGCCATCATCGACGAGGTGAAGAAGTCCAACCTGCGCGGCCGTGGCGGCGCGGGCTTCCCCACGGGCATGAAGTGGAGCTTCGTCCCCAAGGACAGCCCCAAGCCCAAGTACCTGGCCGTCAACGGCGACGAGTCCGAGCCGGGCACCTTCAAGGACCGCTACATCCTGGAGAACGACCCGCACATGATGCTGGAGGGCATCGCCATCGCGTCGTACGCGCTGGGCGTGCACACCTGCTACGTGTACCTGCGCGGCGAGTTCAAGTTCCAGGCGCAGCGCACCCAGGCGGCCATCGACGAGGCCTACAAGGCCGGCATCTTCGGCAAGTCGCTGATGGGCAAGGACGGCTACGAGCTCAACTGCTACCTCGTCCGCGGCGCGGGCGCGTACATCTGCGGTGAGGAGACGGCGCTCCTGGAGTCCCTGGAGGGCAAGAAGGGCTGGCCCCGCCTGAAGCCTCCCTTCCCCGCGGTGGTGGGCCTGTTCGGCAGCCCCACGGTGGTGAACAACGTGGAGACGCTCGCCAGCGTGCCGCCCATCCTCGCCAAGGGCGCGGAGTGGTACGCGAAGCTGGGCACGGACAAGTCCGGCGGCACGCACCTGGTGTGCCTGTCCGGCTCCGTGAACCGCCCCGGCGTCTACGAGGTGGGGATGCACACCACCATCCTGGAGCTGATCCACGACGACCAGTACGGCCAGGGCATGCCCAAGGGCCGCAAGGTCAAGGCGGTCATCCCGGGCGGCTCCTCGGCGCCGGTGCTGGGCGCGGACGAGTTGGACGTGGCGCTGGAGTTCGAGGCGCTGAAGATGAAGCAGACGATGGCCGGCTCCGGCGGCGTCATCGTGATGGACGACGCCACCTGCATGGTGCGCAGCCTCTGGCGCGTGGCCCGCTTCTACGCGGAAGAGTCCTGCGGCCAGTGCACCCCGTGCCGCGAGGGCACGCCCTGGCAGACGCGCCTCCTGCGCAAGATCGAGGAAGGCCGCGCGGAGATGAGCGACATCGACATGCTGTCGAACGTCGCCTCCTCCATCGCGCCCTACCCGCCCATCGGCCTGGGCAACACCATCTGCGCGCTGGGTGACGCGGCGGCGCTGCCCACGCACTCCTTCCTCATGCGGTTCCGGGACGAGTTCGAGGCTCACGTGCGCGAGCACCGCTGCCCTTACGGTGACCACCCCTGGGGTTCCTTCGGAGACTGGTCTTGAACATCGAATTGGTCCTCTTCGGCGTTTTCGCCGTCATGACGCTGCTGTCGGCGGGGCTGGTCATCAGCGCGCGGAGCCCCATCAACTCCGCCATGGCCCTGGTGTCGACGTTCTTCTTCCTGGCCGGCATCTACGTGCTGCTCTGGGCGCACACGGTGGCCGCGGTGCAGGTGCTCGTCTACGCGGGCGCCATCATGGTGCTCTTCCTCTTCGTCATCATGCTGCTCAACCTGGGTGACGCCCCCCACCGCGGAAAGCCCTCGGCGACCCGGTTCCTGGGCGGCGCCTCCGCGCTGGGCCTGCTGGCCGTGCTGGGCGTGACGCTGGGCCGGCTGGACGCGCTGCCCGCGCCCATGGGAGCCCAGCAGCAGGCGACGTTCGGCACCATGGCGGCCATCGGCGAGACCATCTTCACCGCCTGGCTGCTGCCCTTCGAGGCGGTCAGCCTGCTCCTGCTGGTGGCCATGGTGGGCGCGGTGGTGGTGGCCAAGTCCCGCATCTGACCCTCGCGACCTTCCGGACAACCCAATGGTCCCCATCACCTACTACCTCCTGCTGGCCGCGGCCCTCTTCTGCATGGGCATGTTCGGCGTGCTGGTGCGCACCAACGCGCTGGTCGTCTTCATGTGCGTGGAGCTGATGCTCAACGCGGTCAACCTCACGTTCCTGGCCTTCGCGCGCATGCACGGCGAGGCCACCGGGCACGTGTCCGCCTTCTTCGTCATCGCCGTGGCGGCCGCGGAAGCGGCCATCGGTCTGGCCATCGTCATCGCGGTCTTCCGCAGTCGCGGCTCCGTGAACGTCGACGACATCCGGACGATGAAGCACTAACGCCCCGTCACCCCTGAGCGCACCCATGGACGGATCCCTCGTCGAGTTCTTCAGAACCGCCCCCATCCCCCCCGAGGTGTTCAGCCCCTCGCTGGGGTTGATCATCCTGCTGCCGCTGCTGGGCGCGTTCGTGTGCGGCGTGTTCGGCAAGTGGCTGGGCCGGGCCAACGTGCACCTGGTTGCGTGCTCCGCCATCGCCGGCGCCTTCGTGCTGAGCGTGCTGGCCTTCTGGGCCACCAGCGACGCGGCCGGCGGGCGCGTGGTGAACTTCCCCAACCCGTTCGGCATCGAGCGGGACGTGGTCCGCTACGCCATCTCGCACGACTACGGGACGTGGTTCGCGGCCGGTGCCTTCCGGGTGAACTTCGGCCTGCTGGTGGACCACCTGTCCGGCATCCTGCTGCTCATCATCACCGGCGTCGGCTTCCTCATCCACCTGTACTCCACCAGCTACATGGAGCACGACGACGGGTACTGGCGCTTCTTCGCGTACCTGAACCTCTTCGTCGCCGCGATGCTCACGCTGGTGATGGCCGACAACCTGGTCCTGCTCTTCGTGGGCTGGGAGGGCGTCGGCATGGCCAGCTACCTGCTCATCGGCTTCTGGTACACGGACAGCGCGAAGGCGTGGGCGGGCCGCAAGGCGTTCGTCACCAACCGCATCGGTGACTTCGCGTTCCTCATCGCCACGTTCCTGCTCATCCTCACGGTGGGCGCCTTCAACCGCCAGGCGGACGCGCGGGACTACAACGCCGCGGGCAGCAGCCGGCAGCGCTACGAGCAGGGCCTCTCCCAGAAGGGCCCCGTCACCTTCAAGGGCCTGGAGAAGATGGCCCTGGCCCTGCCGGAAGGCACGGGCGGCGCGGTGTCCCTGGCAACGCCCATCGAGTCCGGGCCCCTGGCCGGCTACACCTTCGGCGGCGTGATGACCACCGCGCTGCTGCTGTTCCTCCTGGGCGCCGCGGGCAAGAGCGCGCAGCTGCCGCTCTACGTCTGGCTGCCGGACGCCATGGCCGGCCCGACGCCGGTGTCCGCGCTCATCCACGCCGCCACGATGGTGACCGCGGGCGTGTACCTGTTCTGCCGCATGAGCTCGCTGCTGGTGCTCTCCCCCACCGCCATGGCGACCATCGCCATCGTGGGCGCGCTCACGTCGCTGCTGGCGGCGCTCATCGCGTTCGCGCAGGACGACATCAAGAAGGTGCTCGCCTACTCCACGGTGTCCCAGCTGGGCATCATGTTCATGGGCGTGGGCATGGGCGTCTTCTGGGCCGCCGAGATGCACCTGATGACGCACGCGTTCTTCAAGGCCTGCCTCTTCCTGGGCGCCGGCAGCGTGATGCACGGCAACGGGGACGAGACGGACATCAAGAAGCTGGGCGGCCTGTGGAAGGAGATGAAGTGGACGCACGCCACGTTCCTCGTCTCCACGCTGGCCATCACGGGCATCTTCCCCATCATGTCCGGCTTCTTCTCCAAGGACGCCATCTTCCACGGCGTGCACCACAACCACCTGCACGGCCTGGAGTGGGTCTCCACCTTCGTCTACGTGATGGGCCTGCTCATCACCGCGTCCACGGCGTTCTACATGTCGCGCGTCTACCTGCTGACCTTCACGGGCAAGCGGTCCCCGGAGGCGAAGCTGGCGCACGCGCACGAGAGCTCGTGGCACATGACGCTGCCGCTGGTCATCCTGGCGTTCCTGGCCTTCGTGACCTTCGTCTACGCCCTGCCCCTGATGCCCCGCACGGGCGGCGGGTCGCAGCCGGTGTTCGAGAACTTCCTGTCCCCGGTGCTGCGCCCGGCGGAGACGGTGGCCCGCGTGGCGGAGACGGTGCGCCTGGACACCAGCTCGCCGACCATCGGGGACTACGTCTTCGCGTGGATGTGGGCGCTCGCGGGCGGCGCGGCGGCGGCGTTCGCCTACCTGAAGTTCTTCCCCTCGCGGGTGGGCCAGCCCGTGCCGGCGTTCGCGCGCGCGGTGCGCCGCACGGCGCAGAACAAGTTCTACGTGGACGAGCTCTACGAGTTCATCCTCATCCGGCCGGTGAAGTTCGTGGCCTTCATCCTCTTCCGCGTGGTGGACGCGCTCGTCATCGACACGGTGCTGGTGCGCGGCACCGCGTACGTCACGGAGAAGGTGGGCCTCGGGCTGCGCCGGCTCCAGACGGGTGACGCGCAGACCTACGCCGCCATCATGGCGCTCGCCATCCTGGGCGGCGCGGTCTACGCCCTCGTGCAGGTGCTTTCATGAGCTTCTTCGACACCCACCTGTTGAACGTCGTCATCTACCTGCCGCTCGTGTTCGCGGCGCTGGTGCTGATGCTGCCCGCCAGCGAGCACGGCCAGGTCCGCGCCATCACCTTCGTGGGCATGCTGTTGGACCTGGCGTTCGGCGTCTGGGCGTACTTCCGCTTCGACCCGTCCGGCGCGGAGTTCCAGATGGAGTACCGCGTCCCGTGGTTCCAGCAGTTCGGGATGAGCTACCACCTGGGCGTGGACGGCCTGGCGGTGAGCCTGCTGCTGCTGACGGTGTTCCTGGGCCCGCTGGTGGTGCTCGCCTCCACCACGTACATCCAGCACCGCATCAAGGAGTTCCACCTGGCGCTGCTGGTGCTCCAGACGACGATGCTGGGCGCGCTGGCGTCGATGGACGTCCTGCTCTTCTACATCTTCTTCGAGGCCATGCTCATCCCCATGTACCTGATGGTGGGGGTGTGGGGCGCCGAGGACCGCCGCATGGCGGCGGTGAAGTTCTTCCTCTACACGCTGGTGGGCTCGCTGCTGATGCTGGTGGCCATCGTGGCCGTGTACTTCATCAGCGGCGGCCCGGGCGTGCGCTCGTTCGACTACGGCACGCTCTACAACAACCTGCTCGCCGCCAATCAGCAGCTCGCCGCGTGCAGCAGTGGGCCGGAGGGCGCGTGCGCGGGCCTCACGGGCCTGGCCGCCACGCTGCACACGTATGGGCCGTGGATGTTCGCCGCGTTCGCGCTGGCGTTCGCCATCAAGGTCCCCATGTGGCCGGTGCACACCTGGCTGCCGGACGCGCACGTGCAGGCGCCGGTGGCGGGCTCCATGATCCTGGCCGGCGTGATGCTGAAGATGGGCACCTACGGCTTCTGGCGCTTCGCGATCCCGCTCTTCCCGGTGGCGGCGCACGCGGCCCGTCCGTTCCTCGCGGTGCTGGCGGTGATTGGCATCGTGTACGGCGCGCTGATGTGCCTGGCGCAGCGGGACATCAAGAAGCTCATCGCGTACTCGTCCGTCAGCCACCTGGGCTACTGCATGCTGGGCCTGCTCGCCGTCACCGGTGAGGGCGCCACGGGCAGCGCATACCAGATGCTCAACCACGGCGTGTCCACGGGCGCGCTGTTCCTCCTGTTCGGCTTCCTCTACGAGCGCCGCCACACGCGCCTGATGTCGGACTACGGCGGCATCGCCAAGGTGATGCCGGTGTTCACCGCGGCGTTCGTCATCATCACCTTCTCGTCGGTGGCGGTGCCGGGCACCAACGGCTTCATCGGCGAGTTCCTGGTGCTGATGGGCACGTTCAAGAGCAGCCTGCCGCTGGGCTTCGGCGCGTTCGCCACGCTGGGCGTCATCCTGGGCGCGGCGTACATGCTGTGGATGGTGCAGAAGGTGTTCTTCGGCAGCATCACGCACCGGGAGAACCAGCACCTGCGCGACATGAACGTGCGCGAGATGCTCACCACGGCCCCCTTCATCGTGCTGGTGGCGGTGATGGGCCTGATGCCGCAGCCCTTCCTGGACCGCATCGCTCCGTCCACGGACCGCTACGTGGCGCGCGCCAGCGTGGGCGCTCCGGGCGCCACCCAGGCGAAGGACGCCCAGCTGCGCGTGGAGGTGATGTCGCTGCCCGACACCGCCGCCGCGGCCCGCCCCTCCGTTCCCGCGCCGCTCGCCGCTCGCGAGTAGGCCTCGAAAGACTCCATGAACCTGCCAAATCTCACCCTGGCGGATTTCCTTCCCCTGCTGCCCGCCATCATCATGGTGGTGGCGGCCTCCGTCCTGCTGCTGTCGGAGGTGTTCCTCTCCGCGACGGCGTCCCGCGGCTACCAGGCGGTGCTCACCGTCGTGGCGGCGGTGGCCAGCGGCGCCGTGGCCGTGGGCTTGATGTTCGAGCCGCCCCACGAGGTGTTCCTCGGCTTTGGCGTGCTGGACCCCTTCTCCAGCTTCCTCACCCTGGTGGTGAGCGTGGGCCTGGGGCTGGCGGCGCTGAGCGCGGTGGGCTTCCTGCGCAAGCGCGGGGCGGAGCGCGGTGAGTTCTACGCGCTGATGCTCTTCGCCTCCGCGGGCATGAGCCTGCTGGCGATGTCGGCGGAGTTCATCACCATCTTCGTCAACATCGAGGTGCTCTCCATCGCGACGTACGCGCTGACGGCGTACCTGCGCCGCGGCACGCGCCCCAGCGAGGCGGGCTTCAAGTACTTCATCCTGGGCGCCTTCTCCTCCGCCATCCTGCTCTACGGCACGGCGCTCCTGTACGGCGCCACGGGCACCACGAAGCTCAACGACATCGCGGCGCCGCTGCAGGGCGCGCTGTCCACCACGCCGGCGCTCGTCTACGTGGGCGCGGTGCTCATCGCCGCGGGCTTCGCGTTCAAGGTGGCGGCCGTGCCGTTCCACATGTGGACGCCGGACGTGTACGAGGGCGCCCCCACGCCGGTGACGGCCCTGATGAGCGCGGGCGTGAAGGCGGCGGCGTTCGCGTCGCTGGTGCGCGTGTTCGTCACGGTGGGCAAGGGCATGGACCCCAAGCTGCCGCTGATGCTCTTCGCCACGCTGGCGCTGCTGACGATGATCGCCGGCAACCTGATGGCCATCCCGCAGCGCAACGTGAAGCGCATGCTGGCGTACTCCTCCATCGCGCACGCGGGCTACCTGCTGCTGGGCGTGGCGGCGCTGTTCGTCGCGGCCCCGGGCGAGCACTTCCGCCTGCTGTCCGCGTCCTCGCTGTCCGGTGGCACGCCGCTGGACGTGGCGCGCTCGGACGCGCTGCGCGGCATCCTGTACTACCTGCTGGCGTACACCTTCAGCGCGGCGGGCGCCTTCGCCATGGTCTCCGCGCTGGAGCGCCGCGAGGACGAGGAGAAGGGCACCGCGTGGGACCTGGAGCGCTTCGCGGGCCTCGCGCAGCGCCGGCCGGGCTGGGCGTTCGCCATGGCGGCCTTCATGCTGTCCCTGGGCGGCATCCCCCCCACCGTGGGCTTCATGAGCAAGCTGCTCATCTTCCAGGCCGCCATCGACGTGGGCCTGGTGGGCCTCACCGTGGTGGCGGTGCTCAGCAGCGCGGCGGGCGCGTATTACTACCTGCGCGTCGTGGTCTACATGTTCATGCACCCCGTCCCCGAGGGCGCCCAGCCGCTGGAGCGCAACTGGGGCACGGAGGCCGCGCTGGTCATCGCCACCGTCGCGGTGGTGCTGCTGGGCATCCTCCCCGGCCACGTCACCGACTGGCTGGCCCAGGCCGGCACGCTGTTCGGCCAGTAGGCCTTCGCCGGCAGTTCGCGGCACCCGACGCCCGCCTCGGCCCCTGGCCCTGGCGGGCGTTGTCGTTGCGGGGCGTGGCTCACGGCGTCATGGCCGTGGCTGCATTGCAGAAGTGAAATGGATCCGCGCCGCGTCATGCGGGCGGCGGCGACGCTGCGGGGAGCGGAAAAGAAGGCGGCCCGGCACCTGTGAAGGTGTCGGGCCGCGGGTCTTCTCAAGGTGACACACCGGAAGTGCTGAAAGGGTGGGGGGGAACCACTTTCAGCCTCGCTTCGATGCGTCCCGGGCTAGCCTTTAGCAGGTGCCATGCCAGCGCCTGTCTGGATCGGAACTCCAGTATTCTCAAGGACTTGGACAACCGTCCAACACTCCCACCCCCGCCCTCCCCATTGCATCCCTGAAATCGCGTTGCAGGGATGAAAACACCCAATGAATTCATGAGGTTGGCTCCTTTCATCTCTGCACGGGGTGATTTCGGAGCTGAACTCGTACTGGAAGGCGGGGTCCAGTTCGCTGGCAGGCTATTCGCGAGCGCCCGCGGGGGGCCGGAGGTTCAGGCGCTTCATCTTGCGCCACAGCGTGGTGGAGGACACGCCCAGCTCGTCCGCCACGCGGGCCAGGTCCACGCCGTGGCGCTCCAGGGCCTGGACGATGGCGCGGCGCTCCGCGTCCTCCACCACCTCCGCCAGCGTGGGGCCCGCGGCCTCCGCGCCCCCAGGCCGCGCGACGTCCGTGGAGGGCAGGCCCGGGGGCTCGGACGTGGGGAGCACGCGGCCCTGGGGGCGCAGCGGGAAGTCCTCGGGCAGCAGCTCGTCCCCTTCCGCCAGCGCGGCGGCCTGCTCCACCAGGTTCTCCAGCTCGCGCACGTTGCCGGGGAAGCTGTACGTCATCAGGTGCTCCACGGCGGACTCGGACAGGCGCCGGGGCCGGGGGCTGCGGGCGTTGGCCCGGTCCAGGAAGTGCTGCGCCAGCGCGGGCACGTCCTCCAGGCGCTCGCGCAGCGGGGGCACGCGCAGCAGCACCACGTTGAGGCGGTAGTAGAGGTCCTGGCGGAAGCGCTTCTCCTTCACCTCCAGCTCGATGTCGCGGTTGGTGGCCGCGGCGATGCGCACGTCCACGCGCAGCGCGGTGGACTCGCCCACGCGGCGCACCTCGCCGTCCTGGAGCGTGCGCAGGAGCTTGGACTGGAAGGTGGGGCTCGTCTCCGTCACCTCGTCGATGAAGAGCGTGCCGTTGTCCGCCTCCTCGAAGAGGCCGCGGCGCGCCTTCACCGCGCCGGTGAAGGCGCCCTTGGCGTGGCCGAAGAGCTCGGTCTCCAGCAGCGTCTCGCTGATGGCCGCGCAGTTGACGGGCACGAAGGGCTGGCCGCTGCGGCGGCTGTGCGCGTGGAGGGCGCGGGCCACCAGCTCCTTGCCCGTGCCGCTCTCCCCCTGGATGAGGACGGTGGCGTCGCTCTGGGCCACGCGCAACAGGCGCGTGGTGAGCTCGCGCATGGCCTGGCTGCGGCCCACCAGCGCGGACAGGCCGTGGCGCTGGTTGAACTCCGTGGCGAAGTTGTCCACCGCCGCCTGGAGCTTGGCGCGCTCCAGGGCGCGCTCCACGCGGTAGCGCAGCTCGCCTTCCTTGAAGGGCTTGGTGACGTAGTCGTACGCCCCCATGCGCATGGCCTCCACCGCGCTCTCGATGGAGCCGAAGGCCGTCATCATGATGACCTGGAGGCGCGGGGCCACCTCCACCGCGCGCTTGAGCAGCGTGAGCCCGTCCATGGGCTCCATCTTCAGGTCCGTGAGGAGCAGGTCCACGCGCTCCCTCGCGAGCAGGATGAGCGCCTCCTCGCCGGTGGCGGCCTCGGAGACGGTGTAGCCCTCCGCGCGCAGGAGCAGGGCGGTGGTGGCGCGCATGTTGCGCTGGTCGTCCACCACGAGGATGCGTCCTCGGGGAACCGGTGTGGTCGCGTCGGTCATGAGAGGGACTGGGGCTGCGTGAGCGGCAGCCAGAAGGTGAAGGTGGTTCCGCGTCCGGGAGCGCTCTCCACGGCGATCTCACCGCGGTGCTCCTCCAGGATGCGCTTCACCACCGCCAGCCCCAGGCCGGTGCCCTGGGCCTTGGTGGTGAAGAAGGGTTCGAAGACGCGGTGGAGCAGCTCCCCGGGGATGCCCGGGCCCTGGTCCATCACGTCGATGCGCAGCTGCTCGCGTCCTCCGTGGGTGTCCCGGCGCGCGCGCACCCGGACCTCGCCCCCCTGGGGCATGGACTGGATGGCGTTGACGGCCACGTTGAACAGGGCCTGGCGGATCTGCCGCCGGTCCATGGGCACCGTGGCGAGGCCGGGCTCCACCTCCACGGAGACGTACACCGGACGCTCCATGGAGGCCTGCGCCTTCGCGGCCTCGAAGGCGTCCTGGAGCACGCGCAGGAGCTCCTCCGGCTGGAGCACCGGGTTGCGCGGGCGGGTGAAGTCGAGCAGGTCCGCGACCATCCGGTTGAGGCGGTCGCTCTCCTCCGCGACGATGTCCAACAGCATGGCCGTGTCGCCGCTGGGGTTCATGATGCGCCGGAGCGTGGCCACCGCGTTGAAGATGACGCCCAGGGGGTTGCGCACCTCGTGGGCGACGATGGCGGACAGCTCGCCCAGCGCGGCGAAGCGCTCGCGCTTCACCATCTCCGCGCGGGTGGCGGCCAGCTCCGCGTAGCTGGCCCACAGCGACTCGTAGAGGCGCGCGTTGGCGATGGACAGCGCCAGCTGGCCGCACGTCGCCTCCGCCAGCTCGATCAGCTCCGGGCCGAAGGGGCGCGGGCCGCGCACGTCGTCCACCAGCACCACGCCGATGAGCTCCTCGCGCGAGGTGAGCGGCAGCCCCAGGAGGGCCTTCTCCCCCAGCCGGTCGATGAGCACCGCGCTCACGGAGCTGCTCGCGGACGTCAGGTCCTCCACGGCGAGGGGCTTGCGCTCCTGGGCCACGCGCGCGGCCAGGTCGTCGCTGTCGAGCGGCACCACCACCGTGCGGAACAGGTCGCGGTGGGCCGCGGACGCCGCCGCGCCGCGCAGCACCTTGGCCTGCTCGTCGTAGAGCAGGATGAAGCAGTTGGACACGTCCAGCAGGTGCACCAGGAAGTCGGACGCGACGTCCAGGATGCTCGCCGTCTCCAGCACGCCGGACGTGGTGCGCGCCAGGTCCAGCAGCAGGCGCGTCTCCGTGAGCTGGCGCGCGGACTCCGCGCGGAGGCGGCGCTGCTCCAAGAGCGTCACCAGCAGCTCCGCGAGCGTGGACAGGAGCCGCGCGTCCCGTTCGTCGAAGGGGCGCTCCCTCGCGCGCAGCGCCTGCACCACGCCCATGCACTCACCGCCGCGGGTGAGCCGCGCCGCCGTCCCGCTGCCGAAGCGGCCCTGGGACAGCGTCTCCAGCGCGCGCCCCTGCGATTCGGACGACAGCACGCCTCCGCCCTCCAGGGGCGGGGCGGCCAGCAGCACGCCGGTCGCGAGGATGGCGTCCGCGTCGCTCCGCTCCTCCAACCCCACGTGCGCGACGAGCGCGGGGGCCTGGCCCGGCTCGGAGGCGACGTGCAGCGCCACCGCGCGGGCATGGAGCAGCTCCGCCACGCGCGCGAGGAACATCTCCGGGGGTGGGGGCACGGGCTGCGCCACGAAGCGCGCCATCTCCGCCACCGCCTCCACCTCCCAGGCGCTGCGCGCGCCGTCCGCCTGGAGGTGGGCGTCCGCGAGCGCCGCGCCCACCACCTTCGCGAACAGCGTCAGCACCGAGCCGTGCCGGGGCGCCACCCACGGGCCGGCCACCCACAGCACCTCGGACTGGGGCCCGCCCACCGGCAGGTACGCGTGCGTGGGCTGCGCCTGGTCCGCGCCGCCGAACACCGGCCGCCCGTCCGACAGGGCCTCCAGCGCCAGGTGCGAATCCGCCGGCAGGGCCACGCCGTCGCGCACCACCAGCCGCGTGCCGTCCCAGCGCAGGATGCGCGCGCGGAAGCCCGCGGCCTCCAGGCCCGCCAGCGCCACGCGCCGCACGCCCTCCTCCGAGCGCGCGGACACCAGCCCCGCGGACGTGTCCACCAGCCGCTCCGCCACCACCAGCTCACCGGGGTGGTCCGGCATCACCATGCAGCTGAGCAGCAGGGCGAAGCGGCCCTCCTCCAGCCGCAGGGGGTTGGCCTGCACGAAGACCTCGCCCGGCGTGCCGTGGACGCTGAGCACCTTGTAGAGCTGCGGGCGTCCATCCAGCTGCGCGCCGGTGGTCAGCCGGCGGAAGCGCTCGCCGATCCTGCTGCGCTCCTCCGGCTGCACGAAGTCCAGGAAGGAGCGGCCCTCCACCTGGTCCAGGGGCAGGCCCAACAGCCGCGCGTACGCGGCGTTGGCCACCCAGACGCGCCCCTCCGACTCCAGCACCAGCATGGGCTGGGTGAAGGGCTCCACCAGGGCGCGCAGGTCCTGCGCGTTGTAGGCCTTGGAGCTCATCCGCGACGCAGCACCCGTTTGTCCCCCACCCGCAGCGTCACCTTCTCCCTGTCGAAGTACTCCGACAGGGGGATGGTGAACTTGCGGCTCTGACCCACCAGCTCCTTGAAGCCCTGGGTGGTGATCTCCCTCTGTTCCTTCAGGTACGTCACCAGCCGGGCGCGCAGGTCCTCCAGGGCGCCCGCGTCGAAGCACAGCTCCTCGCTCACCCGCACGCCCGTGCCCGACGCCACCAGCACCTTCAGCAGCTCCTGCAGCTTCGCGGGCGCGAGCCCCAGCTTCTGCGACAGCTCCGTGACGGTGGGCGGCGCGAGCCCCGCCGCGGCCAGCTCCGCGGACAGGCGCGTGCGCGCGGCCTCGTCGCCCAGGGTGAGCGTGCGGCCCCGGCCCCGCAGGCGGAGGAGGTCCTTCTCCGCCTCCACGCTACCCGGGTCCACCAGCGCCTGCACCACGCGCTGGAACAGGCGCGCGTCCAGTTGGCCGGAGAGCCGCTGGCGGAGCTCCTCGCGCGACAGGCCCTCGCGCATGGGCTCGCGCTCGTGGAACGCGGCGAGCAGCGCGAGCGAGCGCTGGCGCAGGCCCTCGAACACGTCCTGCGCCACGTAGAGCCGCCGGTCGCGGTCCACCAGCAGCACCTGCCCCTTCGCGCCCGAGCGCTCCAGCGTGCGCGTGAGCACCTTGGGCGGGAGGCCCGAGCGGCCGAACAGCTCCGTCTGCGTGAGCCCCGCGTAGCCCGCCTGCCGGAGCAGCCACGCCACCTGCCCGGCCGCGTCCGCCTCCAGCAGCGGCCGCACCACCTCGGACGCGCCCCGGCGCCGGCGCGGCGGCGCGATGGACAGCACGCGCCCTCCGGCCAGCGTGGCGCCCCGCCCCGGCAGCGCGCGCGACCCCCGCAGGATGAAGCGCTGGCCCACGAGCGCCCCCACCGGCGACGCCAGCCGCAGCTGCGCGAGCGCCGTCTCCCCCGGCGCGAGCGAGTCCAGGTCCAGCAGCGCCACCGTGGCCTCCACCTGCGCGGTGCCCAGGTGCAGGAGCAGCTTGCGGCGCCCGGGCAGCGGGGCCTCCGCGGCGGGCAGCAGCGTCAGCTCCACGTCCAGCATGGACGTCTCCGGCAGCTCGCCCGCGCGCGTGAGCACCATGCCCCGGCGCACGTCCTCCGTCTGCGCGTCCGCCACGTTCACCGCCGCGCGCTGCCCCGCCTCCACGCGCGCCACCGGCTGACCGTGCACCTGCACGCCCCGGACGCGGAAGGGGCCCGGCCGCGCGCCGGCCCCCGAGGGAAGCAGCGACACCGCGTCGTCCACCGCCAGCACGCCGGACAGGAGCGTGCCCGTCACCACCGTGCCGAAGCCCTTGATGGTGAAGGCCCGGTCCACGGGGAGGAACGCGGGCCCCTCCGCGGGGCGCTGGGGCAGCGCCGCGCCCGCGCGGGCGAGCGCCGCCTTCAGCGCCTCCAGGCCCGCGCCCGTGCGCGAGGACACCGGCACCACGGGCGCGCCCTCCAGGAAGGTGCCGGTGGTGAGCGCGGCCAGGTCCGCCTCCACCAGCGCGCGCCAGTCGTCGCCCAGGCCCTCCAGCAGGTCCGCCTTGGTGAGCGCGACGACGCCCGCCTTCACGCCCAGCAGGCGGCAGATGTCCAGGTGCTCGCGCGTCTGGGGCATGACGCCCTCGTCCGCCGCCACCACCAGCACCGCCAGGTCCACGCCGCCCGCGCCCGCGGCCATGGCCTTCACGAAGCGCTCGTGGCCGGGCACGTCCACCACGCCCGCCACCGGTCCGCCCGGGAGCGGCAGGTGGGCGAAGCCCAGCTCCAGGGTGATGCCCCGGCGCTTCTCTTCCGGGAGCCGGTCCGTGTCGGTGCCCGTCAGCGCCTTCACGAGGGACGTCTTGCCGTGGTCGATGTGCCCCGCCGTCCCGATGATCATCGCCGCGTCCGCGCCCTTGCCGCGGGACTCAGGCCCCGGCCTTGTCCGGGTCGTCGTCGAGGTGCGCGTCGCCCATCACCGGCTGGTAGTCCCACGGGAAGACGAAGAGCGAGTCCGTGGACAGCCCCACGTGGTCTGGCGTGAAGCCCTCCGGCCGCGCAATCAGGCACGCGGTGCGGATCTCCGTCGCGCCCACCTTGCGCGCGAGCGCCGAGGCCAGCTCCAGCGTGTCCCCGCTGGACGCGATGTCGTCCACGATGAGCACGCGGCGGCCCTTGAGCTCCCGGGGCATCTCCTCGCTCACCTGGGGCTGGCCGCGCTCCAGGGAGCGCTCGGCCTTGTCGCGGCTGCGGCGGCTGATGCGCACGGGGAAGAACTCGCAGCCGAGCGCGCCCGCAAGCGCCCCGCCCACGAACACGCCGCCGTGGGCCACGCCCACCACCGCCTGCGGCTCCCACGCCTGACGGATGGTGCGCGCCAGCGCCTGCACCCGCCGGTCGAACTCCGCCCACGACAGCTCCACCACGCCCGTGGACCTGTGCCGGGACTGGTCGCGGCCGGTGGGTTGGCGCGGGGCCTCCACCTGCGGCGCCAGCACCATGTCATTGGGGATGGAGACGAGCTTCTCCGCCCCCTCCTTCTGGGTGGAGGAGGACACGGACTTCGAGGAAGGGTTGCGAGGGTCCTGGGACTTCGGCGGCGCTGCCCGCTTGATGGCCACGACGAAAGCTCCGGGTGAGATGCGGCGGCCCTGTCATATCCCGAGCATCGCGACCCCGCCACAACCGCCGCGCCTGCTCCACCGGTGGATGTGAGGCGCTGAAACATCCTCCGGTGCGATAAGGATGTCTGTCTTCAGGACAGCGGCCCCGTCCGCGGGGGCGGGCTCAGGCGCTGCCCTCCACCAGCATCTGCTGAATCTCCGCGCCCGGGATGACATAGCGCGTCGTGCAGAACTGGCAGGTGGCCTCCGCCTGGCCTTCCTTCTCCAGGAGGTCCTGCAGCTCCTCGCGGCCCATGGCCAGGAGCGCGAGCTTCACGCGGTCGCGGCTGCACGAGCAGGTGAAGCGCAGCGGGTAGCGCGACATGACCTCCAGGTCCGCCTCCGGCACCAGCGAGCGCAGGAGCGTCACCGCCCCGTCCTGCGCGTGCGCCTGCACGGCCGCCTGGAACTGCGCCCCCAGGCGGGTGCCCAGCGCGCGGAAGGCCTCCTTGTCCCCGTCGGGCAGGGGCTGCACCAGCAGGCCCACCACGGTGGCCAGCGGATCCTCCTGGCCGTCCACCAGGCCGGGCAGCTGCGCCATCAGGAGGTGCGAGGGCACCTGATCCGACTGGTGGAAGTAGCGCTCCAGGTCCGCCACCAGGTCGAAGTGCTCCAGCTCCACGGACGAGCGGTAGTACTCGCCGCCGCCCTGGTCGCGCAGCACGGACAGGAAGCCCCGGTTCCCCAGCACCGGGCGCCAGTGGTAGCGGCCCTCCGCGCCCGAGTACTCCACCAGCGTGTTCTTCACGTAGCCGCGCACGACGCCGTTCGCGTCGCCGTCCACGAAGAGGCCGCGCAGGGGGCCGTCGCACTCCAGTTGCAGGTTGATCCGGGAGTCCGTGCCCTTGCGGAGCGAGCCCATGAGGGCGGCGGCGGTGAGCCCCTGGGACAGGAGGGCGGCGGCCGCCGGCATGCTCTGGTGCGTGGCGCGGGCCTGGCGGGACAGGTCCCCGGTGGTGGCCAGGACCAGGCGCAGGTCCGACGCCTTCAACAATCCACTGACAAGCTCATCGGGCATAGGGCTGGTTAGCGTGCCCCACCCGTCCGCGCCCGCCAATGGAAGAGGGACGGGGACGGGACGCCCGCCTGGCGGCCAGCAGTCAGGGCGGGGGGCTGGCATCGGCCGGGCTTATGAGTCGGTGTTCCCCGGCTGGCGCGGGCGGCGGCGGCGGATGCGGAAGAAATCCAGCCGGCGGGGTGGAACGGCTATAAACCGCCCGTTGGCCGTAGCACCCAGGCCCTGACTTGGGCTCGCGGGGGTCTTCACCCCACCCATCCGCGCGCCCCGCTGGAGACTCGATGAGCACCCAAGCCACCGCCGAAGCCATCACCGACCGGACGCCCCTGCTGAAGTCGCGGCTGGGGTCGTTCCTCGCCGTGGTGCCCCTGAGCATCTGGGTCATCAACCATCTGTGGGACAACCTGTCCGCCTTCTACGGCGCGACGGCCTGGGAAAAGTCGGTGACGGAGTACGCGAACCCGTTCGCCCAGGCGTTCACGTTCATCATCGTCATGCTGCCGCTGCTCATCCACGCCGCGTGGGGCATGGTGCGCATCTTCAGCTTCAAGCCGAACAACCTCGCGTACAACAACTACGGCAACCTCAAGTACCTCGTGCAGCGCGTGGCGGGCCTGGGCGTGCTCGCGTTCCTGGGCGCCCACATCTGGCTGGCCTTCCTGCACCCGCGCCTGGTGGAGGGCCATGCGGAGCCCTTCGTGGACATCGCGCGGGAGATGCACTTCCACGGCCCCACGCTGATGGTCTACCTGCTGGGCACGCTGGGCACCGCGTACCACCTGGCCAACGGCCTCCAGACCTTCGCCATGGGCTGGGGCATCTTCGCGAGCGACCGCTCCATGCGCCGCTTCGAGCCCTTCTCCATCCTCATCTTCCTCATCCTCCTGGCCATGGCCTGGGGCACCATCTACGCCCTCTACACGGCGGGCGCGGCGTACGGCCCGACGGGCATGGACGTCGGCTGACGAAGAGCGCAGTGAGGCCGGGCCCTTGAGAAGGCCGGCCCCTGGAGACACGACCGGCCGCCCCTGATAGCCAGGAGCGGCCGGTTCGCTTTTCAGGGGGAACCCCCACGGCGTTAGAACGGGATGTCGTCTTCCCCGCCGCCGGGGTTGCCGCCCATGCCGCCGCCGTCGTCCATGGGGGGCGGCTGGCCGTAGTCGTCGCGGCCCTGCTGCCGGCGCCCGCCGCCGTTGCCGCCGCTGTAGCCCTCACCGGCGTCACGGCCGCCGAGGAAGGTGACGGAGGTGGCGACGACCTCGGTGGTGTAGTTCTTCCTGTTCTCCTTATCCATCCACTCGCGCGTCTGCAGACGGCCTTCGACGAAGCACTGCCGCCCCTTCTTGAGGTACTCGCCGCACAGCTCCGCGAGCTTTCCCCAGACGACGATGCGGTGCCACTCGGTGCGCTCCTGCTTCTGGCCGTTCTTGTCGTTCCAGCTCTCGCTCGTCGCGATGCGGAAGTTCGCCACGGCCTGACCGCCCGGGGTGAAGCGCACTTCGGGGTCCGCCCCGAGGTTGCCGATGAGAATGACCTTGTTCACGCCTCCAGCCATGTTTCCTCCCGATACCCGGCCCACCGAGGGCCAGGCACAACCTCCGGGGCCACACGCCCCGACAGGTCCTTCAGCCCATAGCATCCACCACTGACATTCCCCCCGCTAGAAACCGGCCGGGGACGGTCTGGGCGGACGCCCGCCTGCTCCCCGGGCGGGAAACCTCAAGGATTCCGGGGTGTTGGGTGTGAGGGGAGCCGGCAGCACGGCGGGCCCGCCCGGACGCCCGCGGTCCGGGCGGGCGGAGCTGCCCCAGGGGGCCTACCCACCCGGGCGGAGGACGCCGGAGGCAGGGACCACGTTGGGCGTGGCGGAGGCGGGGGCCACCACCTGGACGGGCTGGGCGCGCGGGGAGGCCCGGGCCTCGGCCATCTGGGTGGTGAGCGTGGAGTCCAGCCCCTTGGCGAAGGCGACGAGCTGCGGGTCCATTCCCCCGGAGCCGAGCTTGCGCAGGGACTTCCAGAACGGGTGGGTGGTGTCCCCGGCCTTCACCAGGCCCTGGGCGAGGAGCGGCACGGTGGCGTCGCGCTCGGCGGGGCTGGCGGCGCGCAGGGCGGCGACCAGCTCGTCCGGGGCCGTGCGGGCCACTTCGCCCAGGCCGTCCGCCAGCTCCTCCTGGGCCTGGAGGTCCTGGGCGACGCCGGCCGCGCGGCACAGCTCCAGCACGCGGGCCAGGGCCTCCGTGTTTCCGCCGGAGGCCAGCTCCACCATGCTGCTCACGCCGGGCACGCCCACGGACAGGGCGCGGGCCACCTGGCGCAGGCGGCCGTAGACGTCGTCCGTGGCGGAGTAGCTGTCCAGCAGCGTGCGGGTGCCCAGGTAGTCGTGCGGGTTGGACTGGTAGAGGCTCTCCGCCAGCACGGCGCGCACGGCGGGGTCGCGCTCGCTGCGCCACGCGGTGCGCAGGAACCCGATGTTGCGTTGATCGCGCTGCTTGCCCAGCTCCAGGTAGGTCTTCACGCGGTTGGCGATGTCCGGCAGGCCGCCCTGCGCCTTCTGGCCCTCATTGAGGGAGGCCAGCGCGTTGCCCGGCCCCAGCGTGGAGCCGGTGGCGGCCACGGCGGCGCCCAGGGCGTCCATGCCCGCGACGACGGGGCCGGCGCGGCCCGCGTAGTCGTTGACCATGATGGAGAAGGAGAACTTCTCCCCGCCCGCGGACTGCACGTAGCCGCTGAGCGCGGAGACGCCCTCCAGGGTGCCCGTCTTGGCGCGCAGCCGGCCCACGGCGTCCGTGCCGTCGAAGCGGTACTTGAGCGTGCCGTCCTTGCCGGCGATGCCCAGCGAGGACAGGTACTCCGGGGCCAGCGGGAAGCGCTCGTACATGTGGCGCAGCAGCCGGTCCACCTGCGCGGTGGAGAAGCGGTTGGCGTCGTTGAGGCCGCTGCCGTTCTTCATCACGTAGGTGCCGCGCGGGATGCCCACGTCGCGGGCCAGGAACTCCTCCACCACGTCGATGCCCTTGGCGAACGAGCCCGGCGAGCCGCGCAGCTCCGCGCCCATCGTCTTGAGGAGCGTCTCCGCGACGAAGTTGCTGGACAGCTTGTTGAGGCGCTTGAGGACGATGTCGAACGTGTCGGACTGGGACACGTGCACGACCTTCGCGCGGGACGGCGTCAGGCCCAGCTTCACCTTGCCCCGCACCTTCACGCCGCGCGACACGAGCAGCTGCTTGAGCGTCCCGCCGAAGTACATGGGCGGGTTGTCGATCTTCTTCCAGACGCTCACGGGGCCGCGCTCGTCGGGGACCTGGCCCTTGACCGTGATCTTCTGCTTGTCGCCGTAGGCCGCGGACTTCACGGACACGCGGCGCGCGCGGCCGGGGCCGCTGGTGACGGCGCTGTCCACGACGAAGTAGTCGCTGGGGGGCTCCATGTCGACCGCGGCCTTGCCGCCGGGGGCGGAGCGCACGTAGACGGCGACCGCGTTCCAGTTGAGGCTCACCGCGCCGGTGGGCGCCATGTACGCGCGGTCGGAGTCCTCCTGGTCGTAGCCGGGCGGGGTGCGCTCGGCGTCGAACCAGGAGTCGTCCACGACGATGTCCTGCACCTCCTTGAGGCCCGCGTGGAGCAGCTCGGAGGTCATGCTGTAGAGGCGCTCGGTGGTGACGGTGGGGTCGCCCTTGCCGCGCACGTAGAGCGTCTTGACCTTGCCGTCCGCGGGCAGCTCCGGGTCGACGAGGAACTCCGTCTCGTAGCGGTACTCCGGCCCCAGGGAGACGAGCGCCGCGGAGGACGTGACGAGCTTCACGTTGGAGGCGGGGTTGAGCAGCTCGTCCGCGTTGTGGCTGAACACCACGGTGCCGTCGTCCAGGCTCTGCATGTGGACGCCCACGCGGCTGCTCTTGAGCGCGGTGCGCTGCATCACCTGCACGAGCGCGTTCTTCAGCGCCTCGCGCTCAGCCTTTTTCTCGGCGGACGGCGACGCGGCCAGGGTGACGGAAGGCAGCCACAAGGCAATGGCGGTCGCTGCCCAGAAGGGTCTGGTTCGAAAAACCTGCACGCACGCTCCAGGGAAGTCGCGAATCCATTATGAAGAAGGGAGGAAAGGGGCGGCAAGGGTGGGGAGTGGATCCACGTCCATCATGCCCCTGCCCGCCTGCCTGCTTCCTGGAAACAGGAAGACGGCTGGCGCAGCATGGACGTCCCGCCTGACATCCACCTCGTGACAGACGCCATGCCTCCCCTGCCCTCCCGTGCCACCCGGGTGTTCGTCCTCGCGCTGGCGCTGGTGCTGGGCGCTGGGTGCCGCGACCCGGCGCCCCCCGCGGGCATCACGGTGTTGTTGGAGGCCCCGCCGGACAGTCTGGATGACCGCTTCGCCCTCACGGCCCATGGACAGCGGCTGGCGCAGCTCGTCAGCCCGGGGCTCATCACCTTCGATGACGCGAGCCGTCCGGTGCCCCAGCTGGCGGAGTCCTTCCGTGAGGTCTCGGCGACGGTGGTGGAGTTCGTCCTCCGCCCGGACCTGACCTTCCACGACGGGAGCGCCCTCACCGCCGAGGACGTGAAGGCCACCTTCGACGCCCTGCGCGATCCGAAGCTGGGCAGCCCCAAGCGCGAGCGCTACGAGCCGCTGGAGCGGGTGGAGGTGGTGGATGCCCGCACGGTGCGCTTCCATCTGAAGCGGCCGTACGCGCCGCTGCTCGCGGAGCTGTCCGCGGCCATCCTGCCCGAGGAGCGCGCGGGGCCCGGAGGCATCGAGGCGCAAGGCGCGCACCCGGTGGGCGCGGGCCCGTTCCGGTTCGAGTCGTGGCCGGACGAGGAGCACCTGACGCTGGTCCCCTTCGAGGGCTGGTACGCGGGGAGGCCCGCCGTGTCGCGGCTGACGTTCCGGGTGGTGCGGGACGAGACGACGCGGGTGCTGGAGCTGCTCAAGGGCCGCGCGGACCTGGTGGTGAACGGCGTGTCCCCGGCGGTGCTGCCCGCGCTGCGCGAGGCGCCCCACCTGCGCGTGGTGACGAAGCCGGGCACGGGCTTCACGTACCTGGGGCTCAACCTGCGCGAGGGGCCGCTCGCGGACGCGCGCGTGCGCCAGGCGCTGTGCCACCTCATCGACGTGCGCCCGCTGGTGGAGCACAAGCTGCACGGCCTGGCGGAGCCCGCGTCCAGCATGCTGCCTCGCGAGCACTGGGCCTTCACGCCCACGGCTGGGTGCGGCTACGCGCCGGAGGCGGCGGCCCGGCTTCTGGACGCGGCGGGGTATCCGGACCCGGACGGGCCCGGAGGACGGCCGCGGCTGTCCTTCACCTTCAAGACGAGCACGGACCGCTTCCGTCGCGCGGTGGCGCTGGTGCTCAAGGAGCAGTTGGCGCAGGGCGGCATCGCGGTGGAGGTGCGGGCGCTGGAGTTCGGCACGTTCTTCGAGGACGTGCGCCGGGGGCGCTTCGAGCTGTTCACGTTGAAGTGGGCCGCCGTGATGGAGCCGGACCTGCTGCGGGGCGCGTTCCATTCCGCGAACGTCCCGGGGCCGGAGAACCACTGGGGTGGGTTCAACCGGGGCGCGCTGAAGGCTCCAACGCTGGACCGGGTGCTGGACGCGGCGACGCAGGCGACGCGGGAGGAGCGGAGGACGCTGTACGCGGAGGCGCAGCGGGAGCTGGACGCGGTGCTGCCCGTCATCCCGCTGTGGCATGAGGCCAGCATCGCGGTGGTGTCCTCGCGGCTCGCGGACTTCGAGCCCAGCGCGCACGGCCTGCTGCTGCCCCTGGCGAAGGCGCGGGAAGTGACGCCCGGGCGCGGAGACACACCGTGACCCGGAGGCTCGTGTCCGCGGGCATCGCGATGGTGGGCGCGCTGCTGCTCGTGTCGCTGTTCCTGCACCTCGTGCCCGGCGACCCGGTGGACGTGATGCTGGGCGAGCAGGCGACGCAGGTGGACCGCGCGGCGCTGCGGCAGGCCGTGGGGCTGGACCTGCCGTGGTACGCGCAGCTCTGGACGTTCGCCCGAGACCTGGCCACTGGCGAGCTGCGCACGTCGCTGCCTCCGTTCCAGCGCAAGGTGCTGCCGGCCCTGGGCGCGGCGCTGCCTTACACGCTGCTGCTCACGGTGGCGGCCATGGCGGTGTCCCTGGTGCTGGCGCTGCCCCTGGGCGTGATGGCGGCGGCGCGGCGGGGGACGCCCGTGGACGCGGCGGCGATGGGCGTGTCCGTGGCGGGTGTCGCCCTGCCCCGCTTCTGGTTGGGGCCGGTGCTGATCATCCTGTTCGCGCTGAAGCTGGACTGGCTGCCGGTGTCGGGCGCGGAGTCGTGGCGGCACCTGGTGCTGCCCGCGTTCACGCTGGGCACCGCGCTGGCCGCGTTCCTCGCGCGGATGACGCGCGCGACGATGCTGGAGGCCCTGCGCGAGGACTACGTCACGGTGGCCCGGGCCAAGGGCCTGTCGCCCCGCGCGGTCCTGTGGAAGCACGCGTTCCGCAACGCGCTCCTGCCGCTGGTGACCGTGCTGGGCCTGGAGTTCGGCGCGCTGCTGGGCGGCGCCATCGTGACGGAGAAGGTGTTCGCGTGGCCGGGCATGGGCACGCTGCTGCTCACCGCCATCGAGAAGCGCGACTACAACACCGTGCGCGCCACGGTGCTCCTCTTCACGTTCTGCTACGTGCTGGTCAACACGCTCACCGACCTCGCCTATGCGTGGGTGGACCCCCGCGTGCGGAGGCGCGCATGAGCGCGGCCCATCGCCTCCGGCTGCGCTCGTGGGGCGCCCGGTTCGGGTGGGCCGTGGCGTGCGTCTGGGTGTTCACCGCGCTGTTCGCGCCGTGGCTCAGCCCCCATGCGCCGGACGCCATCGACCTCACGCGCGAGCTGTCGCCCCCCACGTCCGGCCACCTGCTGGGCACGGGGGAGAACGGCATCGACGTGCTCACGCACGTGCTGTACGGCGCGCGCGTGTCGCTGGAGGTGTCCTTCTTCGCGGTGGTGCTCTCCGCCGCGGTGGGCATCACGCTGGGCGGCATCGCGGGCCATGCGGGCGGGCTCGTGGACGAAGCGCTGATGCGGTTGGTGGACGTGCTGCTCGCGTTCCCCGGCATCCTGCTGGCGCTGTTCATCACGGCGGTGCTGGGCCCCAGCCTCGCCAACGTGGTGTTCGCGCTCTCGTTCACCGGGTGGACGGGCTACGCGCGGCTGACGCGCGGACAGGTGCTCACCTTGCGCGAGCGTGACTACGTGCAGGCGGCGCGGGCCCTGGGCAGCGGCCCGGGCCGCATCCTCGTGCGGCATCTGCTGCCCAACGCGGCCGGGCCGCTGCTCGTGCAGGCGACGTTCGCGCTGCCGGGCGCCATCGTCGCGGAGGCGTCCCTGAGCTTCCTGGGGCTGGGGGTCCCGCCGGGCACGCCGTCGTGGGGCGCGCTGGTGGACCAGGGGACGCAGTACCTGCTGGTGGCACCGCACGTGGCCCTCTTTCCAGGCATCGCGCTGGCGCTCACCGTGCTGGGCTTCAACCTGCTGGGCGATGCGCTGCGCGACGCGATGGATCCGCGCCACGAGGGGCGGTGACTTGAAGGCCCCAGGCGTCCCTGGCAGGAAGCAGGGGCGGAGGTGACGAAGACATGAAGGCCGTGGTGCAGCGGGTGCTGGAAGCGTCGGTGACGGTGGACGGGAAGCGCGTGAGCGAGATGGGCCCGGGCCTGCTCGTGCTCCTGGGCGTGGGCAAGGGCGACACCGACGCGGACCTCACGTGGATGGTGGACAAGCTGGCCACGCTGCGCATCTTCGAGGACGCCGACGGCAAGATGAACCTGTCGCTGGAGGACACGTCCAAGCACCTCATCGTCGTGAGCCAGTTCACGCTCTATGGCGACGCGCGCAAGGGCCGCCGGCCCAGCTTCATCGACGCGATGGAGCCGGTCGGCGCCAGGGCCCTCTACGAGCGAGCCTGCGAGGCGCTGCGCCAGCGCGGCCTCACCGTGGGCACCGGCGTCTTCGCCGCGGACATGAAGGTCGCGCTCGTGAACGACGGGCCCGTCACCATCCTCCTGGAGAGCCCACCGAAGGCCGCGCCTCCGGCCTGATCAGCGCACGTCCAGCGCGCGGCGGAAGAACGCCACGCCCTCCGCGTTCGTCCGTGCGTGCGAGGCCGGGCGCGTTCCCGCCACCGGGTCACGGCACAGCAGCGCGATGACGTCGAAGCCTTTCGGGTAGCACTCGGGCAGGAAGGTGAAGTGGCCGGCGTCGTCCAGGACCACCGTCGTCGTGGTCGCGGGCGGCAGCAGCCCTGCCAGGTGCATGCCGTGGGCTTCATGCGGCATCAGCTCGTCGCCCTTCGCGAGCACCAGCTCCACGGGCCTCTGGATGTCGGCGGTGTCTCTCGCTTCAAAGGAAGCCGCCATGCCCGGCGCCATCGCGAACGCGGCCTTCACTCGCGGGTCCAGGTACGACGCTCGCGCGAGCTTCATGTCGATGCGGCTGTAGTCCACGTCGCGCAGCGCCTCGCACCCTACCTCCTCGCGAGTGCCCGGCGTCTTGCAGCGCTTCTCGATCCACTCCAGGTTCAGGTTCAACCCCACCAGCGCCAGCGCCGTGTATCCCCCCATGGAGTGCCCCGACGCGCCGATGCGCTCCGGGTCCACTCGCGGGCCCCACTTCGGATCCCTCAACAGGTGGTCCAGGATGACCGTGAAGTCCCGCGGACGCTCGTAGGCGCGCGCGAAGCCCTCCGGGCTCGTGTCTCCGTAGGTGTTGCCCGGGTGGTTCACCCCCACGACGACGAAGCCGTGCGCCGCCAGGTTCGAGCCGAACCACGACAGGTCCATCACCGAGCCACCACTGCCGTGTGACAGCAGCACCACCGGCCAGCGCTCTCGTGCGTCCGACAGCGGTGCGTCCTTCGCGCCGTAGAAGGGCTTGAACAGGTCCGACGGCGCGCGGTCATCCATCGGCGTGCCGGGGGCCACCGGGTACCAGACCACCGGCCTCAGCGTGCGGTGACGGACCGCGTCCTCATAGGTCAGCGACTGCGTCACCCCCACCGCGTAGGCCGCGTCCGCCCCAGGGAGGGACGTGGGGTCCGTGCGCGGAGCCTCCGCCTTCTTCGAGGAGGAGCAGCCGCCCGTCAGCAGCGCGGCGGCGACGAGGAGCAGGGCCCCCACCGGAGACAAGAAGTGGCGCATGGCCCGGAGCATGGCCGGGAACAGCAGGACAAGGAAACCCGGGAAGCGCCGCCCAGGCCCCGGGCCGTCAGCTCACAGCCGCACGGTGGTCCCGCGCGTCACCAGCGCGGCCAGGCCCTGCTTCGTCTGCGCGGCGGTGCGCAGGTGCAGCGTGAGCGCGCCCAGCTCGCGGATCCACGTGGCCGCGCCCGGGCCCAGGCCGGAGAACAGCACGGACAAGGGCGGCGGCTGGGGCAGCCTCCCCGTCCAGTAGCCCAGCACCTCGTCGCGCTCCGGCAACGTCGGCAGCTTGAGGCGCTCCAGCTCGCGCGTCAGCAGCCGCTCCAGCTTGCGCGGCAGGTTCACCTGCCAGTGCAGCACCGTCTTCGCCGGCCGCCAGGCCCAGTCCGCGAACGCGAACCGCTCACGGACCGCGTACTCGCCCCGGCCCTGCGTGACGAAGACGCGGTCCGGCGGGAACTCCGGGAAGGGGTCCCACTGCCCGGCCAGGAGCGACGCCAGCCCCTGCTCACCCGGGGGGCGCCGGCGGAAGTTGTCCCGCACCACGCGCGCCGCCTTCATGTCCCAGTAGGGATAGGCCGGGTCCTCCACCATCAGCGCCAGGTTCAGCGCCTCGTCCCACTCGTCCGCGTAGCCGCCGGGAGCGCCGCCCACCTCCCAGCCGCCGGGCGCCTCGCGCCAGGGCTGGAACACCAGCCGGTCCACCAGGTCCATCCACCCGTCCGAGTCCACCGACCCCACGCCCCCCGGCAACGCCGACGAGGCCAGCCGCTGGCAGAGGGTGAACGCCTGCGCGTCCCCCAGGTGGTTGGCGAGCGCCTCCAGCGCGCCGCACGCATCCCCCATGGCGCGCGTGAAGAAGGGCAGCACCTGCTCGTGGAAGAAGCGATCGTTGATGGGACGCAGGACGACGTCCATGCGGGGCGTCTCCGGTCAGGCCCTCAGGGCCGCGCGTCTTCCTGGACGATGAGGGAGTGGATGTCCGCGGCCGTGGGCGCCTCCAGGATGGCCGCCCGGAAGCGCGGGTTCTTGAACAGCCGCGAGATGCGCGCCAGCGCCTTCAGGTGCACCCCCGCGCTGTTCTCCGGCGCCACCAGCGCGAAGAACAGGTGCGTGGGCTTGCCGTCGATGGACTCGAAGTCCACCCCCGCGCGCGACACGCCGAAGGCCGCCTGGAGGCTGTCCATGCCCGCCAGCTTGCCGTGCGGAATGGCCACGCCCTCGCCAATGCCCGTGCTGCCCAGCTTCTCGCGTTCCTGGAGCACCGCCACCAGCCGGTCCTCGCGCAGCGTCGGGTGCGCCCGCGCCAACGTGGCACTCAGCTCGCGCAGCACCTCCGGTTTCGTCTTGGACTGCATGTCCGCGACGACCGCCTGGGGGCTGAGGAAATCGGCGATTCTCAATGGCGCTCCCGCACTGGCGCTCCGGGCCGGCAATGATTCCTCGGCCGGCAATTACTCCTCACTCTGGATTCGCGCAAGGGTCGCCTGGGCGGTCACAGGCGCTTCGCTCACTGCGCGTCAGCCTGGGCGTTGCCCCATCCCGGGCCCGGGCCGGGGAGGCCCCCGGACCCGGTTCCCAGCCGGCCGCTCAGGTGCCGGTGGCGGCCACCGGCGCGGCGGGCAGGTGCGGCTCGATGAGGCCGAACCCCCCTTCCTTGCGGCGGTACACGATGGACAGCGCCTGGGACTGCTGGTTCTGGAACACGTAGAAGTCGTTGTTCATCAAGTTCATCTGCATCACCGCGTCATCCACGGACAGCGACTGGATGGCCAGGTGCGTGGTGCGCACCAGGCGGGCGACGCCCGACTCGGCCACCGGCGCCTGGGCGGCGGGCGAGGAGGGGATGGGCGCGACCTCGGCGGGCGCGGCCTCGGCGGACTCCTCGTCGTGGACCTCGAAGATGTCGTGGCGGACCTTCACTAGGTCCTGGCGGTGGTGGACCTTCTCACGGCCGTGGTGCGACTTGAGCTTGTCCCGGTAGCGGCGCAGCTGGCGTTCGATCTTGTCCATCGCCAGGTCGATGGACGCGTACATGTCATCGCTCTTCTCACGCCCCCGGAGGATCCAGGCGCCCGAGTGGATGGTGATGTCCGCATGGTGCAGGTGCCGCTCCAACGACAGCACCACGTGGGCCTCACCAGCCCGGTCCAGCAGTCGGTTCACCCGCTCGACCTTTTCACGGGCGTACTCCTTCAGCGAATCCGACGCTCCGAACTGACGGAAGGTGATGTTGAGCTGCATGCGTGGCTGCCTCCTAGGGAGAGAGGTAAGCTCCGTCACAGATCAGAAACGGAGCCCACGCCGAAAGCAACCCGGTCCCCCAGGTTGGAACTTCCCGTTCACGGCTCGCGCTCGCGCAAGCGACCGCCAGAGGACACGTCTTGTGTCCGCTGCCGGGCAGGCGGTGGGGATTCCGACCCGGGCCTCATTTTCCGGACGGCAATCCCCCACCCCGAGTGCGTGGCGCTCAGGCCAGCAACATGCCTCCGGTGACGCCGAGGATGTCCCCGTTGACGAAGCGCGACTCGTCACACGCGAGGAACACGTAGGAGGGCGCCAGCTCCGCGGGCTGCGCGGGCCGCCCCGTGGGCGAGTTCCCGCCGAACTCCCGCACCTTCTCCCCGTCGTAGGACTGTGGAATCAGCGGCGTCCACACGGGGCCCGGCGCCACGGCGTTCACCCGGATGCCCCGGCCGATGAGCTCCTGCGACAGGCCCTTGGTGAAGGCCACGATGGCGCCCTTCGTGGACGCGTAGTCGAGGATGGACGGCGAGGGCTGATACGCCTGGATGGACGCGGTGTTGATGAGGGTCGCGCCCGGCTTCATGTGCGGCAGCGCGTACTTCACCAGGTGGAACATCGCGAGGATGTTGACCTTGAAGGCGCGCTCCACGCGCTCGGCGTCCAGGTCCTCGAACCGCTCCACCGCCTTGCCCTGGTAGGCCGCGTTGTTGACGAGCACGTCGATGCGCCCGAAGCGCTTCACCGTGTCCTCGACGATTCGCTTGCAGGTGGCCTCCAGCGCCAGGTCGCCCGCGAGCGGCAGCGCCTGACGCCCGGAGGACTCGATGACGCGTCGGGTGTGGTCCGCGTCGTCGCCCTCGCTGAGGAACGCGAACGCCACGTCCGCGCCCTCGCGCGCGAAGGCGAGGCACACCGCGCGGCCAATGCCGCTGTCGCCGCCCGTCACCAGCGCGACGCGGTCCTGCAGCCGGCCCAGGCCCTTGTACGACTGCTCGCCGTAGTCGGGCTCCGGCTCCATGCGGCCTTCGTGGCCGGGCGCGGGCTGCGTCTGCTTCGGGAAGGGCGGCTGGGGACCGGCGGTGCGCGGGTCGGGGTCGCGGGCCATGTCATCGCTCCGTGGGAAGAGAAGGCTCTGCCCCCACGGTGGAGGCGCTGGCGTGGAGCGGCAATCGCGCGCGGGCCGCCTGCCCGGCTCCCCCGCCTGGAGGCCCCCAGGCGCAGGGCGCCTCAGGGCACCACGGCCAGCACGAAGTCCTGCGCGTGGTAGATGGCGCCGGAGCACGACGCCACGCCCGCGCACTCGGCCACGACCCCCTCCAGGTCCGCGCTCAGCGTCAGGGTGTGGTTCGCCTGCGGGGTGCCCGCGGGGATGGGGAGGGTGACCTTGTTGCCGTCCTGCGCGACGGCGAGCTCGCCGGGAGCGCGGCCCCCTTCGCGAAAGAGCAGCGCCTCCACCGGACCGGGCACCTCCGTGGACGGCTCCCAGAGGAAGTCATAGGACTGCCCCACGCGCAGCTTGTCCGGAGCGCCCTCGCCCTGGAACGTGAACTTGCGCTTGGCCTTGGCGTTCCGGACCACCAGCCGCACGGTGCCGCTCGAGTCCTGGAGCTGCACGACGATGTCCTCCACCGGCTCGCGGCCCCAGGCGGCCGGGTCGTAGTTGAAGTAGGCGCGGCTGTTCTCACACGCCTCCGAGCGCCCGCCCACGTCCGACGCGCTGCCCGGCACCAGCGTCATGGGCTGGCCGTTGAGGGTGGCCGTCACGTCGTCCGCGAAGCGCGAGCACGGGCCGTCCGCCTTCACGGAGTAGCTGACGGTGAAGCGGTGCGCGCCCTGCGCGTCCGGCGTCTCCGCGTCGTCCACGTCCGTCAGCGCGAAGGTCAGCGAGCGGTCCGACAGCTCCGCCAGCGTCATCACCCGCGTCTCACCGCCGCCGCAGCCGGTGAGCGCCACGAGCGCCCCCAGGGCGGTGAGGCGGGTGAAGGTTCGACGCGGGCTCGGGAGGGGGGAGGTCATGGCGCCCGGCACCCTATCACTCCCGCGCCAGCAGTCCTTCGAGCCGCGCCTTCACGCCGGGCCACTCCGTGTCGATGAACGCGTAGTACGCGCTGTCCCGCACCACGCCGCCGCGCACCAGCATGTGGTGGCGCAGGATGCCCTCGAAGGAAGCGCCCAGGCGCTCGATGGCCGCCCGGGAGCGCGCGTTGCGGCGGTCCGTCTTGAGCTGCACGCGCATCACGCCCAGCGCCTCGAAGGCGTGCGTGAGGAGCAGGGCCTTGCACTCCGTGTTCACCCGCGTGCGCCACGCCCGGCGGCCCAGCCAGGTGGAGCCGATCTCGAGCGTCCGGTGCTCACGGGAGATCTCCATGTAGCGCGTGGTGCCCACCACCTCGCCGCTCGCCCGCTCGATGATGGCGAAGGGCCGCTCGGTGCCCGCGGCGGCCGCCCGCAGCGCGGCGGAGACGTAGTCCGCGACGTCCTCCTCCGTGCGCAGCACGCGGGAGAAGTGGGTGAAGACTTCGGGTTCGCAGAGCGCCGCGAGCGCGGGCACGTGGTCCAGGCGCAGGGGCTCCAGCCGCGCCGCCCGCCCCTCCAGGACGACGGGCGGGACGACGAGCGGCGCGGGGTCGCGGCGGGGAACGCCGACATCGGAGGGGAGCACGGGGTCCATGGACCGCTTCATGCCCCAAACCGGCCCTGGCGTGCAGGGCCGGCGGCGGCGGACGGCTCAGAAGTACTTCTTGCGCTTGCTGCTGGGGAGGATGCCCAGCACCTCGCGGTACTTGGCCACCGTGCGGCGGGCGATCTCGGTGCCCTGCGCGCGCAGGAGCTCGACGATCTTCTGGTCCGAGTACGGGTTGCGCGGGTCCTCCTGCGACACGAGCTGCTTGATGTGATGCTTCACGGCCTCGCTGGCCGTGTCCTCGCCGGACACGCGCGCGATGGACGAGTTGAAGAAGTACTTCAGCTCGAAGATGCCCTGCGGCGTGTGCACGTACTTGCTCGTGGTGACGCGGCTGACGGTGGACTCGTGCATGCCGATGTCCTCCGCCACGTCGCGCAGGATGAGCGGCTTCAAGTGCGCGATGCCCTTGTCCAGGAAGTCCCGCTGGAACTTCACGATGCTCTCGGTGACCTTGTAGATGGTCCGCTGCCGCTGGTGGATGGAGCGGATGAGCCACATCGCGCTTCGCAGCTTGTCCTGGATGAACTCCTTCGTCTGACCGGGGCTCACCGCGCCCGTCTTGAGCGCGTTCCGGTACATGCCGGAGATGCGCAGCTTGGACAGGCCGTCGTCGTTGAGGACCACGGTGTAGTCGTCCCCCAGCTTGTAGACGAAGACGTCGGGGGTGATGTACTGCGCGTCATCCCCGCTGAAGTTGCGGCCCGGCCGCGGGTCCAGCTTCGGGAGCAGCTTCGCCGCCGCGACCACCTCTTCCAACGTGACCTTGAGGTCCTTGGCGATGGCCGGCAGGTTCTTGCTCTCCAGGTACTTCATGTGCCGCTTGATGATGAGGCCCAGCAGCGCCGCGTTCGGGTCCTTCATCGCCTGCAGTTGGATGAGCAGGCACTCCTGGAGGTCGCGCGCGCCGCAGCCCCGGGGCTCCAGGTTCTGGATGCGCCGGAGGGTGCGCTCGGCCACGTGCATGGGCACGTCCGCCTCGTTGGCCAGGCGGATGAGCGGGTCGCCCTCCACCTCCGGCAGCTTGAGGTAGCCGTCGTCGTCCAGGTTCCCCAGGATGAGCACGCCCACGCGGCGCTCGGCCTCGTTGAGCCGCAGCGTGCCCAGCTGCTCCTGGAGGTGGTCGACCAGGTCCTCCTTCTTCACCATGTTGGCTTCGAACGACGGCAGGTCGTCCGTGGCCACATTGCCCTTGTTGGAGGCGGTGGTGGGCTCGTTGAACTGGTAGCTGTTGAGGTAGGACTCCCAGTCGATCTCCGGGGGGCCCTCGCCGTCCGCCTTGAACTCCTGGGCGGTCTCCGGCGTCGCCGACGGCAGGTCCACGTCTCGCGCGATTTCCGTGTTGTCTGCTTCGAGCGAGGCCTCGCCGGGCTCCTTGTCGGCCACCTCGCCGGGCATGCCCTCCTCGGGCTGCTCCAGGAGGGGGTTCTGCTCCATCTCCTCGCGGACCTGGTCCAGGAGCTCCATGCGCGAGAGCTGGAGGAGCTTGATGGCCTGCTGCAGCTGGGGCGTCATCACCAGCTGCTGGGCGAGCTTCAGGCTCTGTTTGAGTTCCATCGCCATGTGGGGGCGTCTCCAGAAGGCTTGCGTGCCACCTGATTGGAGGTTCCAATCAAGGACCGTGCCAACCTAACAAGGCCCCCCGGCCACGTCCAGTGCCCCAGCGCATGGTTTCTGATTTGCAGTGTCAAAAATCCGCTGGAAATCCGACAGGTTGTGCCAACCCCTGCCTGCCTGGCAGATGTTCAGACGTCGACGCAAAAGCGGGGCCAACTTCACCGCGAGCATCTGGAGGCGCACAGAGAGAGCGGGTTTTCATGGGGCCTGGAGACGGAAGCGGTCTCCCAGGTAGACGGCCCTGGCGCGGGCCGAGCCGGCGATCTGCTCGGGGGTCCCCTCTTCCAGGATCTGCCCCTGTGCGATGATGTAGGCCCGGTCACAGATGCCCAGGGTGTCCTGGACATTGTGGTCGGTGATGAGGATGCCCAGGCCCCGCTCGCGCAGGAGGTGGATCTGCCGCTGGAGGTCGCCCACGTTGATGGGGTCCACGCCGGCGAAGGGCTCGTCGAAGAGGATGAAGCGGGGGGCGGGGATGAGGCTGCGGGCGATCTCGGCGCGCCGCCGCTCGCCGCCGGAGAGGGTCTCGCCCCAGGACTCGGCGACGTGGGAGAGGCCGAACTCCTGCAGGAGGGCGTCCGCGCGCTGCTTGCGGTCCTGGGCGGTGAGCCCCTTCTGGAGCTCCAGCACGGCGAGGAAGTTCTGGCGCACCGTGAGCTTGCGGAAGACGGAGGCTTCCTGCGGCAGGTAGCCCACGCCCCGGCGGGCGCGGCGGTGCATGGGCAGGTGGGTGAGGTCCTCGTCGCCTACGCGCACCCGGCCCGCGTCCGGCGTCACCAGGCCCACCACCATGTTGAAGCTCGTCGTCTTGCCGGCGCCGTTGGGGCCCAGGAGGCCCACTACCTCACCGGGGGCGACATTGAAGGACACGTCGCGCACCACCTGGCGGCGGCGGAAGGACTTCTGGAGCCCCTCGGCGAACAGCTTCGCGTCGCTCATGGCGCCGTGCCGCCCGTGGGCTTGGGCGCGGGGGCCTTCTTGCGGGTACCGGGGAGGGGCGTGGTGGCCGGCGAGTCGACGAGGATGCGGGCGTTCTCCACCTCCAGGCGCTCGTTGCCCAGGATGAGGCGCACCTTGGTGCCGGTCAGGTAGGTGTTGCCCTGGCGGGCCTCCGGGGAGCCCGTCACCACCAGCACGCCCGAGGGCACGTCGTAGTCCGCGCGCTCGCCCCGGGCCTGCCGGTCGCCGTCCACGGCGCGCACGTTGCCGGCGCACACCACGCGCGTCACCTGTCGGGTGGCGTTGTAGTAGCCGGTCATCTTGTCGCAGCGGATGTCCATGGTCTGGTGCTTCACCACCACGTTGCCGGTGAGCACCGCCTGGTTGCGGTCGCCGGTGACGTGGTCCGCGGACAGGTCCACCGGGTTGCGCAGGCCCACGGGCGCCAGGGACGTGCCCGGCGCGGGCGGCGGAGTGGCCGGGGCTGGAGCGGCGGGCGCGGTGGCGGGGGCGCCAGGCTTCGCGGCCGGCGTGGCGGCGGGGGCGCCGGGCTTCGCCGTCGGCGTGGCCTGCGCGACGGCCGGGGCGCCAGGCGCGGGAGCCGCGGCGGCCTGGGGGGACGTGGGCTGCGCCAGGAACAGCGCCATCACGAGGAACTCAATCACTCCGTCGCTCCACCCAGCACGGCTTGGACCGTGCCCTCGAAGGTGAACGTCTGGTCCGCGGCGGACAGCGTGAAGCGGTCCGCCCGCATCTGGTAGTCGGGGCCCTTCATCGTCACGCCCTCATCGCCATGGGCCCGCCGCGCGTCCGCGTCGTAGGTGAGGCGGGGCGTGTGGGCCACCAGCCCCTCGCCCGTGTGCACGACGACGCCCCCGGTGCCCGTCCACCGCTTGGACGCGAGGCTGCCGTCCATATTCGGCGCGGTGATGGTGGTGCCCGCCTGCTGGGAAGCCGGCGAGCCCTTGCCAGGAGGCAGGCGCACGACGACGTCGGTGGCCTGCACCTCGCCGCCCGCGCGCCGGTAGAGGACGCGCGCGGCGGTGCCGGAGACCTGGAGCGTGTCGCCCTCGTAGGAGCGCAGGCGCGCGCCCTCCAGCACCACGTCCGGGCGCGGCTCGTTCCCGGCGCCCGGGGCCGGATGGCGCGGCGAGCAGGCGGTGGCGAGGAGTCCCAGGAAGGTCAGGGCAAGCAGGCGCGGCACGAGGCCCTCCTTATCACCGCGCCGGGTCGGGCGGTGCGTCAGCCAGGGCCGGGGGAACGTCCTCGGGAGGACGCGTCTTCCAGCGCTGATGCATCCACACCCACTGTTCGGGAGCCCTGCGGATGGCGGCCTCGATGCGCTGCGACAGGGCGGCGGTGAGGGCCTGCACGGCGGCTTCACGCTCCGTCCCATCCGGGTGCGGCACCTCCTCCATGGTGAGCCGGTAGCCCGCGCCGTCGCGCTGGCAGAAGCCCACCACCACCGCCGCGCCGGTGCGCAGCGCCAGGTCCGCCGCCGCGCGCGGGGTGGCCGCCAGCGCCCCGAAGAAGGGCACGAAGACGGACTGCACCCGGGTGTCCTGGTCGATGAGGATGCCCAGGATCTCCCCGCCGCGGAGCGCGCGGAGCATGGCCCGGGCCGCGCCCTCCTGGCCGCGCCAGATGCTGCGCACGCCGCCCTTCGCCCGGAAGTCCTCCACCAGCGCGGTGAGGCGCGGGTCGCTGGTCTCCTTCGCGATGCTCTGGCTGGGGTAGCCCGCCTTCGCCACGCGCCGGGCGAGCAGCTCCCAGTTGCCCACGTGGCCGGACACGAAGACGACGCCCTTCCCCTTCGCCAGCGCGGCCTCCAGCACGCGGCGGTCCGCGTCCGGCCAGGACACCAGGGCCTCCAGCCCGGCGTCCAGCGCGCGCGTGGAGGCCACCTCCAGGGCCGCGGCAGCCAGGTGGCGGAAGGCGCCACGGGCGAGCGCGTCGCGCTCCGCGTCCGTCCGCTCCGGGAAGGCGCGGGCCAGCGACTTGAGCGCCTTCCTGCGCTCCCCGCCCGCGAGCGCGTAGGCCCAGCCGCCCAGCGTCATGCCCAGGGCGCGGGCCGTGTCCAGGGACAGGAACTGGAGCAGGCGCAACATCCCTGCGATGAGCAGGTAGCGCAGGTAACGCTTGAGGCGCTTTGTTAAAGGAGGACGCTCCACGACGCGTCTCCATATCCCATGCGCGAATACAACTTCGACGGCCTCATCGGCCCGACCCACAATTACGCCGGCCTCTCGCCGGGCAACCTGGCGTCACAGCACCACGGCGGCCAGCCCAGTCACCCCCGGGAGGCGGCGCTCCAGGGGCTGGAGAAGATGCGCTTCGTGTCGGAGCTGGGCGTGGGCCAGGCGGTGCTGCCGCCCCAGCCGCGCCCCTCCCTGCGCACCCTGCGCGCTCTGGGCTTCACGGGCTCCGACGAGGAGGTCATCACCCGCGCCGCGCGCGACGCGGAGCACCTGCTGCGCCTCACCTCCAGCGCCTCCGCCATGTGGACGGCGAACGCGGCCACGGTGGCGCCGTCGGCGGACACCGCGGACGGCCGGGTGCACCTGACGCCCGCGAACCTCACGCAGATGTTCCACCGCGCCATCGAGGCGGACACCACGCACGCGGTGCTGCGCGCCATCTTCGCGGACGCGAAGCACTTCCAGGTGCACGCCCCGCTGCCGGGCGGCGCGCACTTCGCGGACGAGGGCGCGGCCAACCACACGCGCCTCTTCACCCCGGGCCACAAGGCCGTGCACCTGCTCGCCTGGGGGCGCAGCGCGTGGCAGGACGTGCAGGGGCCGCGGCGCTTCCCCGCGCGCCAGACGCTGGAGTCCAGCCAGGCCCTGGCGCGGCTGCACCAGCTGGCGCCGGAGCAGGTGCTGCTGCCGCAGCAGCACCCGGACGGCATCGACGCGGGCGCGTTCCACACGGACGTGCTCGCGGTGGGCAACGAGCGCTTCCTCATGCTGCACGCGCTGGCGTTCGTGGAGCACCCGAAGCTCCTCCAGACGCTGCGCGAGAAGCTGGGGGACGCCTTCCGCTTCGAGGTCGCCACGGACGCCGAGCTGCCGGTGAAGGACGCGGTGCGCGCGTACCCGTTCAATTCGCAGGTGCTGTCGCTGCCGGACGGCACCATGGCCATCATCGCGCCCACCGAGAGCCGCGAGACGCCCACCGCCCGCGCCTTCCTGGAGCGCGTCGTCGCCGGAGACAACCCGGTGAAGGCCGTGCACTACCTGGACGTTCGGCAGTCCATGAACAACGGCGGCGGCCCGGCGTGCCTGCGTCAGCGCATCACGCTCACGGACGCGGAGCGCGCGGCCATCACCGCGGACGTCTTCTACTCCCAGGCCCTGCACGAGACGCTGGCCGCGTGGGTGCGCAAGCACTACCGCGACGTGCTCAAGCCGGACGACGTGCGGGACCCGCTGCTCGCCCGCGAGACGATGACCGCGCTCGACGAGCTGACGCGCCTGCTCAAGCTGGGCAGCGTGTACGACTTCCAGCGGTGACCCGGAGTGCCCCGCCTGCCTGCCCCCCGGCGCACCGGACGGGGGCAGGCGGCCACGGCCGCCCTGCTTGAATGGCGATTGGCCGCTCGCGTCGTCCGGACACACCTTGAACGCCTGAGGAGGTGAGGTCCCCCATGATTCCGAAAGCCATTCAAAGCTATCTGCGGCGGCACCGCGTCCCCTTCGAGCGATATGCCCACGCCCGGGCGGTGACCGCGATGGAGCTCGCGGACGCACTCAACGTGCCCGGCCGGCGCGTGGCCAAGTCCGTCATCGTGCTGGCGGACCGTCAGCCCTGGATCGTGGTCGTGCCCGCGATGTCGACCGTGGACCTGCGGCAGGTCCGAGACACGTTGGGCGTCCGCACCGCGCGGCTCGCCGCCGAGTCCGAGTTCACCGACCATTTCCCTGGCTGCGAGACGGGCGCGGAGCCTCCCTTCGGAGAGCTGTACGGCCTGCCTGTCGCGATGGATGAAGCCCTGAGCGTCAACGAGCGGCTGCTGTTCCGCGCGGGCTCGCACGAGGAGGCCCTGGAGATGCGCTTCCAGGACTTCGCGCGCCTGGAGTGGCCCCTGGTCGCGTCCTTCATCCAGCCGCTGCCGCGGGAGGAGCAGGAGCCCGCCTACGGCTCGCCGCTCGAAGACTCCGGCGCTCCGGCCTGACGCCGTCATGGCGCGGGGACGTCGCTGAGCGCGGGTGCGCCCGGCGGTCGCAGGTCCCGCGTCTTCGCCTCCTCCAGCAGCGCCTTGTCCTGGTGTGCGTCCTGGAGCGCACGCTCGCGCTCCTCCAGCCGCGCCGCCCAGGCCTCCCCCTCCGCGCGCCGTGCGTCATTGAACGGCATGAGCCGCAGCCCCTCGTGCACCGAGCGCGCCGCCGCGTCGTAGCGCGACAGCAGCTCCTGCAACCGGGCCACCGCGAAGTGGCTCTCTGGGCCGGGCAGCAGCCCCACGACCGAGCGGCGCTGCTCCAGGGCACGGGCCAGCAGGCCCTCCTTTTCAAAGCTGTCCGCCTCCAGCGACATCAGGCGCGCGCGCTGAGGCAGGTCGGTCAGGGACGGCGCCACGGCGGCCAGCGTGTCCCGGGACTTCCGCGTGAGACCGGCCTCCTGCTGCCGCGTGGCCAGCGTGAAGGCCAGCTCCACGTCGTGGGGGAAGCGCCGCGCGAGCGCCTCCAGCGATTGGAGCGCCTCCGCGCCCCTCCCCTGCGCGCGCCACACGTCCGCGCGCAGCAGGTGCGTGGCCAGCGCGTCCGGAGCGCGCCGCTCCACCTCCGCGCACGCGGCCTCCGCGGCGGGGAGCTCGCCCTGGGCCAGGCGGCCGCGCGCTTCCAGCATCCACAGCGCGGTGGCTTCGGGCCGGCCCTCGAAGTGCTCGCGCGCCCAGGCGAGCCAGGCCAGGCCCAGGGCTCGACGCGAGGGCACGGCGAGCAGCGCCTCCGCTAGCTCCACGACCTGTCCAGGGGCTTCGGGCGTGAGGGTCTTCAGCTCCTCGACCGTGCGGGCCCTGGGCATCGCCTCGCCAGGCAACACGCGCGTGTCCCCGGCCTCATGCGCGAGCCGGTACTCCAGGAAGGCCTGCTCGCGCCGGCCCAGGTGCAGCAGGGCCCGCGCGGCCACGCGGTGCGCGGGCGCGTCCAGGGGCCGCAGGTACAGCGTGTGATTGACGAAGGCCAAGGCGTCCTTCGCGCCCGCCGCGCCGTTCGACACGGAGGCCATCGCCATCAACCGGTACAGCAGGTAGTCCGCCGGGTGGACGTCGATGAGCGAGAGCCCCAGCGCGCGCACCTCCGCGCCCGGCGCACGGGAGGCCACGCGCTCCGCCAGCAGGGCCTCCGCGTCCGCCATCCGCCGCCGGCCCGGCACGAGCGCGACGAGCATCACCGCCGTGAGCCCCGACGCCAGCACCAGCGCCGGACGGGCGGACAGCGCGCCCATCCTGGGGCGATGCGCGGCCAGGCGCTCGGCTTCGCGGGGCCGGGCCACCGCGCCCAGCACCACCGCGACCGCGACCGCGCACGCGGGCAGCTCCAGGCTGAAGTCGAAGAGGTTGTGCAGCGCCAGCGCCGCCACGCCGGACAGCGCCGCCAGCTCCACCGGCCCGTGGTCCTCGCGCCGCACGCGCTTCACGAAGGCCCAGCCGCCCAGCCCCAGCAGCAGCAGCCCCGGCACGCCCCACTCCGCCGCCACCTGGAGCACCGCGTTCTCCGGGTGCGTGAAGGTGTTGGGGTTGGGCTCGGTCTGGTAGCGCGGGAAGGCGGCCTCGAAGGCGCCGCGTCCCATGCCCAGCACCGGGAAGGCGCGGGCCGCGCGGGCCATCATCGGCCAGGGCTCCATCTTGCCGTGGCGCAGGGACTCCACGCCGTCCACGGTGCGCGCCTCCGCCCACAGCTGATCCGCCGCGAGGTACGCGCCCACCGACACCGTGGCCAGCAGCCCCAGCAGCACCGCCGCGCCCCGCCCCCACGCGGGCCTCGCGGGCGTGCGGGCCTCGCGCCGCTGCTTCATCAGCCACGCGGCGAGCAGCACCTGCCCGAAGACGAAGAACGCGATGCCCGCGCGCGACAGCGACAGCAGCACGCCCGCGCCGGAGACGAGCGCCGCCATCGCGAAGGGCCACGCGCGCGCGCGCGGCTGCTTCGACAGCGCGAGCCCCACCGCCACCGTCGAGCACAGCCCGAGGAAGCCCGCCAGGTGGTTGGGGTTGCCGAACGGCGTCACCAGCGGCGGCCGCGCATGAACGTACGCCCGGAGCCCGAACAGCGTCTCCACGCCGAACAGCGCGTGCCCCAGCCCCACCGCCGCCACCGCCGCGCCCGTGAACGCCAGCGCCGAGAGCAGCCGCTGCCGCGACGCGCGCGCACGGCACACCTGCGCCGCCGCGACGAACGTCAGCAGGGAGGCCAGGTGCTTCGCCAGCTCACGCCAGGTGGCGGAGGGCTCCAGCGACACCGGGCGCCAGCCCGTGAGCCCCAGCGGCACGAGCACGTCCGCGCGCAGCGCCGCGGCCTCCGGGCTCACCCACGACAGCAGCCCCGGTGGCAGCGGCACGAGCTGCAGCGCGCACAGCGCCACGCCCCCCACCAGCGGCGCGGCCAGGAGCGGCACGCGGAGGGTGTTCCCCTGGCGCCGGGCCCCGACGACGGCCAGCAGCGCCGCGGCCCCGGACAGCAAGCCCAGCGGCCAGGACACCCAGCGCGCCGCGCCGCCGAGCGCCACCGGCCCCAGCAGCACCAATGCCGCGAGCGCCACTTCCGCGTAGACGGTGTACCGGGAGACGCGGTGGGAGCCAGGAGCCATGCGCGGCGCGGGAGTATGTCACGCTCCTCGTGGGCCTCCGCGGCCCGTCCCCCGGACGCCTGGACGCCTCCTCTCCGGGCACGGCCGTTCAGGACCCGAATGAACGCGACCCCGGGGACACCGCTTGCATCCGGGGAACCATCTGGCATCTTCGCCCGACCCCATGCGTCGCCTCCTCCTCACCGCCGCCGTCCTCTGCGCCTCCCTCTCCGGACTCACCGCGTGCAAGAGCGCCTGCCGCGAGCTGTCCGAGAAGCTCTGCGAGTGCGCCCTGAACTCGGTGGAGAAGCAGGCCTGCCAACAGACTGCCGCCGACAATGAGGGCCGCGTGGAGCCCACCGCCGAGGACGAGGCCGTCTGCGAGGCGAGGCTCGACGGCTGCGACTGCCGCGCCATCGAGACCGAGGAAGGCAAGAAGGCCTGCGGCCTCGCCCGCTGACGGCGGGCGGTCGCGAGGCTCAGGCGCTTGGCGCCACTCGCGCCGAAGCCGCCTGCGCGGCCGTGCCCTCCACCCACGGCTGAAGCCCGCGCCGCACCCGCGTGCGCCACGGCGTCTCCACCCACCGGTGCACCGCCACCGACGCGGGCACCAGCAACACCAGCAGCGCCGCCAGGAAGCGCGTGGGCGACGACAGGTCCACGAAGCGCTGCATCCAGTGCACCAGCTCGCTGACCGGGTACTGCAACAGGTACAGCGCGTAGCTGGCCCCGCCCAGGTGCACCAGCCACGGCCGCGCCAGCACCTGCCCCAGCGGCCCCCCGCCGCGCGCCAGCCCGTACACCAGCAGCCCTGACGCGGGCGCCAGCAGCGCGTTGTGCATCAGCGGATACGGAATCGACGCGCCCCGCGAGAAGCCAACCAGCAGCAGCGCCGCGCCCGCCAGCGCCATCACCGCGCCGGAGCGCCGGGGCGCCGCCGCCGCCCGCTCCCGCACGAAGACGAGCCCCAGCAGCACGCCCAGCAGGAACTCCGGCAGGCGCATCAGCGGATTGAACTTCACCACCGCCAGCCAGGTCCCGCCGAACGCCGCGCTCAACGTGCCCGGCCCGTCCGGCCGCAGCACCATGTAGAGCACCGGCGGCAGCAGCCCCAGCAGCCACACGCCCGCGAGGGCCGCCGCCATGCGCGCGCCCCGGAAGCGCTCCAGCCGCCCGGCCAGCGCGGGGAACACGGCGTAGAAGAACGCCTCCACCGACACGGACCAGGACGGCGGGTTCCAGTACAGCGCCAGCTTCGGCACCCACGACTGGAGCAGCAGCAGCGTGGTGAGCCCCGCCGTGGTCAGCTTCGCCGCGGCCACCGGCACGGAGTTCGCCGCCAGCGAGCCCTGCGCCGTGGCCACCGCCGACAGCAGGAACATCAGGAGGAACACCGGATAGACGCGCGCCACGCGCGCGCTCCAGAAGGCCCGGGGTGGGGTCTGCATCCCGCCGGCCGCGTCCACGTAGTTGTACGCGAGCACGAAGCCGGACAGGAGGAAGAAGACCCCCACGGACGCGTAGCCGGAGGCCACCGCCTGCACCATCCACTCCGGCGCCACGCCCTGGATGCACGGGGTGCCGAAGTGGAACAACACGACGTGCAGGGCCGCCAGGAAGCGCAGCCCTGTCAGCGCATCCAGCGAGCCTCCGGACCGCTGCTTCATTTACGGCCGATGCCGAAGTAGGTGAAGCCCAGCTCCCGCATGCGCGCGGGCTGGAAGATGTTGCGGCCGTCGAACACGACCGGCGACTTCATCAGCTTCTTCATGCGGTCGAAGTCCGGGTGGCGGAACTCGTTCCACTCCGTCACCACGAACAGGCCGTCCACGCCCTCCAGCGCGTCGTAGGGCAGGTCCGCGTAGCGGATGCGGTCGCCGAAGACGCGCCTGGACGCGTGCGCGGCCACCGGGTCGTGCGCAATCACGGACGCGCCCTTGCCGATGAGCCCTTCGATGACCTCGATGGAGGGCGCCTCGCGCATGTCGTCCGTCTTCGGCTTGAACGCCAGGCCCCAGACGCCGAACTTCTTGCCCTCCAGCGACCCGTAGTGCTTCACGGCCTTGCTCACCAGCAGCTTCTTCTGCCGCTCGTTGGTGCGCTCCACCGCGCGCAGCAGGTCCAGCTCCAGGCCGTACTCCCGCGCCGTGGTGACGAGCGCCTTCACGTCCTTGGGGAAGCAGGAGCCGCCGTAGCCCACGCCCGGGAAGAGGAACGGGTAGCCGATGCGCTTGTCCGCGCCCAGGCCCTTGCGCACGAAGTCCACGTCCGCGCCCACCTTCTCGCAGAGCGCGGAGATGTCGTTCATGAAGGAGATGCGCGTGGCGAGCATCGCGTTGGCCGCGTACTTCGTCAGCTCCGCGGAGCGCGTGTCCATGAACAGGATGGGGTTCTCCGTGCGCACGAACGGCGCGTAGAGCTCCCCCATGATGGCCCGGGCCCGCTCGGTGTCCGCGCCGATGACGACGCGGTCCGGCTTGAAGAAGTCATCCAGCGCGGCGCCCTCCTTGAGGAACTCCGGGTTGGAGACGACGTCGAACTCCACGTCCGTCACCTTCGCGATGGCCTCGCGAACCTTGTCCGCGGTGCCCACCGGCACGGTGCTCTTGTCCACCACCACCGTGTACTGCTTCATCGCGCGGCCCACCGCCTGCGCCGCCGCGAGCACGTACTGGAGGTCCGCCTCGCCGCTCTCGCCTTCCGGCGTGCCCACGGCGATGAACACGGCCTGCGCGTTCTGCACGCCCTCGGCCAGGTTCGTGGTGAACGTGAGGCGCTTCTCCTTCACGTTCTTGCGGATGAGCTCCTCCAGGCCCGGCTCGTAGATGGGGATCTGTCCATCCTGGAGCATGCGGATCTTCCGCTCGTCGATGTCCACGCACGCGACGTCGTTGCCCGAGTCCGCGAAGCAGGTGCCCGCGACGAGTCCGACATAGCCCGATCCGATAATGGCAATGCGCATTCTTTCAGTGTCCTGGTTTCGACAGGTGGCGTCATGAACTCATACGCCGACCCGCGCACTGAAAGAAAGCCCGGGCGCGCAGGACGCCGAGCGGCCAGACAGCCTTATCGCCCCGTGAGGAGGCGGCGCAGTCGGTCCACACCCCGCAGGGCGGAGGAACGTCCGGGGGTGCTCACCGGACCCACCACGCCCCGGTCCAGCAGCTCGCGGGTCGCGCGGCGCAGCGGCGGCAGGGCGGCGGTGGCCTGCGCCTCCGCCTCCGGGAACAGCCGCGCCACGATGGAGAGCGACGTGTAGAGCGCGCGCTCCAGCCCGAACGCCTCCGCGCGCGCGAGGAGCGCCGGCACGTCCAGCGGGCGCGAGTACACGCCGCCCATCCAGGTGGCGCCGGTGACGAGCTCGCGCAGGTCCACGAACGACAGCCACGGCACGTCGTATCCGTGGTGGGCCTGGTCCAGCGCGGTGAGCAGCAGCACGTCCTCCAGCTCCGGGCGGAAGACGGACTGGCCGTAGACCTTCATGGGGCGGGCGCGCTCGAAGATGCCGGCCAACTGCTCACGCCGGTTCGCGCCCAGCACGTCCGCGTAGAGGTGGATGGGGGTGCGGCCGTCGGACACGACGCGCACCGCGCCGCTGTTCGTCGTGTCCGGCTCCGGGACGAACTCGTGGTTGGACAGGTAGCCGGCGAAGCCGTCCACGTCCATGCGGCGCACCAGCACCTGGATGTCCAGCACGGGCCGGAAGCCCACGTGCGGATAGAGCGCCTCCGCGAAGGCCGCGCCGCCCAGGAGCAGCAGCTTGCGGCCCTCCAGCTGATCCACGATGCGCTTGAAGTGGACCAGCTTCATGACGTTGTCGTTCACGGAGCCGGTGTAGATGGACATCATCCGGTCGCGGGCCCACTCCGGCGCCTCGCCGCCGCCCATCCGGTACTCCAGGTTGTACGCCGCGAGCGGCGCCAGGCCCTGGGAGATGGCCCAGTCGACGTAGGCCTCCCACGGCGCGCCCTTGAGCTTGCCGCGCGGCGGGTCGAAGGAGGACAGGACCCTGAACATGTCGAGGAGGCCAGGCGCCATGGTGCGGCACCTTTAATGGGCCGGACCCGCCCGCCGCAATCACCGTCTTCCAGCGGGCGAGCGGACGGGCCGTGGCGCTCCTGGCTCCGCCCCCGCCGCGGGAGGCGGCCGGGCGCCGCGCAGCCGCCGGAGCGCGTACCGCACCATGGGCCGGGCCCGGGGCGCCAGGACCAGCTTCGCGGCGACCCACGCGGGCTTGTGGCGCGCCAGGTCCGCGCCCACCAGCCGGGGCCCGGAGAACAGCCGCGTCGCCAGCGCGCGCTGCCACCGGGGCGGCGCGAGCGCCTTGAGGGCCCAGGGCGGCACGGGCGCGTCGAGCAGCCGGTGCGCGGCGTCCCACGCGTACCAGACCAGGTGGGGCAGCCCGGTCCGCCGCGCGCGCGTCACCACCCGGTCCCAGTCGAGCCGCGGGTGCGCCCGCGCCAGCAGCTTCAGGTCGAGCAGCCACGCCAGCCGCTGCAGCAGGTGGTTGCTCGCGTGCAGGGCCAGGTACACGGCCTCGTCCTCGGGGCTCAGGTAGCGCACGGGCTGGCCGTCCAGCGCCGCGTCCACGGCCCGCGCCACCAGCGCGTCGCCCTCCAGCGCCAGGCCGTAGCCCGCGAGCGCGCGGTAGTGCAGCTCCACCAGCCCGTCGGGGCCGGTGAGCTCCACGTGGTGCGCGTCGTCCCGGTCCACGTCGCCGGCCCGGGTGGCGAGCCCCATGCCCTCCAGCGCGTGCACGGCGCACAGCACCCGCGCGCGCGGCACCAGCAGGTCCACGTCGTGCGTCGCGCGCTGGAGCGGCTCCGGGTAGAGCCTGCGCGCCAGCCCGTAGCCCTTGAGCAGCACCGGCGTCACGCCCAGGGCCGCCAGCGCCGTCAGGCTGCGCGACAGCAGCGACCGCACGCGCATGCCCCGCGCCGCGGCGGAGCGGGCCTCGCGGGTGAGGAGCGCTCCCGCTTCCGGCGTCAGCGTCCAGCCCGCCTTCGCGAGCGAGTGCTCGACGAAGCCCGCGAGCCCATGGCGCACGGCGGCCTTCACCAGCGCGTCGCAGGCGCCCGCGTCCAGGGGCGAAGGAGCGGCCGGCGCCTCGGGCCACGCCCGGAGCAGGGTCAGCAGGGCCAGGGCGTCCTTCATGGGCTCACCGCCGGAGCGCGATGATGCGCGCGGGGTCCGCGGCCTCCAGCGCCACGAGCTGGCCCACGCGCTCCGCCACCGCGTCCGCCACCACCTCCAGGGCCAGCTCCTCGTCCCGGTCGATGGCGGCCCGGCCGTCGCGCCAGACCAGGCGCAGCGCGCCGCGCGGGGTGTCCGCCTCCTTCACGTCCAGGCGCACCTCCAGCGCGGCCCCGGCGCCGGCCCCCGGGTGCTGGGACTCGAAGACGACGCCGCCGCTCGCGTCCTCGTGCGGGCGGCGCAGGCGCAGCTCCAGCGCGGACAGGCTCAGCCCCGCGGACAGCGGGCGGACGGCGCTCCACACCTCCTGGAACGAGCCGGCCGCGCGCACCGCGGCGGTGACGGAGCGCACCAGCGAGCGCAGCTCCAGGTTGCGCTGGCGCGTCTGCTGGAGCACGTCCATGTGGCGCAGCATGTCCAGGTAGCCCAGCTTGCGCATCAGCACCATGATGACCACGCCGATGCCGCTGAGCAGCAGCGCGCTCTGCACGCTGTTGGCGAAGTGGAGCGCCAGCGCGGTGACCATGAACAGCGTGCACAGCGCGTAGAGCACCAGCACGGTGGTGCGGTGGGACAGCAGCAGGCGGCTCATCAGCCGGTGGTGGATGTGCTCCCTGTCCGCGCTGAACATGGGCCTGCCCAGCATCGAGCGGCGCACCATGGCCAGCAGCGTGTCCATGATGGGCAGGCCCAGCGCCATCACCGGCACGAGCAGCGCCACCGCGGTGCCGCTCTTCGACGACGTCTTGATGGAGACGGCCGCGAGCACGAAGCCCAGGAACATGCTGCCCGTGTCCCCCATGAAGATGGAGGCCGGGTTGAAGTTGAACACCAGGAACCCGAGGATGGCGCCCGCGAGCGACACCATCAGCAGGCACAGCAGCACGTCCCCGCGCATCAGCGCGAGCAGGAGGTGGGTGCCCACGCCGAAGAACGCGACGCCGCCCGCCAGCCCGTCCAACCCGTCGATGAGGTTGAGCGCGTTGATGACGCCCACCACCCACAGCACCGTCAGCGGCAGGCTCAGGAGCCCCAGCGTCAGCTCCGCGCCGAAGGGGTTGGCCAGCACCTCGATGCGGAAGCCCAGCGCGTACAGGCCCAGCGCCACCGCGAACTGCACGGAGAACTTCAGCCTCGCGCCCGCGCCCTTGAGGTCGTCGTAGAAGCCCAGCCCCGCGATGATGGCGCCGCCCACGAAGAGGCCGACGATGAGCGACGTCTGCGCGAGGAACTGGTCCCCCACCCCCGAGTCCACGAGGAACAGCGCGCACAGCGGCGCGAAGAAGCCCCCCACGATGCCAATGCCGCCCAGCCGCGGGATGGGCCGCACGTGCACCTTGCGGCTGGAGCTCACCGGGTCCAGCCAGCCCCACGCCAGCGCGCGCTCGCGCACGCGCCACGTGAGCACGAGCGCCACGAGGAGCGACACGAGGAAGGCGACGAAGAAGGTGACCATGCGAGAGGAGCGTCCGCCCCGCATCGTGACGGCCCCCCGAGCGGCACGTCAATGTCCCGACGTCACGGGGCTGGAACGATGCGCCTGACTACCTGCTGTCAGCCCGGCCTCGCAGGACCTCTTCATAGAGGGCCTGGGTCCGGGCGGCGATGTCGGACCAGGTGAGTCCCCGCACCTCCGCCTGGGCCGCGCGGCGCAGGGCGTACCGCCGGGGCGGATCCGCCGCCAGCTCGCGCACCGAGGCCACCAGCGCGTCCACGTCCCCGAGGGGGAAGAGCAGGCCCGTGCGGCCGGGGTGTACGACGGAGGGCGCCACGCCCACAGGGGTGGAGACGGGCACGAGCCCGGCGGCCATGGCCTCCACCAGCGCCATGCCGTAGCCCTCCGTGCGGCTGGCGAAGAGGAGCACCTCCTCGCGCGCGAGCAGGCCGGGCAGCGCCGCGTTCGCGTAGCGGGGGACGACGTGGAGCTGGGGCTGGAGCGACGCCGGGAAGGCGGCGCGGACCTCGGGCTCGGGGACGCCGGTGCCGTAGAGGGTCAGGGTGAAGGCGAGCCCCTCGGCCCGCAGCCGGGTCGCGGCGGCGATGACGTCCCCGATGCCCTTGGTCGGGAGGAAGGAGCCCACCATCGCGAGGCGCAAGGGGCCCTCGGCGGGCGGCGCCGGCAGGGACAGGCCGTGGAAGGCCGCGTCGAGCCCGTGGCCGATGACGCTCAGCTTCGAGGCGGGGACGCGCAGCTGTTCGCGCGCGAAGACGGCGTCGCCTTCGTTGAGGAGGATGGAGTGGTCCGCCAGGTGCAGCGTCCGCTCCACCTCCCAGAGGCGGAAGCCGCCGTGGTACAGCGGGTACTTCCAGCTCAGGCGCAGCCGGCCCTCGCGAGCGTCGGCGCGGATCCGCCGGGAGAGGGAGTGCTCCAGGCCGTGGCTGCGCGTCACCAGCGCGTGGCGGCGGGCGGCGCCGGGGCGGCCCGCCTGGGCCCAGGGCCACGCGTCCCCGGTGGTGACGTCGAGCACGTCATAGCGGCGCGCCGCGCGGGCCAGGTGCGCGGAGAGCACCCACGGGAAGCGCAGGTTGTGGAGCGCGGTGAGGCGCTCCACGCCGGGGAAGGCCTCGCCGTAGCTGTAGAAGTCCACGGCGCAGCCCCGGGCCTGGAGCGCGCGGCCCAGCGCGAGCGTCACGCCGGGAGCGCCCAGGTCCTGGGACAGCGGGTGGTGGATGGCCAGGAGCACGCGCATGCGCGCGCTTCATAGCTCACATCCGAGGGCCGGCGAGCAGAGCAGCGCCGATGGCGCCGGACAGGTCGCCCAGCTCGGCGATGCGCATCGCGGGCTTGCGCTCCGTGATGAACAGGTGCGGGTGCATGGCGTCCTGGATGTGGCCCAGGTACAGGGGGCCCAGCCGCGACCCCAGCCCGCCACCGAGGACGATGGCCTCCACGTCCAGCAGGTTGATGACGGAGGCGAGCGTCGCGCCCAGCATGTCGATGGCGCGCTCGATGAGCCGCGTCGCCAGCGGATCCTTCTGCTTCAGCGCGCTCGCCCAGACGCCGCTGGACAGGCGCGTGCGCTTCTTCTCGCGCATGATGTCGAAGAGGACGGTCTTCTCCCCCTTCTTCGCGGCCGCGCGCGCCTTGCGCTCCATGCACGCGCGCCCCGCGTAGGCCTCCAGGCAGCCGCGCCGGCCGCAGCCACAGCGCGCGCCGTTGGGCTTCGCCACCATGTGGCCAATCTCCCCAGCGGAGCCCTGCCCGCGCCACGGCACGCCGTTGAGCACCAGGCCTCCCCCCACGCCCGTGCCCCACCACACGCCCAGCACCGAGCGGTAGCCGCGCCCCGCGCCCAGCTTGTACTCGGCCGCGACCGCCACCTGGACGTCGTTGCCCAGCACCACCTTGCTCCCGCCCACGAGGTCGCCCAGGTCCGACGCCAGGGGATACGGCGCGTCCCAGCCGCCCGCGACATTCGCCGTGTGCGACAGCATGCCGGTGTTCGCGTCCACCGAGCCCGGCACGCCCACGCCCACGCCGGCGAGCTTCACGGGCTTGACGCCCGCGGTCCGCGAGGCCTCGTCCAGCGTGCCGTAGAGCTCCTTCACCACCTCGCCCGGGCCCCCCGTCGCGGGGGTCATGTGGCGGGCGCGGCCCAGCACCTCGCCGCGCGCGTCCACGACGACGGCTTCGATCTTCGTGCCCCCCAGGTCGATGCCTCCCCAGATGCGGGCCTTGTCTGCCGGAGTCCCGTTCCCCACACGGTGCCCGTTCTTCACTGACGCATCGGCCATGTCACGCCCCCGCGGCTCGCGGCCCCGGTGGCCGCACGCGGCACAATCTGCGCAGCGCGGTCGCGGCCCGGGCCGCCGCGCCGGGCACCCCGCGGCCGCCCGCCCGCTCCTCGGGGTGGCATGCGGGCCCTCCTTCCAGGACGTGGGGCGCCCTCCTCCGCGAGCCCCTGTTCGCCGGACGCGGGGGCGCATATAGGCTCCGGCGGAGTGTCTTCCGTGGAGCGCCCCGCCTTCCCATGAGCAGCCGTCCCCCTCCCGCGCCGGACGCCCCCGAGGCCCAGCCCCTGGACACCTCGGACGTGAAGGTCCGCGCGCAGCGCTCCATCATCGCCCTGGGCCTGCGGACGCTCGGCTCGCTGGGTCTGCGCGTGGTGAGCTCGCTCGCCTTGTCGCACCTGCTGTTCCCGGGGGACTACGGCGCGTTCGCCATCGTGGCCTTCACCGCCGCGATGGGCGCGTTCCTGGGGGACCTGGGGCTCAGCGCCTCGCTGGTGCGCCAGCAGCACGAACCCACGCAGGATGAAATCAGCACCGCCTTCTGGAGCCACCAGGCGTTCACGGTGCTCATCGTGGGCGTCATCCTGCTGCTCGCGCCGTGGCTGTCGCGCTCCTATGAGCTGGGCCCTTCGGGCGCCGCCATGGTGAGCGTGATGGGGCTGGGGCTGTTCTTCCACTCGCTGCGCGTCATCCCCATCATGATGCTGGAGCGGCAGCTGCGCTTCCCGGCGCTCGCGCGCATCGAGTTGATCGAGGGCATCGCGCAGACGGCGACCACCATCCTGCTGGCCTGGCTGCACTGCGGCGCGTGGTCGCTCATCGGCGGTGGGCTGATGCGGGGCGGGCTGGGGATGGTGATGTTCTGGGCGGCGGCGGGCTGGCGGCCCCGGGGCGCGTTCCGGTGGGACATCGTCAAGCGCCTCCTGTCCTTCGGCATCTGGTTCCAGCTCACGGGCATCATCCCCGCGGCGCTCCAGGGTTGGATTCCGCTGGTGGTGGGGCGCATGGAGGGCAAGGACGCGGTGGGCCTGGTGAACTGGGCGAGCGCCCTGGCCTCCGTGCCGCTGGCGCTGAGCAGCGTCCTCACCCGCGTGGCGTATCCGGCCTACAGCCGCATGCAGCAGGACACGGTCGCGCTGGCGGACTACCTGCGCACGTCCATCCGGCGCGTGAGCGCGCTCCTGTGCCTGGCCATTCCGTTCGGCGTCATCGCGCTGCCGCCCTTCATCCCGGTGGTGTTCGGCGAGCGGTGGAGCCTCGCGTCCGCGCTGGTGCAGTGGTTCACCATCGAGGCGTCGATGCAGGCGGTGCAGGGCCTGCTGCACTCGCAGCAGCACGCCAGCGGCCACGCGAGGGAGCGGATGTACGTGGCCACCACCTCCAGCGTGCTGCGCTTCGGCCTGGGCGCGCTGGCGGTGATGCACTGGGGCATCGTCGGGGTCGGCGTGAGCGCGACGGCCGTCACGTTGACGGAGCTGTGGGTCACCGCGCGGCTGGTGTCGCGCCGCAACCCGCACCTCTCGCGGCTCGAGTTCGAGGTCATGGAGCCGTTCCTCACGGTGGGCGCGCTGCTCGCGTTGGCGCTGGGCTTCTCGCGGCTCGCGACGGGACAGGGCGGGCTGCTGGTGCAGGCGTTGGTGGGGGCCGGGGTGCTGACCGCGCTGGTGCTCGCGCGCGAGGCCACGCGGCGCGGCCTGTCGCTCCTGGGCGAGTTGCGCGCCGTGGTCCAGCACCTGCGCGCGAGGCGGGCCCCTCCGTGAGCCGCGCGTGGCACCTGTTGACGGGGGAGTACCCGCCCGCTCCCGGCGGCGTCTCCGACCACTCCCGGAGCATCGCCCACGCCCTCCTGAAGGAGGGAGAGACGGTGCACGTCTGGACGTCCGGCGCGGACGGCGTCACGGATGATCAGGGCGTGACCGTGCACCGGTGGCCCGGAATCTTCACGCCGCCGGGGCTGGTGCGCCTGACACGCGAGCTGGACGCGACGCCCGGCCCTCGGAGGCTGCTGCTCCAGTACGTGCCGCACGCGTTCGGGCTGAAGGCGATGAACGTGCCGTTCTGCGCCTGGTTCGCGGCGAGGCGGCAGGACGAGCGCGCGCTGTTCCTCCACGAGGCGGTGTACCCGTGGAGTCCCGGCGCGCCGTGGAAGCACCAGGTGCTCGCGGGGGTCACGCGGGTGATGCTGCGCACGCTGGCGCTCGGCGTGGAGCGCGCCTACGTCTCCATCCCCACCTGGGCGGATCATCTGCCCGAGCCGCTGCGAAGCCAGGCCCGGTGGTGTCCCATTCCCAGCCCCCTGCCGCTCGACGTCCCGGTGGAGGCCGTGAGCGCGGTGCGCGAGGCGCTGGGAGGCGGCCCGACGGTGGCGCACTTCGGCACGTATGGCGGAGCCATCGTGGGGGGGCTGGAGGCGGTGCTCGTGCCGTTGTTGCAGCGGGACGAACAACGGCAGGCGCTGCTGCTGGGACGAGGCAGCCAGGATTGGTGTGAAGCGCTCTCACGCAAGCATCCCGCGCTGGCCCGCAGGCTCCATGCAAGGGACGGACTGGCACCGGAGGCCGTGGCCGCGCACCTGCGCGCGGCGGAGCTGATGTTGCAGCCCTACCCGGATGGCATCAGCGCCCGGCGCAGCAGCGCGATGGCCGGCCTGGGACTGGGCCTGCCCATCGTCACCCACACCGGGCACCTGAGCGAACCGCTGTGGCGTGAACTGCGGCCGGTGGCCCTCGCGGACGAGGCGTCACCCAGCGCGTTGCTGGCGCTCGCGGAGCACCTGTTGGAGCACGAGGAGGAGCGCCGGGTCCAGGGAGAGCGAGCGTCGCGCGTGTACCGTGAGCGCTTCGCGCTGGAGCGCACGATGGCGCACCTGCTGCGCCGTGGAGACACCGCGTGAGCCCCTTGCGGTTGAAGGTCCTGATGGATCCGCGCGAGGAGGGCTGGCCCAGCATGGACCTGGTGGGCGAGGCGCTCGCGGACGGCCTCGCGGCGTTTCCCGCCGAGGTCGACGTCACCCGCGTGCGGCCGTCCATCCCTCACGCCGTGCGCGCCCTGCCCCGCGTGGGAAGCCGCAAGGCCGCCTTCAACGCGGACCGGCTGCTCACGCGCTTCGGCCTCTATCCCGCGCGGCTGCTGCGGGAGCGCCTGGGCCACGATGCGTTCCACGTCGTGGACCACACCTACGCGCAGCTCGTCCACGCGCTGCCCGCGGAGCGCACCGGCGTCTTCTGCCATGACCTGGATGCCTTCCGCTCCGTCCTGGAGCCCCACCGTGAACCACGCCCCACGTGGTTCCGCATGATGGCTCGCGCGACGCTCAAGGGATTGGAGCGCGCGGCCATCGTCTTCCACAGCACGCAGCAGGTCCGCGATGAACTGCTCGCGCACGGCGTGGTGCCTCCCGAGCGACTGGTCTGGGCGCCCTACGGCGTATCACCCGAGTACCGGCTCGAACCCGTCCATGGAGACGACAGCGACGCGGTGCTCGCGCCGCTGGAGGGCCGGCCCTATCTGCTGCACGTGGGCAGCGCCATCCGTCGCAAGCGCCTGGACGTGCTCTTCGACGTCTTCGCTGCCCTGAGAGCCCGCCACCCGGACCTCATGCTGGTGCAGCAGGGCGGCGAGCTGGACGCGGCCCAGCAGGCGCAGGTGACACGGCTCGGACTGAAGGACGCGCTGCTGCAACCACCCCGGCAGGAGCGGGCCACGCTCGCGGGCATGTACCGCCGCGCCCGCGCGGTGCTGGTGCCCAGCGACGCGGAGGGCTTCGGCCTGCCCGTCATCGAAGCGCTGGCGTGTGGCGTCCCGGTGGTGGCCAGCGACCTGCCGGTGCTGCGCGAAGTGGGCGCGGACGCGTGCACGTACTGCCCGGTGGGCGACGTGGCCGCATGGGCGGAGACGGTGGATGCACTGCTCACGGGTCACGGGCCCACGCCATCGGCGGAGACGCGGCATGCGCGGGCCGCGCGCTTCACCTGGGGCGCCCATGCGCGCACCGTGCTGGATGCGTACCTGCATCGCCTTGACCGCCCCGGGCGGGTCTGATTCGGTCGGGTCCGCGTGCGGATCCTGTTCCTCAACCCCGTGGGTATCCTGGGCGGTGCCGAGCGCGCACTCGTGGACCTCCTCGCGTGCCTGCGCACGCTGGAGCCCGGCCTGTCGCTGCACCTCCTCGCGGGCACGGACGGGCCGCTCGTGGAGACGGCTCGGGGGCTCGGCGTGGAGGCGCGGGTGCTCGCCCTGCCTGACCGCCTCTCCGCGCTCGGGGACAGCGGCCTGCGGGAACAGGGCGGCGCGGCGCTCTGGCGCTTCACGCGCGAGCTGGCCCCCACGCCCCTGCTGCTGGGCCGCTACGGCCTCGACTTGAGACGCGCGGTGCGGGATGCGGCACCGGACCTGCTGCACTCCAATGGCATCAAGACGCACCTGCTGAGCGCGGCCACGGTCGGGCTGGCAGCGCCGCGCGTGTGGCACGTGCACGACTTCCTCGGCGAGCGTCCGCTCGTGCGGCGCGCGCTCTCCGGCCTGCATCCGCTGGCCTCGGCCGCCATCGCGAACTCCCACGCCGTGGGCGACGACGCGCGCGCGGTGCTCCGGAACGTGCCCGTGCATGTCGTGCCCAATGGCGTGGACGTGGAGCGGTTCTCTCCCGCGCCCGGTGACGGCGCGAACCTGGATGCACTGGCCGCGCTGCCGCCCGCGCCTCCGGGCACGCTGCGCGTGGGGCTGGTGGCCACGTATGCGCGCTGGAAGGGCCACGACGTCTTCCTGGAGGCCGCCGCGCGGTTGACGCGTGAAGCACCATCCCTGCCCGTGCGCTTCTACCTGGTCGGCGCGCCGCTCTACCGCACCGCCGGTTCACAGTTCACCGAGGCCGAGCTCCGTGAACAGGTGGAGCGCCACGGCCTCACTGGCCGCGTGGGCCTCGTGCCCTTCCAGCCCGAGCCCGCCCGCGTCTACCGGGCCCTGGACGTCTTCGTGCACGCGAGCACCCGCCGCGAGCCCTTCGGCCTCACCATCGCGGAGGCGCTCGCCTGCGGCCGGGCCGCCGTCGTCTCCCAATCGAGCGGCGCCGCCGAAGCGCTGCGAGATGGCGCGGACGTCCTGGCCATCGAACCCGGCAACGCGAACACGCTCGCCAAGGCCCTGCGCCGGCTGCTGGAGGACACCGCCTTGCGAGACGCCCTCGCCCGGGCGGCCCGCGACACCGCCGTGCGCCGCTTCTCCCGCGAGCGCTATGCCCGGGACATCCTCGCCGTGTACCGGAGCCTCGTCCCCGCGCGAGGGCACTCATGATGCGTCCCCGGAAGCTCGTCACCGTCTCGCACTCCTACGTCGTCACCCTCAACCGGCGGCTGGCCAACGAGATGTCCCGCGTGGGCGCGGGACGCTGGGACGTCACCGCCGTGGCGCCCAAGTCCTTCCACGGGGACCTGGGCCCGCTGGTGCTCCAGCGAGACCCCAGCGAGGCCGTGAACCTGGAGGGCGTGCGCGCGTTCTTCAGCCGCTCGCTGCACGGCTTCGTCTACGGACCGGAGCTGCGCGCCCGACTGTCGCGGGGCGTGGACCTGGTGCACCTGTGGGAGGAGCCCTACGTCTTCTCCGGCCTGGAGGTGGCGCTCCTGACGCCGCGCCACGTGCCGCTCGTCTTCTGCACGTTCCAGAACCTGGCCAAGCGCTACCCGCCCCCCTTCGCGCAGGCGGAGCGCTTCGTCGTGCGCCGCGCCGCCGGGTGGATCGCCTGGGGCCAGACGGTGCACGACACGCTCATGGCCCGTCCCGGCTACGCGCAGCGACCCTCGAACTTCATCCCCGTGGGCGTGGACGTGGAGCACTTCCGTCCGGATCCGGACGCGGGCCGAGCGTTCCATGAAGGCCTGGGCTGGAAGTCCGAAGGCCCCCCCGTGGTGGGCTACCTGGGCCGCTTCGTGCCGGAGAAGGGCCTGCGCCTCCTGATGGATGCGCTCAACGGATTACAGACGCCCTGGCGCGCCCTCTTCGTCGGCGGCGGTCCCCTGGAGTCGGACCTGCGCGCCTGGGCCGCGCGCCACGGAGACCGGGTGCGCGTCGTCACTGGCGTGAAGCACGCGGAGGTGCCGCGCGCGCTCAACGCCATGGACGTGCTCTGCGCGCCCAGCCAGACGACGCCCGCGTGGAAGGAGCAGTTCGGCCGCATGCTCGCGGAGGCCTTCGCGTGTGGCGTGCCCGTGCTCGCCAGCGACTCCGGGGAGATTCCGCACACCGTGGGCGATGCCGGGCGCATCCTGCCGGAGTCCTACGCTCCGGCATGGACCACCGCGCTCGCGGAGCTGCTGGAGAGCCCCGCGCAACGTCAGGACCTGAGCGCGCGAGGCCGGGAGCGCGCCGTGTCCCGCTTCGCCTGGCCTGTGGTCGCGAAGGCACACCTCGACTTCTTCGACCAGGTGCTCCAACGAGGGAGCTGAGGCTCAGGCCTCCAGCCGGGCCACCACCGCCGCCGCCATCGCGTCCCACGTCCAGGCGCGCAGCTCCGACGACAGCGACGCCACCGCGGGCCCCCAGTCCCCGCCCCGCGCCCGCCATTCCCCCAGGCGCCGCACCAGCTCGCCCGAGTCCTCGGGGTCATCCAGCAGCAGCCCCTGGAGCGAGGCGGGGTAGCGCTCCGCCACGCCGGCCGCGCGGCTCACCAGCGCGGGGATGCCCACGCACAGCGCCTCGTGCACGCCCAGGCCATAGGACTCGTAGCGCGTGGGGGCCACCAGCAGGTCCGCGGCGGCCAGCAGGCGGGGCACGTCGTCGCGGAAGCCCAGGAAGCGGATCCGCTCGCCCAGGCCCTGCTCACGCGCCGCGCGCTCCCAGCGCTCCCGCTGCGCGCCCGTCCCCGCCACCACCAGGTCCACGTCCCACTCGCGCCGCGCGCACAGCCGCGCCCACGCGTGGAAGAGCGTGTCGAAGCCCTTGCGCCGGTCGCCCAGCGCGCCCACGAACAGCGCCGCCCGGCGCTCCTGAGCCCACCCCAGGGACGCCCGCGCCTCGCGCCGAAGCGACGGAGACGTGGGCGGAAAGCGCGTCGGGTCGCCGCCCAGGTACACGACGTGGACGCGGGCTGCCTCCACGCCGGTGGCGGCCAGCAGGTCCCGCCGGGTGCGCTCCGAGTTCGCCAGGATGATCCGCGCCCGGCGCAGCGCGCGCAGTTCGCCGCGCAGGTGCAGCCGGTGGCTCACGTGGCCCTTCAGCCTGCGCAGCGGACTGCCCACGGGCTCGGGCGCATGCGCGGCGTGGACGTAGTGGACCCAGTTGGCGGCGGCCACCTCGCAGTTGCCGCCGTTGGCCACCACCTGTCCGCCCTGCGCCAACGTGCGCGCGGCCCAGAAGCGCCCCACGGCATCCAGCAGGGGCTCGCCCAGCAGGTACGCGTTCGCGGGCTTGGGCACGCGGACGAAGTGCACGTTGGGGTAGCGCAGGAGCGAGTCCTCCACCCGGTGCGCCACCAGCCGCACCGGCCCCCCCTGCCGCGCGAGCCAGTCCGCCAGCGCGAGGTTCGCCCGGTCCATGCCTCCGGTGGAGACGAAGTCACCGCTGATGAGGGTGTAGGGCCGCATTCCGGTTCCAGTACGCGCTGAAGAAGGCCGCGTTGAGCAGCCAGAACTCCATGCCCATCTGGCTCATGAAGAACTGATAGCTGAAGGTCTGCGCGATCGCGCCCAGGTCATACGCGAAGAGGAGGCTGCCCCAGAGCCAGAACTCGCCCGCTGAATCATCGCGGCGCCGCGCCACCTGGAAGCCCCACCCCAACGTCGCCAGCAGCGCGAGCGGATAGCAGACCAGCCCCAGCCATCCACCGTCATAGGCCCAGGCGGTCCACTGGATCTCGGCCCAGAGCGGAGGGCTCGCGCGGTCGGTGTTGTCGCCGAAGTACGCGTTGGCCATGCCATAGCGGCCCAGGCCCGCGCCCAGGGGGAACTCCGGGAGCACCACGTCGAAGGTCTCGTCGAGGAAGCGGCCCCGGTTGGCTTGATACACCTGCGAAGGGTTGGACGCGGTGAGCGTGCTCCACCGGGAGAGCACCGCGTCGCCGCCGACCGCCACGGCCCAGCCGAACGCCACCACCGCGAAGCCGCCCACGACCGCGGCCAGCGTCACGAGCCGCCCCCACCGGCCGCTCACGGTGAGCACCAGCGCCATGGCGGCCATGCACACCAGCAGCGTCACCGCCGCGACGCGCACCTGGCCCAGATAGAGACAGATGAGCCCGACGCAGATGCCCGCCGCGCCCAGCGCCTTGCGAGCCATGCCCTGGCGACTGAGCAGCAGGGCCCCGCCCAGCAGCACCGAGTAGAAGGCGCCGGAGGAGGCGCCGCCCGGGACGTCCGTCAGGCCCATGGGGCGGAACACGCGCGCGCCGCTCGCGGTCTCGAACTGGAGGCTGCGCACGTAGCCCTCGCCCTGGCTCTCGACCATGGCGGACAGCGCGGGCTGGAAGCGTCCGGGGAAGGTCACCTGGAGGATGCCCAGCGAGGCGCTCGCCGCGTTGAACAGGAAGAGCAGCAGGACGACGCGTCCGAACATCTTCGCGTCGATGCGCAGGCGGCTCGCCCAGAAGAGGGGCGCGAACACGGACACCTGGATGCCCATCTGCGCGGCCGCCGCGAGCGGGGTGTTGGTGCCGGGATGGAAGAAGTTCAGCGCGGTGAGCCCCGCCGACGCGAGCAGGAAGGGCATCGCCGGATGCTTGAGGCGCTGGCCCTTCACCAGCACCAGCAGCGCCAGGCTCGTGCCGAACGACAGGATGCGGAACACCACGCGCACCGGCGCCAGCGCCTCGACCAGCAGCGCGAGCTGGCAGACGAAGAGCAGCGCGATGAACGCCACGACCACGTGACCCGACCCCAGCAGTCCCGGTGACGCTGGCGCCGGCGTGGGCACGGCCTGCGTTGTCGCGGGCTGCGGCACACGGCGCACGTAGCGCTGGTGCAGCACGCCAGGGCCCCGGAGCTGCGGGCGCGGGCCAGCCGCGGAGCGGGCCTCCTTCACGGAGCAGCTCCCCGGAGCACGGAGCGCACCGCGTCCTCCACTCCCTCCAGGAACTCGGCCGGATCGCTCAGCGCCCGCGCGCGAGAGGGGCCGTTGCCGCCCAGCCTCCGTCGAGCCGCCTCATCGCCGATGAGCGCGCGCAGCGCCTGGGCCAGGGCCTCCGGCTCCGGAGGCACGAGCACGCCGCAAGACGCATCGACGAGCTCCAGCGGTCCGCCCAGCGCGGTGGTGACCACGGGAAGCCCGGCGTAGAGCGCCTCCACGAACGCCAGACCGAAGGGCTCCGGTCCGGTGTTGGGCTGACAGTGCACCTCCGCCGCGCGCAGCAGCCGGGGCACATCCGAGCGCTGCCCCAGGAAGCGCACGCGGTCCCCGAGCCCGAGAGCCGAGGCCTGGGCCTTCAGGCCCTCTTCGTAGGCGACCTCTTCGGGACGCTGCGCGCCGCCAGCGAGCCACGCCTTCCAGCGAGGCACCTGGCGCAGCCGGCCCAGCGCCTCGAGGAGCAGCCGCTGCCCCTTCCACTCCTGCATGCGGCTGGCTTGCACGATGACGACCTCCGCCGCGTCCGCGCCCAGCTCGCCTCGGAGCGACGCGCGCTCGGAAGCTGTGAGCCCAGGGCCTCCGTCGCGGACGGGAGGATGGAGCACGCTGAACGGCGTGCGCGGGTACACGCTCGAAAGCGTGCTCGCCGTGTAGCGGCTGTTGCACAGCGCCAGGTCCGGCGAGGTGACCCGGGCCCACCGCTCCACCCAGTGCGAGCCCGACAGCGCGTCGTGCTGGAAGAAGATCAGCGGGACACCGGCCGCGCGCGCCACCGGCCCGAAGAGGGCCTGGGGCCACGCCGCGTGACACACCACCGCGTCGAACGCCTCCCGCTGGAGCAGCGCCCCCAGCGAGCGCCGGGCCTCCCACACGCGCCAGGGACGGCTCACCTTCGCCGGCCCCAGCAACGTCAGGGGTGCACCCACCGCGCGAAGCTCCTCCGCGATGCGTCCCTCGAAGCAGAGCGCGAACGCGTGCACCGCGCCGCCCTCCCGGTCCGCGCACGTGAGCGCCAGCGTGCGCAGCAGCGTCTCGACGCCACCGTAGAGGTTTCCGCTGGACACGTGCAGCACGCGAAGCGGAGCAGCCCCTGACGCATACGGCTCACGCGAGGAGCTGCCTCCACCCTCCGCGCCACCACCACGCTCGCCGCGGGTCTCGCGAACCCCGTGCATGTGCGGCCCCTCAGCGCCCGCCCGCGACGTGCCGGACGGAGGCATCGCCCCGGTCCTCCGCCACGGGCCGGCGTCCAAGCACTTCCGCGTACAGGTCCAGGCTGCGCGACGCCATCACGTCATGGGCGAACTCCGCCCTCGCACGCTCCTGCGCTCCCCGCGACAGCCGCTCCCGCAGGCCCGGCTCCTCCACCAGCCGCCGCGCCGCCGCCGCCAGCGCCAGCGCATCCCCCACCGGCACGGTGAGCCCGGTGCGCTCGTGCAGGCTCACCCACGAGACGCCGGAGTCCGGCACGGCGGTGTTGAGCACGGGCAGTCCGCTCGCCAGCGCCTCCACCTGCGACAGGCCATACGACTCGCTGCGCGCGTTGCTCGGGAACCACAGGGCCGTCGCGGCCCGGTACGCACCCGAGAGCGCCTCCGGCGACAGATACCCCGCCCACGTCACCCGGTCCTCGATGCCCAGCGCCCGGGCCCGCGCACGGCCCTCCTCGGCCAGCGGCCCCTCGCCCACGATGACCAGCCGCCCCGGCGCGTGCGCCAGCGCCTCCAGCGCCGTGAACAAGCCCTTGTAGTAGACGAGCCGGCCCACCATCAGCCACAGCGGCCCGCCCGCCGCCACCGCCGTCCACCGCGCCTGGGCCTCGCGCGCCTCCGCGGAGGGATGCAGGTACGCATCCAGCTCGATGCCCAGCGGCAGGATGCGGACCTTCGACCTGAACGTGGACAGGAGCGAAGAGCCGCGCACGTAGGCCTCGCTCGTGGCCAGGAGCCGCGCCGCGCGCGAGTACAGCATCCACTCGAAGGGACGGAACAGCGCGCCCGCGACCTTCTGCCGGATGACGTCGCTCTGGTGCGTCACCACCACCGCGGGCAGGCGAGGCACCGCGTCCAGCGCCAGCACCATGCTCGGGTTGGGCACGTGCAGGTGCACCACGTCCACGCCCCACGCCAGCGCCCGCCGGAGCACGAGCGGCAGCGACGGCATCACGTCCATGCGCGCCACCGACGCGAGCCGGCCCAGGCGCACCACGCGCACGGGCCCGTCCCAGTCCTCGCGCGTGGGACTGCGCCCGTGGAACTCGTGGCTCGTGCCGGTGCCGTCCACCGAGTGGTTCGCGCACAGCACCTCCACCTGCGCGCCCAGCGCCGCCTGCGCCAGCGCCAGCGTGCGCACGTGCGCCTCCATGCCACCGGAGGCCGGAGGGTAGAACTTCCCCAGGTGCAGCACCCGCAGGCCCGCGCCCTTCACGACGGCGCCACCCCGCCCTTGGGCTCGTCCTGCGTCGGGCCATAGCCCTGGTAGCCCAGGTACGTGTCGCCGTAGCGCGGCTGCCGCAGGTCCACGTCGTTGAGGATGGCGCCGAACATCCGCGCCTGCACGTCCGCCAGCGAGCGCAGCGCGCGCTTCGCCGCGCCCCGGTCCGTCCGCCCCGCCTTGAGCACCATCACCACGCCGTCCGCCTGCGTGGCCAGCACCGCCGCGTCCACCACCGCGTTGAGCGGCGGGCTGTCCAGGATGACGCGGTCGAACCTCTCCCCCGCCGCGCGCAGCAGCTCCTTGAAGGCGCGCGTGTGCAGCAGCTCCGCGGGGTTCGGCGGCAGCGGGCCACACGGCAGCACGAAGAGGTTGGGCACCTCCGTGCTCTTCACCGCCTTGTCCAGCGAGCCCTCGCCCACCACCAGCGAGCTGATGCCCAGGTCATTGGGCACGCCGAACGCGCGGTGCAGCCGGGGCCTGCGCATGTCCGTGTCCAGGAGCAGCACGCGGTTGCCGCTCTGGGCCATGGCCACGCCCAGGTTGATGCACGTGGTGGACTTGCCTTCTTGAGGCCCGCTGGACGTCACCACCAGCGTCTTGCACGGGTGGTCCGGCGACATGAACAACAGGTTCGTGCGCACCGCGCGGCAGCACTCCGCCACCGCCGAGCGCGGCGCGCGGTGCACGTACAGGTCGCGGTCGCCCGGAGACTTCGTCGCCTCCATGCGCGGCACCACGCCCAGGAACGCCAGGCCCAGCACGTCCTCCACGTCCGCCTGCGACGCGACGCTGTTCTCCAGCATCTCCAGGAACAGCGCCACGCCCAGCCCCAGCAGCAGCCCCATCACCCAGCCCACCAGCAGGTTGCGCCGCGTGTGCGGCCGCACCGGCACCATCACCGGCTGCGCCGCGTCCAGCACGCGCACGTTGCTCGTGCGCAGGAGCCCCGACAGCTCGATGTCCTTCAGCCGCTTGAGCACCAGCTCGTACAGGCGCTGCGTGTTGTCCGACTCGCGCTGGAGCCGGCCGTACTCGATGGCCTTCTTGTTCACCTGGAAGGCCTCGGCCTTGGTCTCGTCCAGGAGCTTGTTGAGGTTCTTCTCCTCGCCCTGCGCCTCCGCCAGCTGCGTCTCCGCCGAGCGCACCACGTTGGTCAGGCTCTTGAGCAGGTCCGCGCGCACGACCTCCAGCTTGCGGTTGCACTCCAGCAGCTTCGGGTGCTCCGGCAGGTAGCGCTCGGTCAGCTCCGCGCAGGCGGCCTTCTGCTCGCCGTAGCGCGACTTCAGGTCCTGGATGGGGCCGTCCTTCGCGCCGGGCACCGCCTCCGCCCACGTCTCGTCGTTGCCGGCGTCCTTGCGCAGCCGGTGGATGGCGTCCACGCGCGCCTGGAGCGCCGCGATGCGCGTGCGCACCTCGGTGAGCTTCAGGTTGTAGGAGTTGATCCGCTCGCTGACGATGGACAGCCGCGACTCCAGCGACGTGGACAGCATGTCCGCGTCCTTCTTCAGGTCATAGACGGCCAGCTCATCGCTCTTGGACTGGCGGCCCAGCTCGTCCAGGCGCCCCTCCAGCCACGTGCGCGCCTCCTCCGTGGTGCGCAGCTTGAGCGCCAGGTTCTCCGCCATGTACGCGGCGGCCACCTCGTTGGAGAGCAGCGCCGCGCGCACCGGGTCCGCGTCCTCCACCCCGATGTTCATCACCCGCGAGTCCTTGCCGGGCATCACCTGGATGCGCGAGCGCAGCAGCCCCACCGCGTCCGCGTCCTCCAGCGCCTTCGCGCGCTCCGCCGGGTCCTGGCTCGCGGGCAGCCCCAGGAAGGCCGCGTCCTTCGACAGCCCCAGCCGGTCCACCACGCGGCTGGCCACCGCGCGCGAGGTGATGATCTCGCTCTGCGTGGCGTAGTACTCCTTGTTGAACCAGTAGTTGCTGCGCTCCTCCCCCATCACCTCCTTCACCTCGCCGTCCAGGATGCGGGGCGCGGTGACGTCGATGATGAGCGAGGTGCTGGCCGAATAGACGCGCGGCTGCCGCAGCGTCCACGCCGCCGTGAGCGCGGTGACCCCCAGCGCCACCCCGAGCATCACCCACCGCCGGCGCCACACGCCCCGCAGCCGGTACAGCACGCTCGCGGACGTCGCGCCGGGAGCCCCACCGGCCGGGTCCAACACCGTTCCTTCCACGTCACGTCTCTCCGGAAGTGGCTGCCGCGGGCGGTCTCCACCGGCCCGAATACGTCCGGACCCGACCTGCACCCACATCACGCTGGGGGAAACAACGGCGGGAGCGTGCAACGGGAGGGGAAGGTTGTCCATCCGACGGACGCCGCCTGGACGCCCCCCTTCCATCCAATCCGGTCCGCCAACGCGCACCCCGGAAGCGCCTGTGGTAGTGAGCGGCGCCATGGTTCCTGCACTCTCCGTCGTCCTGCCCTTCAACCCCGCCACCGCCGCCGCCGCCGCCCGGTTCGCCAACGCGCTGTCCGGCCAGGCCCAGGTCGTCCTCGCGGGTGAAGGCCCTGTGGATGTCACGCCCGGTCCCAACGTCCACGTCCTCGCCGCCCAGGGAGGCAAGGGCGCGGCCATCCGCGCCGCGCTGCCCCACGTCACCGGCGCCCACACGGTGCTCCAGGACCCCGACGCCGCCTACTCGCCGGACACCTACGACGCCCTGGTGCAGCCCCTGCGCGACGACACCGCGGACGGCGTCTTCGGCCGGCGCCCCGGCATGTCGCCGGAGATGGTGGCCGAGCGCGCGCTGGGCGGCATCACCCGCTTCGTCACCGACGTGGCCCTGACGGATCCGCTCACCGGCCTGCGCGCCTTCCGCACGGAGGCGCTGCGCTCCATCCAGCTCACCAGCGACGACGACTCGGTGGACGCGGAGCTGGTGGTGAAGATGGCCGCGCAGCTCTTCCGCCTCACGGAGGTGCCGCTGCCGCCGCTGCAGGCCGTGCCGCGCCGCCCGGCCTCCGCGCACCTGGCCCGCCTGCGCACGCTGGTGCGCTACGCCACCGTGCGCGACGACGCGGACAACCAGCACGAGGGCTACTCCACCCTGGAGCGCATGGACGGCGCCACCCACTACAACCAGTGGCTGGGCCGCCGCTTCCGCGAGCACATGGGCCGCCGCGTGCTGGAGATTGGCGCCGGCATCGGCACCATCACCCGCGAATTGGAGGGCGGCGCGGAGCACCTGGTCGCGCTGGAGGTGGAGCGCTTCTACGTGGACCGCCTGAAGAACATGTTCCGCGGCAAGCCCCACGTGCGCCCCTACCTGTCCGACGTGGCGCTGGCGGACTGGGAGTCGCTCAAGGCGGAGAACCTGGACACCATCGTGCTGTCCAACGTGCTGGAGCACATCCCGGACGACGCGTCCGCGGTGCGCCGCTTCCGCCAGATCCTCCAGCCGGACGGCCGCGTGCTCATCCTCGTGCCGGCGCTGCCGCAGCTGTTCGGCGCCATCGACGAGGCCGTGGGCCACTACCGCCGCTACACGCCGGAGACCCTGCGCGCGGTGCTGGAGGAGAACGGCTTCCGCGTGGACACGCTGGAGTGGATGAACCTGGTGGGCCTGCCGGGCTGGTTCGTCAACAGCCGCCTGCTGCGCCGCCGCGCGGTGCCCAAGCTCCAGCTCAAGCTCTACGACACGCTGGCCCCCCTGTTCGCCCAGGCCGAGCGCCAGGTGAAGCTGCCCGTGGGCATGAGCCTGTTCGCCGTCGGCCGGGCCGTCTGACGCCCGCGTGAGCGCCGCGCCCGACTCCTCCCCGCCGCCCGTCGAAGCGGCCCCGGCGCCACCTGGCGTGGCGCCCGTGCCTCGCGCCCCGGGCCTGCCGAGGGCGGTGTGGGCCGCGGTGGCGGCGCTCTACGTGCTCCTCTTCCCGTACCACCCGGGCCTGCGCTCGCCCAACGAGCTGTGCCGCCTGTGGCAGACGCGCGCCCTGGTGGAGGACGGCACGCTGGAGCTCAACCGGGCCCTGCGCGACTACGGCCCGGTGGGCGACCTGTCGGTGATGGACGGGCGCTACTACCCGTCCAAGGCGCCGCTGCTGTCCTTCGCCGCGGTGCCCGTGTACGCGGCCCTGCGGGTCGTGGGCGGCGGCCACCGCTACGCCGTGCCGGAGGTGCCGCTCGTCTTCTTCAGCCGCCTCTTCCTCACGGTGCTGCCCACGCTGGGGCTCCTGTGGCTGCTGCGCCGCTTCCTGCGCGCGTTCCTGTCGCCCGTCGTCGCGGACGGGGTCACGGTGACGTACGCGCTGGGCTCGCTCGCGTTCAGCTACTCGCTGCTCTTCATGAGCCACCAGACGACGGCGGTGCTGCTCTTCGCCGGCTTCTACGCGCTCTGGCGCCTGGCGCGGGGCGAGTGGCGCGAGCGCGGCTACGTGCTGGCCGGCGCGGGCGCGGGCGCCACCGTCGCCGCCGAGTACACCGGCGCGCTGGGCGTGCTGGGCCTCATCCTCTACGCCGTCCTCACCGTGCTGGGCACGCCGGAGCCCTGGGCCGCGCGGCTCAAGAAGCTGGGCCGGGCCACGGGGCTCGCCGTGCTGGGCGCGCTGCCCTTCGTCGTGGCGCTGGGGCTCTACCACCAGGCCACCTTCGGCCACCCGCTGGAGACGGGCTACAAGCACCTCAACGACGCGGCCTACCAGCCGTGGCACCTGGGCGGCTTCCTGGGCATCCGCACGCCGGATCCGCGCGCCTTCACGCTGTCGTTCTTCTCCCCGCTGCGGGGCCTCTTCACCCTGTCGCCGTTCCTCTTGCTCGCGCTGCCCGGGCTCGGGCTGCTCAAGCGCCTGGGCCGCACGTCCCCGGAGGCGCGCGCCCTCTTCTGGATGTCCGCGGCGACGCTCGCCGGCTACACGTACTTCACCTCGTCGTTCACCTACGACTCGTGGGGCTGGACGACGGGGCCCCGGCACCTCACGGGGCTGGTGCCCTTCCTGCTCCTGCCCGCGGGCCTGGCGCTGGAGCGGCTGCGCGGCGCGGGCAGGCCGGTGCTGTCCGGCATCGCGGCCATGCTGTGCGCGGCGTCCGTGCTCGTCACGGGCCTGGCCACCTTCGTCAACTACATCCCCGACGACGTCTCCACCCCCGTGCTCGGGCTGGCCCGGCCGCTCCTCCTGGACGGCTACCACCCGCCCAACCTCCTCGCCTTCGCGGGGCTGCCCACGGCCCTGGCGGGCGCGGTGCTGTTCGCGGCGCTCGTCGCCGTGGCGGCCTCCGTCTTCGGCGCCCTGGGCCGCGACGCGGACGGACGCGCGCCGGCGCCCGCGGCCTGGGCGGCGGGGCTCGCCACGCTGGCGGTGCTCGCGAGCGCGCAGGCGATGTTCACCCGGAACGACCGGGCGGATCAGAACGCGGTGCGCTTCCTGGAGTCCGTCTGGCTCCAGCCCCCGGGCCGCCCCACCGGGGCCTTCTGGCCCCGGGCGGGGTCCTGAGGGCGTGGGTATACTGACGCTCCCCTCCCCTGGAGACCGTGCATGACCTCGCGGTGGTTCCTGCTGTCCACCCTCCTGCTGTGCGCTCCCGCCCGCTCCCGCGCGGAGGACGCCGCGGCCCTCTGGGACAAGAGCTGCAAGAACTGCCACGGCGCGGACGGCCGCGCCCAGACGCGCATGGGCCAGAAGGAGTCCATCCCCGACATGAGCCGGGCCGCCTGGCAGAAGGCGGAGTCGGACGCGGAGCTGCGCAAGGTCATCGCCAACGGCTCGGCCCACAACCCCAAGATGAAGGCCTACAAGGACCGGCTCACCGCGGAGCAGATGGACGCCCTGGTGCGATACATCCGCACCTTCAAGGCGAAGGAATAGCGCGCGTGAATATCCCTCCGCGTCCAGGCGTCGTGGGGATTGGGAGAATTGGAGCCGCCATGAAGACCCTCACCGTCGCCATCGTGTTCTGCCTGTCCCTGGTCAGCCTCTTCGCCTCGGTGCGCGCCGACGCCAACGCCTACCCCCGCCTGGAGCCGGGCATCTCCCAGCCGGTGGCGCTGATGCCCAAGGGCGGCGACGGCAAGGGCGGCGGCAAGGGTGGCAGCGACGGCGGCAAGGGCGGCGGCGAGGAGGACGAAGAGGAGTACCGCCAGCAGCCCCGCGCCCTCTCCCAGAAGGCCGCCCTGGAGCTGGTGGACCCCGGCGTCCTGGACGACATGATCCGCCTGCGCGCCGCCATCCGCGCCGGCCAGCGCTGAGCGCCGCGAGCCCCCACCTCGCAAGGATGAGGAGGCTCGCAAAGTTTGCGCAGCCTGCTGACGTCAGACGGCACCCCCCCGGATAAGGGACACCCCTCATTCCGGCGGGTTGAGTCTCTGACACTCAGGCACGAAGATTGCTAAATCAGGGGTTCCCAAGGCGTGCCTCCCCCCAGGGGCACGTGAAGGAGAGCCCCCAATGGTGCGCCGTCCTCCCTCCCGCCGTCAGTCCCGTGGCTTCACGCTCCTGCTCGCGCTGGGCGTGGTCGCGGTCGTGACGATGGCGGTGATGCTCAGCTACAGCGTGGTGGGCCGCGAGGCCGACACCCAGGCGGACACCCGCCGCCAGAAGCAGGCGTTCTTCGCCGCCGAGGCGGGCCTCGCGGAGGGCCGCGAGGCGGTGCGGTTGATGATGGACAGCCTGGGGGAGGACAACTTCGTCTTCCAGAACCACCTGGGCGCCCCCGTCAACGAGCCAGGACTCGGCTCCATCAACGACCCCTGGTACGAGGTCCTGCCAGGCCCGGACACCGACGACCCCTGGAACTACTACCGGCTGAAGGGCGACTCCCTCCAGCCCTCGGAGAAGACCAGCGGGCCGGATTCGCTGCCGACCCCCAACCAGGCCTACAGCGACTATCCGGACCAGGAGCGCGTGCGCTACCGGGTCTTCATGCACAACGACAAGGAGCGCGACGTCGGCGTGGGTGAGGACCGCAACCGCAAGGTCTGGCTGGTCGCCGTGGGCGAGGTGTTCTCCCCCGGTGGCCGCCCCACGCGCTCGGTGGTGCAGGCACTGGTGGTGCACCAGAACCAGGAATCGGTGTTCAGCCCGGGCTGCGTCACCCGGGGCTGCGGCCCGGACATGACGTTCAAGACGCCCGACAAGAGCCCGCCGAAGACCACCTACCACACCACCCTGTAGCCCTTCCCTCCCCAGAGCGTCCCCATGAAACGCCTGTACCTGCTGGTCCTCCTGCTGGCCCCTGGCCTTGCACTCGCGCAGGGTGGAGGTCAGTCCGCCTTCAATCGAGCGTGCTCGCGCTGTCACGTCGCCAAGGCGACGAACCCCCAGAAGCCCAAGAAGAGCCTGGGCCTGCGGGGCCCCTACAAGGGCAGCGGCCCCAACCTGGGGAACCTGCTGCACCAGCGCAGCATCTCCCAGGTGCGCACCTGGATCGAGGCTCCGCACAAGGTCAAGCCGGGGACCGGCTGCGACACCCGGATGCTGTCGCCCAGGGAGATGGATGCCTTGCTCGACTTCCTCGTCACCAGCGCGGAAGTCCCCGATACCGCGACGTCCACCAAGGGCGGCGCGAACGACAAGAACCACCCGAAGCAGGGGAACAAGTGATGCGCGCGAAGCTCCGCTCCCTCGCAGCCCTGGCCTTGTTGGCCTCCACCAGCGCCGCCGCGCAGGCATCGACCCCGGCCCTCCTTTGCCAGGACGAGCTGGCCGAGGACAAGCAGCCTGTCTTCAACGCCGACGACGGCTCGCTGGAGCTCGACAACGGCACCGTCATCGTCACGGACAGCAAGCTCCAGCTCAACACCAACCTCCGGGTGCTGGACCCGGAGGCGATCGTGTTTCCGTTCGATCAAAACGTCACCATCAGCTACGTGTTCGAGTCCGCGGGCGCTTCGCACGCGCTCGGCTACATGTACCGTGAAGACGTGGAGAAGGCCGGATACATCGATGCTTCCGGCAACCTGCTCGACACGAACGGCAACGGCATCTACGACCTGCACGAGGACCTCTTCAACCTCGCGCCGTCCACGGGCAGCCAGAAGCGCGCCTACGTGGGCAAGACCGCCAGCGACGGCAACGACACCAACTATCCGGTGGGCCGTCGCTGCACGAGGACCTTCACGTCGGGCGGCCTGACCTACACCCAGCCCGCGCTGGCCATGAACGCCAACTGCGACGACACCTTCTCGTCGCAGGCCACGATGACCGACGCGCGGCCCGGCCAGACGGGCAACAACATCAAGGCGGACGTGGTCGGCAGGTTCACGGGCGGCAACGTCGTCAACAGCAGCTTCTCCGATTACGGCCTCTTCGCCCACATCCCCAACCTGCTCGAGCCCCCCGCGCCGGAGAACGGCAACAAGGGCCTCGGCAAGATGGTGTTCCTGCTGGCGGATGACGACAGCGACAAGGACGCTTGGCACAACATGCCCCCGGTCAAGGACGTGGGGGAGTTCGGCGAGGGCATCCCGGACTACGACGTCTCCAAGTACGACTACCGCGGCATCGAGCGCTCCACCAACCCGGACCCGGGCGTCACCGAGTACGACCGCACGGTGAACCTGGGACAGATCCAGGGCGGCAAGGAGATCATCTTCTTCCTCGTGGTGTTCTACGAGTCGAACCACAACATCGACGCTGGCACGGTGTTCCCATGCCTCAAGATGGACCCGGCCAACGGCAAGTGCCTGCTGCACCTGAAGACGCCCGTCAACGTGTACTTCTCCAAGGCCGCCTGGAACCTGGACCAGAACTTCAAGGGCGGGACGGTCGTCGCGGCGCGCAACATCGGCTGCAGCTACGAACCGGGGTGCAACCCGGATGACCCCAGGGTCAACCAGGGCGCGTGCCAGGTGGTGAACAGCACCGAGAAGCTGTGCGGCTGGCTGGAGGGCCCCAAGACCGAGGAGGGCTCGACGCTCTGGCGACTGAAGACGCCCTTCTTCGGCAACCTGGACATGCCCATGGAGAAGGTGAGCATTCCACGGCCCGCCGGCAACCGGAATCCCATGCCCCACGTCATCGTGGGCGCGCCCACCACGGACCCCTTCCGGTGGATCCTCGGCTTCGAGGACCTCCCCGGCGGCGGTGACCGTGACTTCAACGACGTGGTGTTCGTCATCAACAAGGAGAACGGCGGCGGCACCCGCTCCGCCACGGTCTCCCAGGACATCGCTATCGAAGACGCGGAGGACTTCACCATCACGAAGGTGCGCTTCGCGCGCCAGGACGACTCGACGCGCAAGTGCAGCGACGGCAGCGGACCGCCGTGCTGGACCGAGACCTCCCCCGGGGCCTGCCAGGGCAGCCCGGAGCCCACCATCCGCTACTCCATCGCGGTGGACTGCCGCACCTGCTCGGGCGGCACGTGCACCCGCAATCCGTCGCCCACCTGGATTCCGGTGGACTTCGAGGAAGGAGAGACCGAGGTGGAGCTGGACCTCCTGGGGATGGGCTTCACCGGCTCCCAGCTGTGCTGGAAGGTCGACATCAGCAGCCCCAACGAGTTCTGCCAGCCGGTCATCGACAACGTCGACGTGGGCTACCAGGCCGTGCGCTCGGGCAGCTACGCGCGCGCTTCGCCCTCGACGGTCGGAAACGCCATCGTGTGGGGCGTGAACGAGACGCCGGGCACCGCGTGGGGTGCCAACTGGCCCGCCTCCGGCCTGCCAGACGCCTCCGTGCGCGCGTACGACGGCCGCAAGGACTACGGCGTGCGAGGCCGCATCTACTTCAAGTCGCTCTATGAGCCGAAGAAGCCAGAGGAGCCGCATCCCGAGGAGCAATGGGAGGCGGGCCGCGTGATGGCGCTCGCACTGGGGAACGGGAACCTGACGCCCCAGCAGCGCAAGCTGTACACCACCACGTCCAAGACGAACTTCACCCGCACCTCCATCACCGCGCTGATGGCGAACCCGACGGTCAAGCCGCTGCCGCCCGCCATGCAGGAGCTGTTCCCAGACTCGCTCTGCGACGACTTCATCAACGACCGTTACCCCTGGGACCTCAACAACGACGGCATCTGCGGCACCCCTAGCATCACGACACCTGCGTCCAAGAAGATCACCGACCCCACCAAGAACGACCGGCAGTTCATGGTGGACTGGCTCTACGGCTGGGAGGACCGCTACAGCCCGGGGCCGTCCAACGTCCGCAAGGCCTGGCCGGTGGGCGGCATCAACCTGTCCACCGTGGCGCTGGCCGTCCCGCCCTACAAGGACACCTGGTACCAGAACGCGACGCCCGCGGAGCAGGACCTGTTCCGCAACAACTTCATGGCGAAGCTCGCGACGCGTGAGACGGTGGCCTACGTGGGGACCATGAGCGGCGTGCTGCACGCGTTCCGCAGCGGGGCCTTCCGCAATGCGCTGCGAGACGGCTGCGTGGACCATGACCAGTACCGCGGCTACTTCGAGCCTGCGGCCGACTGCGACCCGGCGAGCCGGAACTACGGCACGGGCGAGGAGTTGTTCGCGTTCCTGCCCTTCGGTTCGCTGTCGCGCTATCGCAACCAGTACGCGACGTTCTTCGGCTCCGGCGACCTGCCCAAGCCGAGCCTGGATGCCTCGGCGTCCATCGCCAACGTGGACTTCGGCAACCTGAGCGGCAAGCCCGCGTGGACGGTGTCGATGGACGCCCGCGACAAGGGCGCCAAGACGGTGCTCGTGTCCGCCTCCGGCAAGACGAGCCCCAACGTCTTCGCCCTGGACATCACGGACCCGACTCACGCCAACTATCCCCTGCCGCTGTGGGAGTTCAGCCTGGCGGACACCACCGTCGCGGATGCGTTCCGGCAGGCGAACCTGGACGACCCATCCGTCACGCGGGCGGACACCTCGGGCTCCCGCTTCGCTCCCTCGGTCGCCCGCCTCTCGTGGGGCCCCACGACGGCGGACAAGGCGGTCTGGACGGCCGTCGTGGGCACGGACTACAAGCCCGCGGACACCGCCCGGGCCGGTGCGCTCTACCTCATCAACATGAAGACCGGGAAACCGCTCGACTACGGCACCGGAGCCTCCGGCAAGTACGCGGGCGTCATCACCCTGGACAAGGGCTATGGCGTGGCCGCCGAGTCCGCCCTCGTGGACCTCGACAAAGACGGCACCTACGACGTCATCTACGTGCCGACCACCGCGGGCCACGTCTACCGCATCAACCTGGACTCCGTGTCCACGGGTGAACCGCTGGGGCAGAAGATCAAGAAGTGCATGGTGGCGGATGCCCCCACCGCGCTGAAGGCGCCCAAGTACAACACCTTCAACCAGGACCAGGACTTCCAGCAGATCCACTCCAACATGGCCCTGAACGTCGTGAGCACGACCACGGGGCCGGTGGTGCGCTTCTACTTCGGCACCAGCGACAACCCGGACCTGTACGCGGACGGCCCGCCGAACAAGGACACCGACTACCACTATTACCTGCTGGGCTACGAGGACACGGACCCGTCCGGCAGCAAGCCGTGCGCGACGCTGCCCCCCATGTGGGCCCGCGCGCTGGAGCCGGGGCAGACCGTGTGGGGTGGCGTGGCGCTCAGCGGTGATCAGGTCTTCGCCACCACGGCGGTAGGCAAGGCCGCGGACATCTGCAACCTGGACGCGACCAAGAGCGGCAAGTCCTACACCACGCCCCAGCAGTTCGACGATGCCGCCGCGCCGCCCCTGGCGGGCGCGGACCTGGGGGGCCACGGCATCTCCGCGCCCGTCGTCCACGATGAGCACCTGTTCGTCATCACCGCGACCGGTGAGGTCAAGGTCACGGGCGATGGCACCTGGAACCATGGAACCGCCGGCACGGGTGCCGCGCAATCCCGCACGCTCCTCTGGGAAGCGCTGCCGGATGGAAAGATGCCGAAGCCATGAACCCGTCCAACCGACATCACGCGCGCGGTGTCACCCTCCTGGAGGTGATGGCCACCATGGCCGTCATGCTGCTGGGGGTGACCGCCGCCATGACCGTGGTCTCCCAGACGAGCCGGACCAACCGGCGGACGCTGACCGCCAACCAGGCACAGCTCATCGCCGAGCGGACGCTGGAATCCATCCAGTCGCGGGGCTGCACCCCCATGCCCGCCCCCTGCGCGAACCTCGCGCTCCTGGATGGCAGCCGCGAGGTGTACTACCAGACGGCCGCGGGTGACCTGCTCCGCCAGGCCCCCACCACGGGCGCCATCGCCCGTCAGTACGAGGTCGCAGTGGACGTGGACACCAATTTCCTCGTGGGCAGCATCGAGGGCGGTGCCGCGGGCATGGGTGAGCCCGCGTTGAACCGGCCCCTGACCTCGGACGGACAGACGGGCAATGTCGCCAACGTGCGCGTCTCCGTCAGCTGGGAGGAGCCGGAGAGGACGGGCCGCCAGGTGGTGGTGCTCCAGACCCGGATGGCACCATGACGCAACGGCATTCCAGGAACACGGGCTTCACGCTGCTGGAAGTAATGATCGCCGCGGCGCTAGGCATCGTCGTGGTGGCCACGGGTCTGGCCGTGGGTACCCAGTTGCAGCGCCGGGCCTTGTTCGAAGAGCAGACCACGATGGCGCTGACGACCGGTCGCACCCTGGAGGAGCTGCTCTCCTCGCAGGTCGCCCGCGCGGGCGCCGGCATGGGCAACACGCCCGTCAGCTTCGCCGACAACGACGACCGCTTCGGCATCGAGGTCTGGTCCAACCCGTCGGCGGAGCCCTTCTTCACGAGCGACGGAGACTACGTCCCGCCCGACGCGGGCAAGAAGCAGCCCGCGTCGGATGCGCTCCGGCTCTACTGGGGCAACTCGGGCGCCCTGATTTCGCTGGAAGGCTGCGGGGTGAAGGGTTCGTCGGTGCGACAGGGGACCGACCAGTTCTGCATGGCCCCCAACTCCTCGTCGGGACTGAATCCCCCCACGGGCCAGCCCTTCACGCTGGCGGTGCTGGCGAACGCCAACGAGCAATCCGCGTGCGCGCTGAAGGTGACGAACGTGAACCCGGGCGCCAACCTGCTGACAGCGACCCTTGGCACGGGCTCGCTGACCACCGGGGGATGCGCCCTGGGGGACTCGGATGTGTACTGGACCGGCACCGACTGGTTGATCATGGGGCTTGAAGGCGTGGCCTACCGGGTGAACTGGAAGGACGGCATCCCCACGCTGGAGGCGCTTCCCAGCGGGGCCACCGAGTGGCAGGTGGTCAGCCGTGATGTGGAGCAGCTGAAGGTGCGGCAGGCCGTCGTCAACCTGCTGGACGTCAACGCGGCCCCGCGCTGGTTCCCCGAACCCGACCTCAGCCTCTCCACCCCGCCGCGCCCAGCCATCAGCGACTGCACCGCCGGGGATCTCGCGACCGTTTGTCAGGTGGAGACACCAGACTTCGAGAGCTTCGACACGCCGGAGACAGAGAAGATCCGCCAGAGGCGGCTGCAGCAGCGGGTGCGGGAGGTGGAGATCACCCTGGTCGTGCGCACGCGCCGCAGCAACCGCGATGTGACCGAGCCCGACGTGCAGGACGAGGACGGCTTCTTCAAGGATGGTTACAAGCGTCGCACCTTCACCTTCCGGGTGGCGCCGCGCAACTTCGGGGTGGCTGGACTCGTGCCGCCTGCGCCGACTGGAGTCACGCCGTGAAGTCCAACCGTGGCATGACTTTGCTGGAGCTGATGCTGGTGGTCGTCATCATCGGGGTGATGGCCTCGCTGGCGGTCGTAAACATCCAGAGCGGCGTGGGCGGACGGCGTGAGAGCAACGCGACGCGCGAGCTGGGGGCGGCGGCACTGCGCGCCCGGCAGCTGTCCATCGCGACGAACCAGCCCGTGCGTATCGTCGTGGATGCGGACGTGATCCAGCCGAACGGACTGCGGTACAGCGTGGCCCGCTGGGAGCGGCTCAAGTGCGAGGAGCCGGGGCAGACGTCGTGGACCAACGACACCTGCCCGCAGGTGGCCTGCGTCAACGTCACGTGCCGGACCACTCCAGCGTGCTGCACGGAGATGGGCCCGGACATCCCCATCCCGCCCTCCATGGATGCCGAGGCCATCAACGGCCTGTGCTTCCTTCCGGGCTCCGGTGCGCCGGTCCTGCGCAGGGACTGCCTCCAGGGTGCCCTGGAGGACACCGCCGCGAAGAGCCTGGCGACGCCCAACGACAAGTCCATCCGCTTCAACTTCACGTCGGGCCGCGCCTCCACCATGCTGATGGTCGAACCGCTGACGGGGCTGTCCAGCCTGCTCGATTGCGACTCGGTGGCGGCGGACGCCAACAATCCGAACCATGAGCCCCGCTCCGTGAGAGCCTGCGAGCCCTGAGCGGGTGAGACCGCGCACCCGGGGACCGTCCCCTCTCCCGGGCGCGCGTGAGCCTCCCCGCCCAGCGGCCGTCCCGCTGCCCTCGTGGACACGACAGGTGTCCGCATCCGGCGTTGATTTGGGAGGGAGTGCACCCTAATTAGCCGAGGGCCCCACACGGGCCCCCGAATGGATACCTCCCTCTCCCCGAAGTCCGACAGCACGTCCTGGCCCGGCGGTGCTCCCTCTCCCTCCGGCGATGCCTTCGCCCGGCTGCTGGCCTCCCTGCGCGCGGGGCACCGTGCGCGAACGCAGGGGGTGAAGGGCGCGGCGCGCGGCCACCTGCTCGCCCACCTGCACCGGGAGCTGCGCGCGCCCCTGGTGTGCGTGGCCGTGGATGAGGAGGCGGCGGACGCGCTCGCGCACGACCTGGCCTTCTTCCTGGGAGGCACCGGCAGCCTGCTGGAGCCTCGCGTGCTGCGCCTGCCCGCGGACGAGGTGCTTCCTTACGACGAGCTGTCGCCGGAGCCGGGCCCCATCACGGAGCGGCTGGGCGCGCTGTTCCACCTCGCGCGCGGCACGCCGTTCCCCGCACTGGTGCTGTCCGTGCGCGCGCTGCACCGCCGCGTGCTGCCGCTGGCGGTGATGGAGGGACTGGCCCAGCGCGTGGAGGTGGGCCAGGACTTCGACCGCGACTCGCTGGCGCGGAAGCTGGCGCTGATGGGCTACCAGAACAGCCCATTGGTGGAGGACAAGGGCACCTTCAGCGTGCGCGGCGGCCTGCTGGACGTCTTCAGCCCGCTGTACGAGCGGCCGGTGCGCCTGGAGTTCTTCGGGGACACCATCGAGTCCATCCGCGTCTTCGACCCGGAGACGCAGCGCACCGTGGACGCGCTCAAGGCCGTGGACCTGGTGCCCGCGCGCGAGCTGCTGCTCACCGACGACACGCGCCCCCGCGCCGAGGCCGCCGCCCGCGCGGTGGCGGACCGCATCAACCTGCCCACCATCAAGCTGCGCGAGCGGCTGGACGCGCTCCGAGAAGGGCTGCCCGGCTTCGGGCTGGAGGGCCTCCTCCCCGGCTTCTTCGAGGGCGGGCTGGCCTCCGTGTTCGACTACCTGCGCGCGTGGGCGAAGGAGCCCGTCGTCTACCTGGACGACCCGGTGGGGCTGGACCGCGCCCTGGAGGAGCTCCAGGCGGAGCTGGCCAGGGGCGTGGAGGAGGCGGACGCGCGCCAGGACCTCACCTATCCGCCCGAGCACCACTTCCTCACGCGCGAGGGCGTGGCGGCGGGCCTCCAGGCCCTGCGCGTGGTGGAGGGCGGCGGCCTGTCGCTCACGCAGTCCGAAGCGCCCGTGGCCTTCAGCTTCGGCACCACGCAGGACCTGCGCGAGGCCATCCTCGCGCACCACGGCGAGGAGGGCGCCCTCACCCCGCTGGTGGAGCGGCTCCAGCGCTGGCGCGACGCCGGCGTGGCGTGCGCGGTGGCGTGCGGCACGCTCAGCCAGGCGGACCGGCTCAAGCGCCTGCTGCTGGACCGCTCCGTGATGGTGAAGGTGCACACGGAAGCGTTGCAGGACCCAGCGAAGCTCTACGAGCCGGCGGTGTGGGCGCACCTGTTCACCGGCGAGGTGAGCCAGGGCTTCGTCGACCCGGACGGCCGGCTGGCCGTGCTCGCGGATGAGGAGATCTTCGGCGTCCGCTCGCGCCGGCGCGTCAAGCGCAGCAAGAAGCTGGACGCGTTCGCCGCGGGCTTCAAGGACCTGAAGGAAGGCGACCTCATCGTCCACACCGACTTCGGCATCGGGCGCTACGCGGGCCTGACGAAGATGGAGGTGCAGGGCGTGCCGGGGGACTTCCTCGTCCTGGAGTACGCGGGGCGGGACAAGATCTACCTGCCGGTGGGCCGCATGCGGCTCATCCAGAAGTTCACCGGCGGCGACCCGGACAAGGTCCAGCTGGACAAGCTGGGCACGACGAGCTGGGAGAAGACGAAGAAGCGCGTCAAGGAGCAGCTGCTCAAGATGGCGGCGGAGCTCTTGCAGATGGCCGCCGCGCGCAAGGCGCACCCGGGCTATGCCTTCACCGCGCCGGACCGCTACTTCGCCCAGTTCGAGGCGGACTTCGAGTTCGAGGAGACGCCGGACCAGGCGAAGGCCATCGAGGACGTGCTCGCGGACATGCAGAAGCCGCAGCCCATGGACCGGCTCGTCTGCGGCGACGTGGGCTACGGCAAGACGGAGGTGGCGATGCGCGCCGCCTTCAAGGCCACGCTGGACCGCAAGCAGGTGGCAGTGCTGGTGCCCACCACGGTGCTGGCGCAGCAGCACTTCCACTCCTTCAAGAAGCGCTTCAAGGACTACCCCGTCACGGTGGAGGTGATCTCCGGCATCCGCAAGCCGCCGGAGGTCCGCGACATCCTCCGCCGCGCGAAGGAGGGCAAGGTCGACATCGTCATCGGCACGCACAAGCTGCTGGCGGGCGAGGTGGCCTTCAAGGACCTGGGGCTCCTGGTGGTGGACGAGGAGCAGCGCTTCGGCGTGAAGCAGAAGGAGGCGCTCAAGCGGCTGCGCACGCAGGTGGACGTGCTGACGCTGACGGCGACGCCCATTCCCCGCACGCTGCACATGAGCATGTCCGGCGTGCGCGACATGAGCATCATCGCCACGCCGCCGCAGGACCGCCGGGCCATCCGCACCTTCGTGATGAAGTACGACGAGGCCGTCATCAAGGAGGCCGTGGAACGCGAGATCGCCCGCGGCGGCCAGGTCTTCTTCGTGCACAACCGCGTGGAGTCCCTGCCGTCCATGGAGCAGGAACTGAGGAAGCTCCTGCCGCACGTCTCCATCGGCGTGGCGCACGGTCAGATGGGCGAGGGGCAGTTGGAGAAGGTGATGCTCCAGTTCACGGAGCACAAGTTCCAGGTGCTGCTGTGCACCAGCATCATCGAGAGCGGCATCGACATCTCCAGCGCCAACACGATGATCGTCAACCGCGCGGACCAGTTCGGCCTGGCGCAGCTCTACCAGCTGCGCGGGCGCGTGGGCCGCAGCAAGGAGCGCGCGTACGCGTACCTGCTGGTGCCCACGCGCCGTCCGGTGACGAAGGACGCGCAGCGGCGCCTGGAGGTGCTCCAGAACTTCACGGAGCTGGGGGCGGGCTTCTCCATCGCCAGCCACGACCTGGAGATCCGCGGCGCGGGCAACCTCCTGGGCGAGAAGCAGTCCGGCGCCATCGCGGAGATCGGCTTCGACCTGTACGCGCAGCTGATGGAGGAGGCGGTGGCGGAGCTCCAGGGCCAGCCGCCCAGGGTGCACGTGGAGCCGGACATCAACCTGCCCATGCCGGCGCTCATCCCCGACGACTACGTGGCGGACGTGCACCAGCGGCTGGTGTTCTACAAGCGCTTCAGCCAGGCCAGCCACCCGGACGAGGTGACGGACCTGCGCGCGGAGCTGGTGGACCGCTACGGCGAGGCGCCCGACGAGGTGGACGCCCTCTCCGAGGTGACGCTCCTGAAGATCGACATGCGCGAGCTGCGGCTGCGCGCGCTGGAGGCGGGCCCGGGCCGGCTGTCGCTGGCGCTGGGCGGCGACGCGCTCCTGGACGGCGCGAAGGTGGCGGGGCTGGTGCAGCGCTCCAAGGGCTTCTACCGGCTGACGCCGGACATGAAGCTCATCGCCCGCGTGCCCCCGGAGGTGAAGGGGCACGCGCTGCTCGCGGAGGCGCACAAGCTGCTGCGCGACGTGGGCACCTGCGCCCTGCCCCGGCACTGACGCGCGTCCGGGGAGTGGGCTAGGCTGCGGCGCCGCATGGCCATTGAGAAGGCGCAGTTGCTCATCGCGGACATCGGTGGCTACACCCGCTTCATGCGGGAGCACCGCTTCGGCCTGGCGCACGCGCAGGACACGGTGGCGCGGCTGCTGGAGGCCGTCATCGACGCGTCCGGCCGGTTCAAGCTGGCGAAGCTCGAAGGCGACGCGGCCTTCTTCTACGCCGTGGGGGAGGACGCCGCGCCGGTCGCGAAGCAGGTCGCGGCCATCCGCCGCGCCTTCCTGGAGCGCCGGGAGCAGCTCGCCATCGACCGGATGTGCAAGTGCGACGGGTGCACGCAGGTGGGCGGCCTGACGCTCAAGTTCGTGGCCCACGTCGGCGAGGTCGCCTTCCAGAAGGTGAAGCACCTCACGGAGCTGGCGGGGGTGGACGTCATCCTCGTGCACCGGATGCTGAAGAACGACGTGCCCGTGCGCGAGTACGTCCTGATGACGGACGCGGTGCACCAGCGGCTGGAGCCGGAGCTGCGCCAGCTCAGCCAGGGGCTGGAGCACGACTTCGAGGGCATGGGCCGCACGCCGACCCACTACATCGACCTGAGCACGCTGGTCACGAACGTGCCCGCGCCGCGCCCCAACCTGCTGCGCAAGCTGTGGCACAAGCTGACGCTGGAGCTGCGCTCGCTGAAGTACGTGCTCGGCTTCAAGGAGGCGTGTCAGGGCTTCCGCAACGTCGAGGTCGTCGACGAGAAGCCCTGAAGCGCCGCGGGCTCAGCCGCCCGTGCAGAAGCGGGCCACGGCCTGGGTGAGCGCGGCCTCGCAGCGGACCAGGTCCTCCATGGGGACGAACTCGCCCGTCTGGTGCGCGACGCGGATGTCGCCGGGGCCGAACACCACCGCCTCCGCGCCCAGCTCCGTGAGCTGGGGGGCCTCCGTGCCGAAGGAGACCGTCTCGGACGCGTTGCCGCTCACCTGCTCCAGGAAGCGCACCACGTCCGCGTCGCCGCGCGTGTGGACGCCGCGGTCCAGGCGCAGCACCTTGATGCGCGCCTCGTAGGCGGGCTCGTCGCGCGTGAGCTCCTGGCGGATGTGCTCCATCAGCTCGGGGACGCGCTCGGCGGCCTGGCCGGGGATGGGGCGCCACTCCACGGTGAAGCGGCAGGAGCCGGGCAGGACGTTCTTCGCCTTGCCGCCCTGGATGAGGCCCACGTTCACGGTGGTGAAGGGCGGCTGGAAGCCCTCGTCGCGGTCCTCGCGGAGGACGGTGTTCGCCAGCGTCTCCAGCCGCTGGAGGAAGCGGCCAGCGCGGAAGATGGCGGACGCGCCCAGCTCCGGGTAGGCGCTGTGGCCCTCCTTGCCCAGCACCTCCACCTCCGCCAGGCAGTAGCCCTTGTTGGCGCGCACGGGGATGAGGCGCGTGGGCTCGCCGACGATGGCGTGCCTCGCGCGGCCCAGGCCCGCCGCCACCAGCTTCTTCGCGCCCACGAGGCCCACCTCCTCATCCGCGGTGAGGATGACGAGCAGCGGCGCGTCCAGCTTCGGCAGGTCCTTGCGCGTGGCGGTGTGCAGCGCGCAGGCGATGAAGCCCTTGGTGTCGCAGGCGCCGCGGCCGTACAGCTTGCCGTCGCGCTCGGTCAGGCGCAGTGCGTCCGCCCAGGCGGCGTCATAGGGCACGCAGTCGGAGTGGCCCACCAGGGCCAGCGCGGCGCGGTCGGCGCCGCCCTTGCGGGCGATGAGGTTCACCTTCGCCACGCCCGCGTCGTCGGTGTAGTGCTGGCGCTCGGCGGTGAAGCCCGCGGCCTCCAGGCGCGCCTGGGCGTAGTCGATGAGGGGCGCGTTGGGGCGCGAGGACGTGGTGTCCAACGCCACCAGCTCCGCCAGGGTGGCCCGCAGCGCGGGCAGCGTGTCGCTCATGGGACGGCCTCCGGTCAGGCCACCTCCATGCCACCGCCCGCGCCGCGACGCCAGCGTGGCCGTGCCCTCAGCGTCGCGCGGAGGCCACCCCCGCCGCTTCCGGGGCCGCGGGGAACCCGGAGTTGTCATCCGCGCCCGGCCGGCCCAGGCCCTTGGAGATGGCGGGCGCGGACGCGGTCACCCGGCCCACGTAGAAGACGCCGTGGTAGCCGTCCCGGGGCGAGTCCCAGACGTGCACGAAGAAGCGGTCGCCGTTGTCCCTGCCCTTCGCTTCCTTCACCCCGCAGTCCAGCTTGCGCTCCTGTTGATCCGCGGCGCAGATCCATGCCGTGCCGCTGTCATAGGCCATGTCCAGCACGGTGACGTCCTCGAGCTGGTCCTTCAGCAGGTAGCCCATGGGCTTGTACTGCGTGTCCCACGGCAGGCCCTTCGCCGTGCGCGGATGGACGTTGCCGCTCACCACCAGGTGGAAGCGCCGCGGCGTCGCCTTCACCTGCGCCAGCACCGTCTGCGTCAGCGCGTCCTCACGCGGCTGGCCGGAGAGCTTCGGGTGGTCGTAGACGAACACCGCCACGTCCAGGCCCTGTGCACGCAGGTGCCGCAGCTGCTCCAGCATGTTCGCCACCGCTTCGCTGCCCCGGCCGTCCGGATACGGGCTGCGCCAGAACGGGGCCTCCATCAGCTTGAGCCAGTCCTCCTCGCCCCCCTCGCTCTGGAGGAAGGTGGTGATGCGCGCCTCGTTCTCCACCGGCAGCTCCAGCCCCACCGTCACCGGGATTCCCGCCGTGACGAGCTGACACACGGACTGCGCGATGAAGCGCGGCACCTCCTGCGTGCCGTGCAGCTCGCCCAGTAGCAGCACCCCACCCGCCTTCGCCAGCTTCTTCAGGCCCAGGATGGACTGACCGCACTCGGTGAACACCGGCGCGTCCTTCGCGCCCGGAGCCTTCGCCACCGCCTGCTCCGCGCTCACCGCCTGCTCCCTGGCCAGCTTGGGCATGATGCCCCGGAACACCCGCCACTCCAGGGTCAGGTCGCGCGTGCCCTGCCCCGACTCCATGTAGAAGGCGTGCTCTCCCGCCGGGAAGGTCAGCCGGTCCTCGACGTCCTCCGCGCTGATGGCGTCATCCCCGAGCGCGTCCCCCCCGTTGAGCCCGACGCCGCGGCCGACGCCCCAGTCGATCCCCTTGCCAGGCTGCGACAGCGCCTTGTTCACCGTCTTGGTGATGCGGATGATCCACAGCTTGCTCGTCGTGGGCGTCTCCCGCTTGCCCAGCACGAGGTAGCGGTGCCAGAAGCCGGAGATCTTCGAGCCGCCGAACTCCTGCTTCCACTCGGTCTCCAGCACCAGGCTGCCCCGGTCCTCCCGGTAGGGCAGGTGCGCGTCCGTGAAGTACTCGCGCACCCGGGGCCACAGCTCCTCCACGGGCAGGTCGTAGATGGCCTCGTAGTCCGGCGTCTCCGGGTCCTGGCGTCCGGCGCAGCCGCCCAGGGCCCACCCCACAACCAGCAGCAGCGACAGCCAGGTTCCTGCACGCATCCGCTACCTCCCGCACCCACAATGCCCGGGCGGCTCCTGCATATCGAACCGCGCCCCCATCCTACGGGTAGAGGCGCCGGGCGAGCTGCTGGAAGGCCCGGCCACTCTCCTCCGTCAGCGGATGGCGGCCATCCCGGACCACGAGCCGGCCCGCCACCGCGACGTCGCGCACCGCCCCGCCCGCCGCCCCGAAGACGATGCCCGGCAGGAGCGACGTGGGCCCCGCGCCCACCAGCGACGGGTGGTTCACATCCACCGTGAAGAAGTCCGCGGGCGCCCCCGGCGACAGCGAGCCCGTGCCCAGGCCCAGGCTCCGCGCGCCCTGCACCGTGGCCATGTCGAGGAGCCGCGCCGCCAGCCCGTCCAGGGTGCCCGTGCCCGGGTCCAGCACCGCGCGGCGCAGCCGCACCAGCCGCAGGTGCTGCTCCAGCTGCCGCGCCTCGTCCAGGAGGTCCACCACCGTCTGGCTGTCCGACCCGAAGCTCACCCGCGCCCCGGCCTTCACCAGCGCGTCCGCGGGCACGATGCCGTCCCCCAGGTTGCGCTCCGTGGACGGGCACGCGCACACCGTGGCCTCCGCGCGGCCGAGCAGCGCCACCTCGTCCTCCGTCAGGTGCACGCCGTGCACGGCGGTGAAGCGCGGCCCCAGCAGGCCCACGTCCGACACCAGCTCCACCGGCCGGCGGCCGTGCTCCGCGAGGCACGCCTCGATCTCCTTCGGCTGCTCCGCCACGTGCATGTGGATGGGCATGCCGGCGGGCGCGGCGCGAGCCACCTGCGTCAGCCAGTCCCTCGGCACCGCGCGCACGCTGTGCGGCGCGAGCCCTACGCGCACCCGCGCGTCGCCGCGCACCGCGTGGGCCAGCGCCTCCGTGGTGGCCAGGAACGTGTCCACGTCCGCGTCGATGAAGCGGCGCTGGCGCGGGTTCGCGGGCACGTTGAAGCCCGCGCGCGCGTAGCCCACCCGCAGCAGGCAGATGCGCAGCCCCACGTCCGTGGCCGCGCGGATGACCGCGTGCGCCAGCGCGTTGCGGTCCGCGTAGGGCGTCCCGTCCGGCTGGTGGTGCAGGTAGTGGAACTCGCCCACCGTGGTGATGCCCGCGAGCGCCATCTCCAGGAACACCTGCCGCGAGGCGACGTGGATCTCCTCTGGCGTGAGCGCCCCCGCGGCGCGGTACATCGCCTCGCGCCAGGACCAGAAGTCGTCCTGTCCGCCAGCGGAGGCCACGTACTCGGTGCGTCCCCGGATGAGCCGCTGGAACGCGTGCGAGTGGCCGTTGACGAGCCCCGGCAGCAGCGCCCGCCCCGCGAGCCGCTCCACGCGCGCGCCCTCGGGCGCCGCGTCCAGGATTCGGCCATCCGCGCCTACCGCCAGCGCACGGCCTTCGTGGAGACGCCCTTCCGCGAAGAGGAAGTCGGGTTGGTAGACAGTGATGTCGCGCACGCGCGGCAGCGTATGCCAGTTCCCCGCGACGCGCGGTAGCGGCTTCAGGCGCCCAGCTCAGCGCCCTCCATGAAGGAGGGCAGCCGGCTGTCCGCCCACGGACGGGTGCGCACCGCGTCGCGGATCCACGTGCCGTGGCGCCGCTCGTCCTCGCGGTGCTGCCGGATGAGGGCCTTCACCTCCGGGGCCCAGTCGAACTGGAGGGCCAGCTCATAGGCCCGGTCGAACAGCTCCTCGTTGCCGAGCATGGCCCACAGCGTGGCCTCCGTCCCCATCAGCCCCGTCATCGCCGTCAGGCCCTTCATCGCGGAGCCCTTCAGGTCCGGACGCAGCGTCACCGGCTCGCCCCCGAAGTGCTGGAGGAGCGCGTTGAGGTCGCGCACGTGACGCAGGTGGTCCGCGCGGAAGTGGTTGAGGCGCTCGCGCACCAGCGCCGGCCGGATGCGGGCGATGGCGACGTCATACGCGCCCACGGCGTCGGCATCGAGCTGCGCCAGGCTGTGCAGGCGCTCCACTTCGGACTTGTCTGCCATGGGTGCCTCCTCCAACCGGCTACGGCGAGTGCTTGGGCCCGAACAATGTGGGGACTCCTCCTCTCGGAACCAACAGCCCGTCCCGGCACCCACCCCTGCGTCGCCCCCAGGGCAGGCGGACGGCCTCCTCGCCATCCGGCCCCGTGGCCGGACAAGCGGGGGCGGGGTCACGCGGAGCGCCTGCCCTCCTGGCCTCCCACCAGCCGGTGTGAGGAATTGCGCGCCCGCCCTCCTGTGCAGAGCGTTGGAGGGTGAAGACCTCCGACACGCAGAGACGGCTGCGCCGCTACCGGACGAAGCGCGACTTCCAGCGCACCCCCGAGCCCTCTCCGGACGCGGTGGCGCCGAAGTCGGAGGCGCCCCGCTTCGTCATCCACAAGCACGACGCCACGCGGCTGCACTACGACCTGCGGCTGGAGATCGGGGGCGTCCTGGTGAGCTGGGCCATCCCCAAGGGCCCCAGCCACGACCCGTCCGTGAAGCGGCTCGCGGTCCAGACGGAGGACCACCCGCGCTCCTACGCGGACTTCGAGGGCCACATCCCGGACGACCAGTACGGCGGCGGGGACTCGCTGCTGTGGGAGTCCGGCACGTTCGAGGTCATCCCTCCCGGTGACGCCGAGGCGCAGCTGAAGCGCGGGCACCTGGAGGTCGTGCTGCACGGCGCGAAGCTCCAGGGGCGCTGGCACCTCATCCGCACCCGTCCCCGCGGCGGCAAGGCGCAGTGGCTCCTGTTCAAGGCGAAGGACGCCTACGCCAGGCCCGGCTACGACGTCACCGTGGAGCGCCCCGAGTCCGTGAAGAGCGGGCAGGTGGAGACGCACGGACCTCGCAAGCCCGGGGTGCCGCGCGCCCCGAAGCCCGCGACGCCCGGGCGCGCGGGACCCCGGGCTCGCCTCGCGAGGGCCGTGCGCGAGCCCGCGAAGGCGACCCGCCCACCGGTGTCGCCGGAGGAGCTGCTGGAGCGGGTGTGGCCGCCCATGCTGGCGCGGCTGGCGGTGTCCGACGAGGTGCACGACGAGACGCACACCTACGAGGTGAAGTACGACGGCTTCCGCGCCGTGTGCGCCCTCACGCACGGGAAGCTCGCCTTCCAGAGCCGCCGGGGCAACGACCTGACGAGCCGCTTCGGCCGGCTCGCCGCCGCGCTGCGCGAGCTGCCCGTGAAGGACGTCGTCATGGATGGAGAGGTCGTCGCGCTCGACGCGAAGGGCCGCTCGCGGTTCCAGCTCCTCCAGCACACGGAGCAGGGCGCGGAGCAGCGCTTCATGGTGTTCGACCTGCTGTGGCAGGACGGAGAGGACCTGCGCGAGCTTCCCTATGAGAAGCGCCGCGCGCGGCTGGAGACGCTGCTGGCCCAGGTGCCCCTGCCCATCCAGCTCTCCGAGAAGCTGGACCTGCCGCTGTCGCGCGCGCTGCAGGAGGCGCGGCGCAAGGGGTGGGAGGGCCTCATCGCCAAGCGCAAGGACTCTCCCTATACGGGCACGCGCTCCGGGGACTGGCTGAAGCTGAAGGTGGTCGCGGGCCAGGAGGTCGTCATCCTGGGCTACCTGCCCATCAAGAACGCGCGGGCGAAGTCGGAGGTTGGCGCGCTGCGCGTGGGCGTGCGGGGCAAGGACGGCTTCCACGACGTGGGCAAGGTGGGCACGGGCTACACCGCGAAGGACCGCCGCGAGCTGCGCTGGCTGCTGGACGCCACGCGCGCGAAGAAGCCCGCCGCCATGGACGCGCCCACGAACACGGACACCGTCTGGGTGAAGCCGAAGTACGTGGCCCAGGTGAACTTCACCGAGTGGACGAAGGATGGCCGCCTGCGCCACCCCGTGTTCCAGGGCCTGCGCAGCGACAAGGTGCCGCGGGAGGTCGTGCGCGAGCACCCCGCCCCCGTCGAAGGCGCCGCGCGCCGGGGCTCGCGCCGCGCGCCGGTGCACGCCTCCGCCCGCGCCGCGACCCGGTCCGCCGCGCCCCAGACGCCGCGTGGGAGGTCCTCCCGCGCGCCGGAGGTGGCCCTCACGCACGGCGACCGCGTGCTGTTCCCCGAGTCCGGCCTGACGAAGGCGGACGTGTTCGCGTACTACGAGCAGGTGGCGCCGCTGCTGCTCCCCGTGCTCGCGGACCGCCCCCTGGCCCACCAGCAGTGGCCCGCGGGGATCCAGGCCCCGGGCTTCTTCCGGCACGAGCTGTCCGGCATCCCGCCGTGGATGCCCACGCTGCGCGTGCGCCACGAGGACAAGACGCTGCGCCACGTGAACGTGAAGAGCACGTCCGCGCTGCTGTGGCTCGCCAACCAGTCCGCGCTGACGCTGCACATGTGGCTGTCCCACGCGCCCCGGCTGGCGCAGCCGGACTTCGTGGTGTTCGACCTGGACCCGGGGAAGGGCGGCTGGAAGGACCTGGTGAAGGTGGCCACCCTGCTGCACGCGCGCCTGGACGAGCTGGGGCTCAAGGCCTTCCCGAAGACCTCCGGCAAGCGCGGCCTGCACGTGCTGGTGCCCCTGGCGCCGGGCCACACCTACGCGCGCACCCAGGCGTTCGCGGACGCGCGGGCGCGCGAGCTGGCGGAGGAGCTGGGCGACATCGCCACCACGGCGCGCTCCATCCGCGAGCGCGGCGGGCGGCTCTACCTCGACGCGGGCCAGAACGCGCGCGGCAAGACGGTGGTGGCGCCCTACTCCCTGCGCGCCGTGGAGGGCGCGCCCTTCTCCGCGCCGCTCGACTGGAGCGAGGTGACCGGCCGCCTGGACCCGCGCCGCTTCCGCCTGAAGACGCTGAGGAGGCGCCTGGACGCCGTGGGGGACCTGTTCGCCCCCGTGCTCCGGGTAAAACCGGTGCTGCCGGACGGGTGAGCAGGCGGGGTTGACGCGCCGGGCCCTGAACGGATGTTTCCCGGAAGGGCGGCGCGTGCTAGTGCCCGCGCCGTTATGTCGTCCGTGACCGTCGTGCCCCCGGCCGTGAAGTCCGCGCCGCGGTGGAAGGTGTCCCTGGCCTACGCCACCTGCTTCCTCCTCTGGGGCTCCACGTGGGCCGCCGTGAAGGTGGGGCTGGAGGACCTGCCGCCCCTGCGCTTCGTGGGCACGCGCATGCTGGTGGCCGGGCTGGCGCTGCTGCCCTTCGCGCGCTCGCGCGGGACGGCGCTGGGCGACGGCACGGGGTGGCGCATCGCGGGGCTGGGCGTGCTCCAGCTCGCCGTGCCCTTCGGGATGCTCTTCGTGGCGCAGCAGTGGATTCCGTCCAGTTGGTCCGCGCTCCTCTTCTCCACCTTCCCCGTGTGGCTGCTGCTGGTGGGCCGCGTCGTCTTCCCGGATCAGCTGCTCACCCCGCGCAAGCTCCTCGCCGCGGGGCTGGGCCTGGCGGGCGTGGTGGCGCTCCAGTCCCGGGAGCTGGTGTCGCTCAGCTTCTCCGGGCAGGTGGTGCTGGGCTGCGCGATGACGCTGTTCGCGGCGTCGGTGGTGGCGGTGGCCAACGTGCTGGTGCGCCGGCACATGACGCACGTGCCGCCGCACCTGCTCGTGCTGGTGCAGTCGCTGAGCAGCGCGGTGCTGCTCCTGTCCGCGTCCGCGCTGCTGGAGTGGAACCAGCCGGCGCGCTGGACCCTGAAGGCGGTGGGCGCGCTCCTGTACCTGGCGCTGGGCGGGACGGTGCTCACCTACCAGTGCCTGTACTGGCTCCTGCCGCGCATCTCGCTGGCGGCGCTGGGCGCCATGGCGCTCCTGGACACGCTGGTGGCGGTGACGCTGGGCGTGGCCCTCCTGGGCGAGCCGCTCACGCCGTCCCTGCTCACCGGCGGCGTGCTCATCCTCACGGCGGCGGCGCTCGCCAACCGCGACGAGGCTCCGGAGGCGAAGGTCCCCCCGGAAGCCCCGCCCACGGCGTGACTCAGAACGGCAGGGGCAGCGAGTACGCCGTGCCGTTCTGCGTGCCGGTGCGGTAGCTCCTCGGCGCGCCGATGACGACCGACGGCGGCGAGCCTCCGGAGCCGGGGACGACGGCGATGGACTGGCCCAGGTAGGAGCGCTCGGCGCCGTCGCCCACCACCAGCAGGAAGGGCGACAGCGGGCCGGTGGACTTCGCGCCGCCGGCGAAGAGGAACGCCGCGCCGTCACCGTCCGAGGCCACCGACGCGTTGGGCGCGCCCACCCACAGGTCCGGCACGCCGTCGCCCGTGAGGTCCCTGCCGCCCGCCAGCGACGTGCCGAAGCTCACGGCGCGGGCGCGGTAGGTGAGGCTCAGCGGGGCCAGGTTGCCCACGTCCAGCACCGTCTCCCCCGTGGCCGGAGGGGTGAGCTTGGAGGTCTGGAGGAGCAGCACCGCCTGCTGGCTCACGCCGTCCACCAGGTAGTTGTTGGCGCTCACCGCGAGGTAGTCCGCGCCGGAGGTGCCCAGGAACCTGCCCGCGCGCGCGGTGGCCACGCCCAGGTTCATCAGCGCGCGCCCCACCTCCGTGTCTCCGGCGATGCGCACGGTGGCCCCGACCTTGCGGCCACCACACTTCGCGCCGCCCGCGTCGAAGCCGTAGGCGATCACGATGCCCGAGTGCGAGCTGTCCGAGTAGCGCCACGCCACCTCCTCGCAGCCGTCCCCGTTGAGGTCTCCCACCGCGGCGATGGCGGAGGTCGTCGGCATCGCCGTGTCGGCCCAGCCCCCTGACGCGGGCATGGGGTTGGTCGGCCAGGACCAGACCGGGTCGCACGCCAGCGTCATCTTCGCGAGCGACGCGTCCTCGGGCGCGCGGCCCAGGAACACGTCCATGCCGCGGTCGCGCAGCACGGCCACGTCCTGCTTGCCGTCGCCGTTGAAGTCGAAGCCGCCCACCACGCCCCGGCCGAGGGTGGTGCGCTTGCAGCGGGTGTTGGCCGGGTCGTGGCAGCCGGTGACCACGGACGGCGCGAACACGCGGTAGGCGCGCTTGAAGGTGCCGTCCGCCTGTCCCAGCGACACCAGCAGTCCGCCCAGGGACTGCGTGGCCGTCGTCATGCAGGCGTTCTGCACGTAGGGGTCGCGCTCGGCCACGGCGGAGGTCGTGGCCGGGATGACGAGCGCCGTGGCGCCCGCCACCATGTCCGGCCGGCCATCTCCGTTGAAGTCCGTGAACGCCACGTCCACGCCCACGTTGCGGCCGCCGTGCCACGGGGAGCTGGCGCCCTCGCCGGCCACGATGGCCTTCCCGGGCTCCTCGGTGTCGAAGGTGTACGCGCGGCCCACGGTCATGTCCGCGCCGTCGTTGTTGGGGCCCGGGCCGGAGAAGCCCGGCGAGCCCACCAGCGCCATCACCTTGCCGTTGAGGCGCGACACCGCCACGGTCTCACCGAAGCGCTCCACGCTGGCCTTCGCCGTCACGTCCATGAAACTGCGCGACCAGTCCGCGATGGACGCACTGGCCCGGGTGAAGACGTCCACGCGGCCGACGAAGGCGCCGGCGGTGGAGGACGCGCGTCCGGAGAAGGCCGCCAGCGCCGGGCCGGACGGCAGGTTCCACGTCGCGAGGCCCGCGCCCAGCACCTCCGCCTTCGCCGCGCCGCCCAGCGCCGCGAGCGGCTTGTTCATCACCGTGTCCTTCGACAGGCCGGTGAGCGGATACACCAGCACCTTGCCCGCGTTGCCCAGCGTCGTCGTGCCCTCCGTCACCGCCGCGTACGGCGCGCCCAGGAGCAGCTCCGGCCCCGGCGTGTCGTCCACGTCCATCACCGCCCAGCTGCGCGTCGCGGTGATGCTCCGCGCGTCGCCATAGAAGCGCGCGAAGGCGCTCGTCAGCGGCACCGTCGCGGGGTTCACCTTCGTCGGATCCTCCGCCAGCGTGACGCCGCGCAGGTCGAACAGGTACGCGCCGCCCGCGTCCTGCGCCGCCGCCACGCCCCCCGACGTGCGCAGGTCCGGCGCGTCCGCCTTGTCCGCCATCACCACGAGGAACGGCGGCCGGTTGCCCTCGCCGGGGATGGCGCCCAGGCGGAAGGTGCCCTCGTTGGCCATCGCCTCCACGGCGGTGTTGGACACCAGCACGTACAGGTCCGGCACGGAGTGATAGCGCGGCGCCGTGCCGCGCGCGAAGTACACCGCCACGGCCATCTGCTGCCCGTTGGCGCTGCCGTCCGCGTTGAAGCGCGTCAGCCGGTTCAGCGCCGCCAGGTCCGGGCGGCCGTCGTCATTGAGGTCCGCCACGACGACGGCGCGGCCCAGCTCCGTGGTGCTCTTCAAGGTGAACGCCCCCGCCTTGTCCAAGTCCTGGCCCCCCAGGCGCACCGCCGGCAGGTCCGGGACGGGCTGTCCCCTGGCGAGGATGAAGATGTCGATGACGCCGCGCCGGCTGATGCCGGAGAGGGTGGACAGGTCCGCGCCCGGCGAGCCCACGAACAGGTCCATGTCGCCATCGCCGTCCGCGTCCGCGATGGCCATGCCCGTGCCGAACCCGCCCCGCCCCAGGCCGGTGAGCGCGGCCCTGAGCAGCGTGGGCCCCTGCCCCGGCTTGAACGTGTAGAGGTACACCGCGCCCGAGTCACCGATGGTGACGTCCGCGGCCGGCGAGGACACCGCCAGGTCCGCGATCCCGTCGCCATCCAGGTCGCCCGCGGCCAGCATGTCGCCGAAGAGCGCGCCCTCCGTCTCGCCCGTCAGCACCCAGGTGGGCTTCGCGGGCAGGCCGGACGCGCTGCCCTTGTAGATGAACACCGCGCCGCCCGTGGGGCGCGACAGCTCGCTCTCGCGCTGGCCCACCGCCAGGTCCTGGATGCCGTCGCCGTCGAAGTCCGCCGTCACCAGCGTGGCCACGTCCGACAGCTTGCCGTGCGGCAGCAGGGGCCGCGTCAGCTCGTCCAGCACGCGCACCGTCACCGGGGCCGTATCGCCGGTGAAGACGTCCCTGGCCTCCAGCACGGCGGTGCCCTTCGCGCCCGCCTCCAGGACGATGCGGCCGTTCACCAGGGAGCCGGGGCCGGACTTCTTCGTCCACGTCACCGTATCCGAGCCCCCCGCGGTGCCCAGCGGCGCGGACGCGCCCGACGGCACGCCCAGGTACACCGGGTCGCCCACCAGCTTCGCGGCCTTGCTCACGGTGTACTGGAGCACCGCCGTGTCGCCGGACTTCGTGTCGCGCACGGTGATGACGTCCAGCGCCTCCACCTTCCCCGCCGTGTAGAGGCCCGTGTCGCTGAGCGTGGCGCCGGAGCCATTGGAGGTGAGCGTGAAGGTCGCCGTGCCCACCAGCCCGTCGATGCGGATCTGAAAGGACGTCCCAGGCTGGAGCATCGCGCGCGCGGGCGCGACGCCGAAGCCGGCGATCACCTTCACCCGCACGCTGGCGGAGCCGCCGCACTGCTCGTCCACCACCGTCAGCGTGTCCTCCGCGGGCGTGGCGCCCGCGACGAAGCGGTTGCCGCGCACGTCGCCGGACGAGCCGCCCGCCTCCACGCGGAAGGAGTAGTGGCCGCTGCCGCCGCCGGCCGTCAGCGTGGCCACGTCCCGGGTGCGCACCGTCGTGGGCTCCGCCGACAGCGTCAGCGGGGCGAGGCCCTCGCAGGGGCCCACGTAGGGAAGCTGCTCGGCGGGCTTGAGCTGGCCGTCACAGGCCAGGGTCAACAGCGCGGCGAGGGGGGTCGCGCGGAGGAGACGGTTCATGGGGGTGCCTCGGACGGGCGGATGCACTCGGGGAAGCAGGCGTGAAGGGGGGACGTCAGGGCAGCGTGCCGGAGGACACCCACCGCTGGATGAGGGCGATGCCCTGCGGATCCAACGGCCCGTCCGCGGGCATGCGCAGGTCGCGCACCGCCGCGTTGATGAGCGGGGCGTTGGACTTCCACAGCTCGTAGGTGTTCAGCGGGCGGCCAGGGCTGGTGGTGTGGCACTTGGCGCAGCGGGCCTCGTGGATGGGCCGGATGTCGCGCGCCCAGCTGGGGACGGTGGTGAGCGGCTGGTAGACGAAGGGCAGCTGCCGCCGCGCCTCCGTGCCGTCCTCGAAGCGGGACACGACGCTCAGCGTGTGGCCGCCCGACGCCAGGGTGGAGAAGGAGAACGCCTTGAGCGTCTCGCCGTCCGCCTCCAGGCCGCCCATGCTGTACGCGGGCCCGGTGGCCTCGACCTCCTGGCCCTCCAGTTGGAAGACCACGCTCTTCGGCGGGGTGCCCGGCGGCAGGCGGGCCTGGACCACCAGCCCGTCCTCCACCACCAGCATGCCCTGGTGCAGGCCCGTCACGCGCGGCGCGGGCGTCTGGCTGATGGCCAGGGACTGCTCGCCCACGCGCACCCAGGCGCAGCCGCTCTCGTCCGCGGCCAGCAGCGTCACCGCGCCGGAGGGCAGCCCCTGCGCGGAGCCCCACACCTTCGCGTCCGCGTCGTAGGTGAAGAGCCGGTCGCCCGCGCGGGCCCAGAGGTAGCGCCCCGCGCCCAGCAGCTGCTCGGGCAGCGCCGGCAGCTCCACCGTGCTCCAGCCGTCCTTGTTCCGGTTCAGCACGCGGGTGCTGGTGAGCACCCAGACCTCGCCGGCCGCGCTCGTGCTCGCGCCCAGCCCCGCGAGCGCCCGCACCGTCTCACCGGCGCCGAGCGGCGCGTCCGAGCCACGCACCTGGTAGACGCCCGGCGAGGACGCCACCACCACGTTGAGCCGGCCCTCGCGCGCGAACCACAGGCCCGCGAGGCCGTCCTCCGCGGGCGCGGCCGCCATGGCGGTGATGCCGGTGAGCGGCTGCCCGGACAGCTTCAGCGACGCGAGCACGCCGCCCTGGATCTGGAACAGCCCCTTGGGGTGGGCAAGCCAGGCGGCGCCGTCCGCCGTCTGCGCGGTGGCGATGATGCCGGTGCCCAGCACCTCCTGCCACAGCGGCTCGATGAGCCAGCCCTGGTCCGCCAGGAACAGGCCGCTGTCCGTCTCCACCAGGGCGCTGTGCGGCCCCAGGCGGAAGGTGGCGCGCACCGCGCCCAGCGTCGCCTCGTTCTGCGGGTGGGGGGCGAGCGCGGCCTTGGTGCCGTCCAGCCGCAGGCGCACGGCCTCGCCGGCCGCGGTGGCGAAGATGCCGCCGCCGGACTGGTCCGCGAAGCCGGGCACCGCGGCCAGGGACTGCGTCGTGGAGACCTGGGTGGCCGTGAAGGCCGCGGGCTTCGCCGGGTCGCTGCCCGGCGGCGCGTCCTCGCCGCACGCGGTGAGCAGCACCGCGGACAACAGCAGGAGCGAGGGGGAGAGGAAGCGCGCCACGGTGGGGGAGCCGTGGCGCGGCCGGGGACGCGAGAGGGAGGTGCTCATCGAGGTTCAGGCCAGGATGAACCGCAGCGGGTCCACCCGCGTGATGCTGTAGTCCAGCTTCGCCGAGGCCAGCACCGTCGCGATGATGTGCTCGGGGAAGATGTTGGAGCCGTTCGGATCATTGTCGCCCGTGCGCAGGTCCACCAGGCCCGGCGACATGCCGATGTCGCCGCTGCGGCCCACCACCCGGTTGTGCTTGATGCCCGCGCCCATCAGCAGGCAGCTGTTGGACAGGTGGTGGTCGCGGCCGCCCGTGGCGTTGATGGTGGGCGTGCGAGCGAACTCGCTGAACACCAGGATGGTGGTGTGGTCCATGAAGTTGCCGCCGCCGGGGTGCGCCGTCTGGCGGAGGTCATTCACCAGCAGGTTCAGCGCGTCGAACCCCGCCCGCTGGTTGGTCGCGTGCGTCTGCTGCGTGCCGAAGTGGGTGTCCAGGCCGCCGGCCAGGTTGATGGACACGCACTGGCTGATGCCCTTCTTCAGGGCGGTGGCCACCATGGCCGCGCGGCCCGCGGCGGTGTTGTACGGGTAGGACTGGCCGTTGAGCCCGTAGAAGTCGCGCACGGACTGGTTGGCCGCCAGCTGGAAGCGGAACGAGTCCGACAGCTTGTTCTCCATCACCGTCTGCATCTGGCCGCGGCTGCTCTCGTAGGCGGTGCCCACGCCCCGCGTGGTGAGCGCCTGCTCCTCGCAGGTGATGGGCATGCCGTTGAGGTCGATGAGGCTCTTCTCGATCTCGCTGTCCAGCTGGCGCGACGCCACGGGCGGGTCCAGCGTGAGCACCAGGTCCGCGAGGCCGCTCACGCGCAGCGCGTTGGCGTAGCCGCCGTAGCGGTCGTTGTAGGACTCCACGCCCTGGGCGATGGACGGGATGGGCACCGTGGGCTTCATCTGGCCCACGATCTCCGTGGCGGTGGAGGAGCCCCGCGCCGCGCTGCCGATGGGCATCTTCCCGGTGAGGAAGTAGCGGTAGCCCACCTCGTGGGTGAGCGTGCTCATGTTGATGCCGCGCACCACCGTCATCAGGTCGTAGTGGTCCGCCAGCGCGCCCACCGCGGGCCCGAAGGTCATCGTCGGGGCCTCGGCGCCCGCGCGCGTCTTGGGGAGGATGGGCGTCTGCTGGAAGCGCGAGTCGGTGAGCAGGTTGTAGCCCGGCATGATGCGCGTCTCGCTGACGCGGTCGGCGGTGAACACCGCCGGGTCGCGCGGGTCGAACGCGAGCAGCTGATCCCACCCTCCGTTGAAATACACGAAGACGAAGCAGCGGTCGGGCGGGGCCAGGTTCGTGGCCTGGGCCACGGCCTTGAAGGGGATGCCTCCCAGCAGGAGGGAGCCCATGAAGCCGGCTCCGGCCTTGAGGAAGGTGCGGCGCTCGGGGCAGCAGAGGTCGTCTTGGCGCGTCTTCTTCATCGCGGGCACCGTCAAGGTCAGTAGGTGATGAAGCGCGAGTCCGTCAGCATGGCGATGCAGACCACCGCCAGCGCCTGATCGCGCTTCTTGAGGGTTTCGGCCCGGGCGGCGGCCTTGCGGAAGAACGCCGCGTAGCGCGCCAGCTCCTCGCCGGCGAGCGGCGCGCCCCAGAAGCGCGTGGACAGGTACACGAGCGTCTCGTCCACCTGCGCGTCCGTGAGCTTCGTCAGGTCGCTCATGGGCGAGGGCAGCGTGCGGCCCAGCGTGCGCAGGCTCACGTCCGCCTGCGCGATGTCCCTCTGCGCCTGGGTGATGCAGACCTTGCGCGCGCCGTCGTCCAGGAAGCGGGCGAAGACGAGGTTGGGCTCCGTGTTCTCCGAGGTGATGAGCGCGTAGTCGGCGCGGCCCAGGGACTGGGCGCGGGACTCCAGCTCGTCCCACTCCATGCCCACGGCGATCTTGATGGACTCCTTGAGCTGCGCGACGGTGAGGCGGCGGGGCGCGCGGCCCACGCTGCCGCCCTGGGCCTCCGGGTCCGGCAGCGGGTCGATGGGGTCCGAGTTCCCGTGCGGGTTGGGCACCGGGTCCAGCTGGGCGTCCAGGGGGACGGGCTTGGCGGGAGCGTCCACGGAGCCCTGGGTGCAGCCCGTGGCGAGCGCGAGCAGCGCGGTCAGCAGAAGGCGGCGCATCAGTCGATCCTCCGGTACGCGTCGGACATCACCACCTGCTCGATGAGGCCCTTGAGGCTGTGGTTGTTCCTGGCGAAGTCCTGCGACAGCTGCTGGAGGTACAGCCGCTGCTCCTCGGTCGTCATGGCGCGGCCCAGGAACTCGCTCCAGATGCGCTTGACGGTGCAGCGCTCCAGGTCTCCGGTCTCCATCATGCGCTGCACCAGCGCCTGCGGACCGCCCTCGATGTTCTTCTCCTCGTCCGCGGTGCGGTAGAGGTAGGTCTTCAGCAGGCCCAGCGAGTTGGCGCCGTCGCCGTCGAAGGCCTGCATCACGTACTGGCTGCACTCGCCGTCGCAGTTGGTGTTGCCGGCGAGGGCGCAGTCGCGGCACTTCACGTCCAGGCGGGGGAACTGGTCCGGGGAGAGGAACAGCGCGGAGCGCTCCGCGTAGCGGCCCCAGTGCGCGCCCGTGGGCTCGATGGTGGCGTGGCAGTAGTTGCAGCCGCAGCGCTTGGCCAGGTTGTTCTCACGGTTGCAGGCGTCGTCCGGGGGCGGCAGGGACGCGTCCGCGGCCGGGGCGAAGTGCTTGCAGAGGAACGCCTCGTAGAACTCGTTGACGCGGGCGCGCTGCGTGGGGAAGCGGTAGAGGAACGCGGGCGTGGTGAGCACGCCGGAGTGGGTGCTGTCGCGGACGTACTCGCTCCACTGGGCGGTGTTCGCGTACGTCACGGCGGGCAGCACCGCGGTGTCCGCGGGGGCCTTGACGCTGAAGACACCCGCGCCCTGGCGCTGCCGGTAGAACTCCGACAGCGGGCCGTTCACGAAGGAGCGGCGGGTGGTGAGGATGTTGAAGTAGGGTTCGTCGTTCCGCACCACGGAGTCCGTGATGAAGAGCGGCTCCTCGTTGAAGGCGGTGACGCGCGCGGTGTGCACGTCGGAGATCTCACAGCGGCGCAGCTTGTCGCCGCAGCCGCAGGTGCGGTCGCCGTTGAAGCGCGACGTCTCACAGGACCTGCCGTCGTAGGGGTTCGTCGCGCGGTTCTGCGCCTCGATGGCGCACAGCTTCACGGGCTCCGTGGTGGTGGACCAGTAGGGCTGGACCGTGGTGGTGACGTAGCCCTCGCGCTGCACGCAGCCGCGCTGGGGCGTCCAGGTGCCGGCCGGGTTCGGCTTGCCGTTGCCGTCCTTCGACATGTCGAACCCGCAGCGGTCCAGCCGCTTCAGGTTCGCGCTCTGATCCGGGTTCACCCAGGCGGTGATGACGCCCGTGGCCGGCTCCGCCACCAGCACGTTGGTGGTGTTCTTGGTCGGATCCGGCAGGCACAGGTAGCCCACGGACTTGCCCGCGGACGCCAGGTAGCGGTTGTCGCAGAAGTTCACGTACTTGCCGTACGTCGCGCTGGCCTTCAGCGCGTTGCAGTCCGCGAACTTCAGCTCCGGCGCCGTGGCGTTCACGTCCAGCTGGCGGCACTGGTAGTAGTTCGTGTCGTAGTCGTAGCTGACCGGCAGCGGCACGCCCTGCGCGTCACGGCACTGGGGGGGCGTGGAGTTGCCCTGGTGCGCGTCCTGGGGCTTCGCCTTGCAGTTGTCCTGCTCGATCTCCCCGTCGCAGCGCTGGCTCTGGCCGCCGCGCAGGGCGTTGGAGTTGTTGCCGGCGAAGCTCAGCGGCGTGCCGGACACGCGGTAGTCGCCGTTGCCCTGCACGCTGGAGTTGATGTTCGAGCGCAGCAGCGCGCGGTGGTACTCGCGCATCCGGGCGTAGAAGGACTCGTCCTTCATCATCGCGCGGACGTCGTCCGCGGTGACGGAGCCCTTCGCCTGGAACGCCTTGTACTCCTCCATCGTTGGAGGGCGTCCCAGCAAGTCAAGGGAAAGCTGACGAAGATGCCGCTCCAAGGGAACTTTCGCCACGGGGGCGCACACCGCTTCTTCAGCGGCGGCGGGCAGGGCGAGCAGGAGCGCGGCGCTCGCCAGAGGGGCAAAGCATCGCACGCTGAACACGGGAACCTCCGAGAGGGGGGTCGGGGGTGAAAAAGTGAACCGGAGTATGAAAGAATTTCAGGATTGAAATCCAGTTGGCCTAACAGATTCCATTCAGCCCACATGTAGGCATTAGCGGGACCCGGCCGGGCGGACCTGTTGCAAGAGGGCCCGGACGCGAGCCACAAGGGGGGCCATGTCCAACGCCGCTACCGGGCTCTCCCCCGCGTCCTCGTCCGCCCAGGACCGCTCCTTCTTCGTCGCGATCGGCGTGGTGTCCGCCGGCGCGCTGGCGCTGCTGGCGTGGCTGCTGCTCATCCGGCGCGGAGGCGCGGGGATGGGCGTGGACCTGCGGTTCATGCCGGCGGTGAACGCGGGGCTCAACGCGACGGCGGCGGCGCTGCTGCTGGGCGGCTGGGTGGCCATCAAGCGCGGCGCGCGGAAGGTGCACCAGAACCTGATGGTGAGCGCGTTCATCGCGTCATCGCTGTTCCTGGTGGGCTACCTCGCGTACCACTTCGTGCACGGGGACACGCGCTACGTGGGCGACTTCCGCGGGCTGTACCTGACGCTGCTGGCCAGCCACGTGCTCCTGTCCATGCCGGTGCTGCCCATGGCGCTGGTGGCCTTCTACTTCTCCTGGCGGCAGCAGTTCGCCCGGCACCGCAAGGTGACGCGGTGGCTGGCGCCCATCTGGCTCTACGTGAGCGTGACGGGCGTGGTGGTGTTCTTCATGCTCCGCGGCGGCGTGCCCGCGGTGTCCTGAGGCGCCGCGCTACGGCGCGGGCCGCGCGGGGCCGCTCCCCTCCGGCGCGACCCGCGGGGTCTCCGCGACGACGGGCCCCGCCCCCGCGCCCGCCTCCACGCGCGCGCAGCCCGTGCGGCAGGACGTCCGCGAGGGGCTTGCCCCAGGAGCGCGTCCGGCCCGGCGCCCAGCAGCGCGGCCACGTTCGCGCTCACGACCGCGACGGCCCGCGGGTCCTCCTGGAAGGCGACGAGCACGCCCCGGGGCTGGATGCCGCCCAGCAGGTGGATGGGCTCACGGTCACAGCCGCTGAGGTCGGCATCAGAGACGGGCGGGGACATCGTGCGCTCGCGTCCGCGTCATCCAGGCGGTGAAGGTGTCGAAGGTGTCGCGGGCGCCCTGCACGACGGCCGCGTCGAAGGTGTCGGAGGCCGCCCGCTGGGACGCCTGGGTGAGGGCGTCGCCGAACGCGCGCCACATGGGGCCCACCTGGTCGCCGTAGGCTCGGAAGAAGGCGAAGGTCCCCACGCGCGCGTCCGGACCGAAGTGGCGCCGCAGGTGGCGCAGGATGAGCTGGCCGCCCAGCGTGGCGCCCTCCAGCACGTACGCGCAGCCCAGCGCCTCCGCCAGCCCCGTCAGCGCCGGCAGCGGAGCGGCCCGCGGCAGTCGCGCGAGCGAGCCCGTGTCGTGCCCCAGGGCGCGCAGGTCCTCCTCCAGGAGCCGCGTCTTCCAGCGCGCCTCCAGGCCCAACGCCGGCTCCAGGGCCGACAGGGGCTTGGCGAGCCGCGCCTCCAACGGCAGGTAGAGCCCGTGGAAGTCCTCCAGGTGGCGTCGGTAGTCCGCGGGCGTCAGGTGCGCGTCCATCAGGCGCACCACGCCCTCCGTGCGCTCATGGTGAGGGCGCGTCTCCGTCTTCAGCCGCTGCAGCAGGTCCAAGATCGCCGGAGGATGGGAAGCGGGGAGGCGGCTGGAAAGAACCGATTGCGTCGACTGTTGGCCGTTCATCGCGGGCGGGTGTTGGCCTCCCGCTCCTTCACGCGACGGGAGCCGCACGCGGCGTGAGGCTTCACGAGGGGCCTGTTTCCCCGGCACCACTGCACGCGGTGGCTCGACCCCCTGAGCCACCCTGTCTTTACGGCTCGCGACACGCCGCGTTAGCCTGGATGCTCCACAGCTTGGCTTCCCGCGTCATCCGGGAAAGGGGACCTGACGATGCCGTTCACCCTCCCTCCGCGCTACGGGCTGTATGAGCCGGAGACCGAGCATGACGCCTGCGGCGTGGGGTTCGTGGCCCACCTCCGGGGCCAGCGCTCCCGGGGCATCGTGGAGGACGCGCTGGAGCTGCTCAACCGGCTGAGCCACCGCGCCGCCGCGGGGCGCGATCCCGAGACGGGCGACGGGGCCGGCATCCTGGTGCAGTTGCCGCATCGCTTCTTCAACCATGAGGCGCCGAGGCTGGGCTTCGAGCTGCCGCCGCGCCGCCAGTACGGCGTGGCGCAGGTGTTCCTGCCGCCGGAGCCGGAGGCGCGCCGCGCGTGCGAGGCGCTGTTCGAGGAGGTGGTGGTGGAGGAGGGGCAGCGGCTGCTCGGCTGGCGCGACGTGCCGGTGGCGCCGGAGGAGCTGGGGCCGCTCGCGCGCCAGGCCGCGCCGGTCATCCGGCAGCTCTTCATCGCGCGCCGCCGCGTGGTGCCCAGCGCCTTCGAGCGCAAGCTCTACCGCATCCGCAAGCTGGTGGAGAACCGCGTGCTGGCGCGCGGCGTGGATCCGCAGGGGCGCTTCCACGTGGCCAGCTGTTCGTCGGAGACGCTCATCTACAAGGGGCTCCTGCTGCCCCGACAGCTGCCGCGCTTCTACGCGGACCTGCGGCACCCGGAGCTCGTCAGCGCGCTGGCGCTGGTGCACTCGCGCTTCTCCACCAACACCTTCCCCACGTGGGAGCTGGCGCAGCCGTTCCGCTTCATCGCGCACAACGGTGAGATCAACACCCTGCGCGGCAACCGCAACTGGATGACGGCGCGGCGCGGGCTGCTGCAGACGGCGAAGCTGGGCGGGAGCCTGGAGCCGCTGTGGCCCATCATCGTCCCGGGCAAGAGCGACTCCGCGCAGTTCGACAACATGGTGGAGCTGCTCTACCTGGGCGGCCGCACCCTGCCCCACGCGATGATGATGATGATCCCGGAGGCGTGGGAGGGGCACAAGCAGCTGGGCGACGAGCGCCGCGCCTTCTACGAGTACTCCGCGTCCCTGCTGGAGCCGTGGGACGGCCCCGCGGCCATCGCGTTCACGGACGGGCAGCTCATCGGCGCGACGTTGGACCGCAACGGCCTGCGCCCCGCGCGCTACCTGGTGACGGAGGACGACCGCGTCATCCTGGCGTCGGAGACGGGCGTCATCGACGTGCCCCCGTCGCAGGTGCGCCGCAAGGGCCGGCTGACGCCGGGCCGCATGCTGCTGGTGGACACCACCGAGGGGCGCATCCTGGAGGACGAGGAGGTGAAGCGCGAAATCACCTCGCGCTGGCCCTACCGCCGCTGGCTCCAGCGCAACGTCTTCACCTTCGAGGACCTGCCCGCGGTCCCCGCTCCCGCGCGCGTGAAGGGCGAGGCGCTGTGGCGGCTCCAGCGCGCGTTCGGCTACACGGACGAGGACGTCCGCGCGACGCTGATCCCCATGGCGGAGACGGGCAAGGAGCCCACGGGCTCCATGGGCACGGACACGCCGCTGGCGGTGTTGAGCGACCAGGCCCCCACCCTCTTCAACTACTTCCACCAGCTCTTCGCGCAGGTGACCAACCCGCCCATCGACCCGCTGCGCGAGGCGCTGGTGATGACGCTGGCCACCGCGCTGGGCCCGGAGGGCAACACCTTCGAGGAGACGCCGGAGCAGTGCCACCGGCTGTCGCTGCCCGGCCCCATCCTCACCAACGGCCAGCTGGCGCGGCTGGCGAACCTGCGCGGCGACACCGGCCTCTTCGAGCCGCGCTCCCTCAGCCTGCTCTACCCGCATGCGGGCGGCGCGGCCACGGCGCTGGAGGTCGCGGTGGAGCGGCTGTGCACGGCGGCGGTGGACGCGGTGGACGCGGGCGCGAGCATCCTGGTCCTGAGCGACCGGGGCGTGGACGCGGCGCACGCGGCCATCCCGGCGCTGCTGGCCGTGTCCGCGGTGCACCAGCGGCTGGTGCGCGACGGCACGCGCATGTACACGGGCATCGTGCTGGAGACGGCGGAGGCGCGCGAGGTGCACCACTTCGCGTGCCTGTTCGCCTACGGCGTGTCCGCGGTGAACCCGTACCTGGCGCTGGACACGCTGCGCGCGCTGGCGGACGCGGGCGGGCTGAAGGTGGACGCGGACAAGGCGCAGGCGCAGTACCTCCACGGCCTGGAGGAGGGCCTGCTCAAGGTGATGTCCAAGATGGGCATCTCCACGCTCCAGTCCTACCGCGGCTCGCAGCTCTTCGAGGCGGTGGGCCTCCAGCGAAGCCTCATCGAGAAGCACTTCACCGGCACGTCGTCGCGCGTGGAGGGCGTGGGCCTGCCGGAGCTGGGCCGCGAGGTGGCGGAGCGGCACGCGCGCGGCTTCGGCCCCGGCGCGGACGGCGAGGAGGACCTGCTGCCGGTGGGCGGGCAGTTCCGCTGGCGCCGCCAGGGCGAGCGGCACAAGTGGAACCCGGCCACCGTGGCGAAGCTCCAGGCGGCGGTGCGCGCGAACGACGCGGCGCTGTTCCAGGAGTACTCGCGGCTGGCGGACGACGAGACGCGCGAGCACAGCAACCTGCGCGGCCTCCTGGACGTGGTGACGGACGGCCGCACGCCGGTGCCGCTGGAGGAGGTGGAGCCCGCGCTGGAGCTGGCGCGGCGGTTCGTCACCGGCGCCATGTCCTTCGGCTCCATCAGCGCGGAGGCGCACGAGACGCTGGCCATCGCGATGAACCGGCTGGGCGGCCGCTCCAACAGCGGCGAGGGCGGCGAGGAGTCCCGCCGCTACACCCAGGACCCCAACGGCGACTCGCGCCGCAGCGCCATCAAGCAGGTGGCCAGCGCGCGCTTCGGCGTCACCGCGGAGTACCTGGTCAACGCGGACGAGCTCCAGATCAAGATGGCCCAGGGCGCCAAGCCCGGCGAGGGCGGCCAGCTGCCGGGGCACAAGGTGGATGAGCGGATCGCCCGCGTGCGCTGGAGCACGCCGGGCGTGACGCTGATCTCCCCCCCGCCGCACCACGACATCTACTCCATCGAGGACCTGGCGCAGCTCATCTACGACCTCCAGTCCGTGAACGCGAAGGCGCGCGTGAGCGTGAAGCTGGTGAGCGAGGTGGGCGTGGGCACCATCGCCGCGGGCGTGGCCAAGGCGGGCGCGGGCTGCGTGGTGGTGGCGGGCTACGAGGGCGGCACGGGCGCCTCGCCCCTCTCCAGCCTCCAGCACGCGGGCCTGCCGTGGGAGCTGGGGCTGGCGGAGACGCAGCAGGTGCTGGTGCACAACGGCCTGCGCTCGCGCATCCGCGTGCAGGTGGACGGCGGCCTGCGCACCGCGCGCGACGTGCTGGTGGCGGCGCTGCTGGGCGCGGAGGAGTTCGGCCTGGCCACCGCGAGCCTCGTGTCCGTGGGCTGCATCATGCTGCGCAAGTGCCACCTCAACACCTGCTCGGCGGGCATCGCCACGCAGGACGCGGCCCTGCGCGAGCGCTACCAGGGCACGCCGGAGAACGTGGTGAACTTCTTCCTCCTGCTCGCGGAGGACCTGCGCCGGCACATGGCGAGGCTGGGCGTGCGCAGGCTGGATGAGCTGGTGGGCCGGGTGGGCCTCTTGCGCCAGCGCGCGGCGGTGGACCACTGGAAGGCGCGCAAGGTGGACCTGTCCGCGCTGCTCACCGCGCCAGCCGCGCCGGTCACCGAGCCGCGCCACTGCCAGACGCCGCACCGCAAGGACGTGGCGGACCACCTGGACCACGCGCTGCTGGAGAAGGCGCAGTCGGTGCTCGCGGGCGGGCCGCCGCTGCTGCTGACGCTGCCGGTGGCGAACACGCACCGCGCGGTGGGCGCCATGCTGTCCGGGGAGATCGCCCGCCGCCACGGCGCGCAGGGGCTGCCGGACGGGAAGCTGCGGGTGAAGCTGAAGGGCTCCGCGGGCCAGAGCTTCGGCGCGTTCCTCGCGTCCGGCGTGACGCTGGAGCTGGAGGGCGACACCAACGACTACCTGGGCAAGGGGCTGTCCGGCGGGCGCATCATCGTCTACCCGCCGGAGGGCAGCCGCTTCGCGCCCGAGGAGAACGTGCTGGTGGGCAACACGGTGCTCTACGGGGCCACGGCCGGCGAGGTGTACCTGCGGGGCCTCGCGGGCGAGCGCTTCGCGGTGCGCAACAGCGGCGCGCAGGCGGTGGTGGAGGGCGTGGGCGACCACGGCTGCGAGTACATGACGGGCGGCGTGGTGGTGGTGCTGGGCCCGACGGGCCGCAACTTCGCGGCCGGCATGAGCGGCGGCACCGCGTACGTGCTGGACCGCGAGCGCTCCTTCCGCGAGCGCTGCAACCTGGAGATGGTGGAGCTGGAGTCGCTGGTGGACGAGTCGGAGATCTGGCTCGTGCACGGGATGATCGAGCGCCACCTGCACCACACCGGCAGCGCGCTCGCGCGGCGGGTGCTCGACAACTGGGAGCTGATGGTGCCGCAGTTCATGAAGGTGATGCCGTCCGACTACAAGCGGGTGCTCCAGGCGCGGCGCGCGGCGCGCAGGCCGCCCCCCACGTCGGGCGTGCAGCAGCTCCACGTCGTTGGCGGGGGGGCCTGAGCGATGGGCAAGCCCACGGGTTTCATGGAGTGGCAGCGCGTCAACGCGCCCAAGCGGGACAAGGTGGAGCGCCTGGAGGACTGGCGCGAGCTGCACCTGCCGCTGTCGGCGGACGAGGCGAAGCGGCAGGCGGGGCGCTGCATGGACTGCGGCATCCCCTTCTGCCACCAGGGCTGTCCCCTGGGGAACCTCATCCCGGACTTCAACGACGCGGTGTACCGGGGCCAGTGGAGGGAGGCGTACCAGGTGCTCAGCCGCACCAACACCTTCCCGGAGCTCACCGGGAGGCTGTGCCCCGCGCCGTGCGAGGCCGCGTGCGTGCTGGCCATCGACCGGGACGCGGTCACCATCGAGCAGATGGAGAAGGAGATCGCGGAGCGCGCCTTCGCGGAGGGCTGGGTGAAGGCGCGGCCTCCGGCGCGGCGCACGGGCAAGCACGTGGCGGTGGTGGGCTCCGGGCCCGCGGGCCTGGCGGCGGCGGCGCAGCTCAACGCGGCCGGGCACAGCGTGACGGTGTACGAGAAGGACAGCCGCGCCGGAGGCCTGCTGCGCTATGGCATCCCGGACTTCAAGCTGGAGAAGGCGGTGCTGGACCGTCGGCTCGCGTTGCTGGAGGCGGAGGGCATCGTCTTCCGCACGGACAAGGACGTGGCCGTCACGCCGGGCTGGCGCGCGCTGCGCGAGCAGCATGACGGGGTGGTGCTGGCCCTGGGCGCGCGCAAGGCGCGAGAGCTGGATGTGCCGGGCCGCGAGCTGTCCGGCGTGGTGCAGGCCCTGGACTACCTGGAGCACCAGAACCGGGTGGTGACGGCGGGCGCGGCGCCGGACGCCCGCCTGGAAGCTCGGGGCAGGCGGGTCATCATCCTGGGCGGCGGCGACACAGGCTCGGACTGCCTGGGCACGGCGCTGCGCCAGGGCGCGGCGAGCGTGACGCAGGTGGAGCTCTTGCCCGCGCCGCCCCCGGTGCGCGCGAAGGACAACCCGTGGCCGCGCTGGCCGCTGGTGTTCCGCACGTCGTCCAGCCAGGAGGAGGGCGGCGAGCGCGCCTTCGCGCTGATGACGAAGCGACTGGAGGGCGAGGACGGCCAGCTGAAGCGGCTGCACGCGGTGCGCGTGGAGGTGCAGCGCGAGCCGGGCGGCGCGATGAAGCTGGTGGAGGTGCCGGGCTCCGAACAGGTGTTCGAGGTGGACCTGCTGGTGCTGGCCATGGGCTTCACCGGGCCGAACACGGACCGGCTGGTGGAGGAGCTGGGCGTGACGCTGTCGCCGCGCGGCACGGTGCAGGTGGACGCGAGGTTCGCCACCTCCGCGCCGGGCGTGTACTGCGCGGGCGACGCCAGCCGGGGCGCGAGCCTCATCGTCTGGGCGCTCGCGGACGGCCGCGAGGCGGCGCGCGCGCTGGACACCTGGCTGTCCGGCACCGCCTCCGTGCTGCCCACGCGCGGCCAGGACTGCGCGTTCTGAAGGTCTGTGGACGCGGGCCGGTTGGAGGAAGTCGAGCGGCGGCTCCTGAGCCGCGTCCCGAAGCCAGGGCGTAGCTCCAACAGGGGGCTGCCCTCGCGAGTGAGCAGCGGGCGTTCCGCCCATTCCCTTTCCGACAGGCCCCGGCCTCGCGGGGCCCACCCGCGTGGAGCCCCAACGCACCACGGGGCCCACCCGCGTGGAGCGAGGGGCCCCGTGTGCACGGCATCCGCAGGGGAAGCGCGCTACGCGGGCACGGGCTCCGTCGGAGCGGAGGGCTCCGGGGCGGAGGACGCGCTCGCGGCGGGCGCGGGCGGCGGGGGCACGACGAGCGCCACGGTGGGGACCTCGCCCACGGTCTCGCCGTGCTGGCTCAGGTCCAGGCCCTCCTCCTCCTGCTCACGGGTGACGCGCAGCGGGACGATGCGGTCCACGAGCTTGTACAGGATGTACGAGCCCACGAAGGAGAAGACGGAGACGATGACCAGCGCCAGCAGGTGCATGAGGAAGGTGCGCGTCTGGCCGTGGATGAGGCCCACGTCCTTGGCGAGCACGCCGGTGAGGATCATCCCGACGATGCCGCCCAGGCCGTGACAGGGGAAGACGTCCAGCGTGTCATCCAGCGCGGTGCGGCTCTTGAAGTGCACGGCGGCGTTGCTGACGAAGCTGGCGACGAGGCCCACCAGGATGCTCTGCCCCACGGTGATGAAGCCCGCGGCGGGGGTGACGGCGACCAGGCCCACCACCGCGCCCACGCACGCGCCCATGGCGCTGGGCTTCCTGCCGCGCAGCCAGTCGAAGGCGATCCACCCGAGCATCGCGGCGGCGGAGGCCGTGTTGGTGGTGGCGAAGGCGAGCGTGGCCAGCGAGGAAGCGGACAGCGCGGAGCCCGCGTTGAAGCCGAACCAGCCGAACCACAACATGCCCGTGCCGAGCATCACGAAGGGGACGTTGGCGGGAGCATGCGTGGCGTGCGTCAGGTGCACCTGTCGGCGGCCGAGCACGATGGCGCCCGCAAGCGCGGCGAGACCGGCTGACATGTGCACCACGGTACCGCCCGCGAAGTCGAGCACGCCCCACTGGCGCAGGAAGCCCTCCGGGTGCCACGTCCAGTGGGCGAGCGGCGCGTAGATGAAGAGGCTGAAGAGCACCATGAAGAGCAGGTACGCCTTGAAGCGCACGCGCTCCGCGAACGCGCCGGTGATGAGCGCCGGGGTGATGATGGCGAACTTGAGCTGGAAGAGCGCGAAGAGGAGCAGGGGCACGGTGGGCGCGAGGTCCGGGTGCGTCTCACCGCCCACGCCGCTGAACATGAAGAAGGTGCGAGGGTCTCCGATGAGGCCGTGGAAGCTGTCACCGAAGCAAAGGCTGAAGCCCACGACGACCCACAGCACGCTGATGACGGCCATGGCGATGAAGCTCTGCATCAGCGTGGAGACCACGTTCTTCAGCCGCACCATGCCGCCGTAGAAGAACGACAGGCCGGGCGTCATCAGCAGCACCAGCGCCGTGGCGGTGAGCAGCCAGGCGGTGTCCGCCGCGTTGATGGGGCCACCCTGCTTCACCTGCGCCGCCGGGGCCACCACGACTCCCGCTACCCCCACCGCCACCAGCAGGACCATCGCCATCCACTTCTGCATCGCCGCACCTCTTCGGAGAGCTGACGCAGTGCAGTGTAAGTCCGAACTGGGCCAAGTTCAATGCTAAAGACCATTAATCCATTTAGATTAAGTCTATTCTTGGTGATATTTACAACTATTACTCAGAAACCAACGTCTTAACAGCAACCATCCGAGCGAGCGCCAGCGGCATCCCGGACATGCTCGCTACCGCAGCCTCCATGGCCCCACCGCAAGGAGACCGCCGACGCCAATCAAACCGTGCGTGTCCGGCTCCAGCGCTGGTCAGTTCACCTGCGCGAGCGTTCCATCGACTTCCACGTCCTCGTTCTCCGATGTGTCCTCCACCGCGTCCACGCCCTGCGGAATGCCGTCCACATAAGTGACGACGTTGTTCGGCAGCGCGGCCACGCGCGGGCCCGGGGTCACCACGCCCGTGAGGTTCAGCGGATCCACTCCGGACAACTGGATCCGCACGCCGGACGGAGGGGCGCGCCGCACCGCTCGCGCCATATCCACCGCTTCCGGCAGCGCGAACTGCTCCCCCACGAAGCCCGATACGAAGCGCCCGCCTCGCAGCTCGCCCCGCGCCTCCATGCGCCGGTAGACGAACAGCAGCTCTCGCCACGTGGGCGCCAGCGACTCGCGCATCACCAGGTCGCGCCAGACGATGCCGTAGCGCTGGAGGAACAGCTTCGCCAGCGACTCCGTCACCTCCTCCTGCGACTTCGGCTCCGACGGCGCCAGCAGGCTCCAGCGGCCCGGCCCGCCCCGGTTGAGCAGCTTCTGCCGCTTGCGGTGCGCCGGGCTCTGCAGGATGCGCAGGTTCTGCACCGCGTCCGCCGTGACGAGCCCCTTCGCCACCAGCTCCCACAGCGCGTCCTCCACCTCCGCCGGCAGCCGCCGCGCCCGCGTCACCAGGTCCTGGAAGAAGCACGCGCCCCGCCGCTCCAGCACGCCCACCACGTCCTTCGCCGCCGCGCTCAGGTCCGGCGGCATCCACACGCCCCCGTCCGCCAACACCGCGTGCGGACGCGCCGCCGCCAGCATCCACTCCAGGTCCTCGCGCACCGTGAACGTCAACGGCGCGTTGCGCGTCGGGGATGACCGCTTCGCCACCACCGGCTCTGGCGCCTCCACCGGCGCGCCCCGGCGCGGCCCCGGGAGCTTCGGCGGATCCTTCAGCGTCACCCGGCCCCACGCCACCTCGCCCGCGTAGCACGCGCGCTCCATCAGGTCCGGCGTGTAGCCCCGCATGCGCGCGGGCAACAGGAAGCGCTCCCACGCGGAGGCCGGCGCCTCGTACCCCTCCAGCAGCCGCACCGCCTTGAGCAGCCCCGTGGAGCCTCGCAGCGCGTCCACGTCCTCCAGGTGGTGCCACCGGAAGAGGAACCGCATGAAGTCCTGCGGGCTCAGCGGCTCAATCTCGCGGCGCAGCCGCCCCACCGTCAGCCGGTGGATGCGCTGGAGCAGGCGCCGGTCGCACCACTCCAGCACCGGGCTCCCCTCCGCGTCCCGAGGCACCGGCACGTCGTCCTGCGCGCGGAACTGGCCCCGCAGCACGCTGCCCTGGCTCTCCAGGTTGTGCAGCGCCAGGTTGATGTCGTCCGGCTCCAGCAGCGTCAGCCGCGCCAGCTCCACCACCGTGGTGGGCCCCACCATCTCCATCCGCCCGCGCACCACCTGGAGCACCGCCGCGTCGCGCTCCACCGGCCGGTCGTACTCCAGCACCGGCAGCGGCGGCTGCGTCAGCACGTCCGGGAAGAGCGCGCGCACCGCGTTGCCCCGCTCCGCCGACACCAGGAACCGCCCGCCCTGCCGCTCCAGCCACGCCACGCGGCCCTGCTTGAACAGGCCCGCCTCCAGGCCTCTCGGCACCTCCGACGCGCGCACCAGCACGAACTGGAGGAGCGCGTCGTGCAGCTCGTCCTCGTCGCGCATCGGCGGCGCGGCGTCCTCCACCACCTGCCGGATGGCGTTCGCGTCCAGCGCGCCGAACGCCGCCGCGTCCTCGGCCGGCATCGCGCGGCGCAGGGCCACGTTGCGCACGCGGCGCTCCTCGGCCGGCGCGTCGTCCAGGAAGGTGTACGGCTGGCTGTTGATGAGCGCGTGCGCGAAGACGCTCGGCTCCGGGACGTCTCGCGCGACCAGCTGGATGCGCCCGTCCTTCATGCGCCGGAGCACCTCGCGCAGGCCCTCGATGTCCATCGCCTCGCGCAGACAGTCGTCCATCGTCTGCTTCACCAGCGGATGGTCGGGCAGCTCCACGTCCGCGCCGCCGTGGTTGTCCTGGCACCCCACCTGCGCGGGGAACACCGCCGCCAGCAGGTCCTCGCTGCGCGCGCGCTGGAGGTTCGGCGCCACGCGCTTGCCCCCCATCATCCGGTGCAGCGTCAGCGCCCGCGACGCCACCCACCGGAAGCGCGTGCCGAAGAGGGGCGACTGGAGGATGGCCTGCACCAGCACCTCCTCCACGTTGTCCGGGTGCAGGAAGTCGAAGATGTCCGCCAACGGGAACGAGTGCTGCTCCCCCAGGCTCAGGAGGATGCCGTCCTCCGTGGCCGCCGCCTGCAGCTCGAAGTCGAACGAGCGGCAGAAGCGCTTGCGCAGCGCCATGCCCCACGCGCGGTTGATGCGGCTGCCGAACGGCGCGTGGATGATGAGCTGCATGCCGCCCGCCTCGTCGAAGAAGCGCTCGGCGACGACCTGGTTGTGGCTGGGCACCACGTCGCCCAGCATCTTCCTGCCCAGCCGCAGGTAGCCCAGCAGCGCGTCCACCGCGGGCGGCGGCACGCGCAGGAGCTTCTCCAGGAAGCCCGCCGGGTCGTCGTGGCGCAGCAGCTCCTCGCGCAGCCGGCCCACCTGGAGGCTCAACTCGTCCGTGCGGCCCGGGGCCTCGCCGCGCCAGAAGGGCACGTTGGGCGGCGCGCCCCTCGCGTCCTCCACCATCACCGTGCTGCCCATCACGCGCTGGATGCGCCACGCGGTGCTGCCCAGGAGGAAGATGTCCCCCGGCGAGGACTCCACCGCGAAGTCCTCGTCCAGCGTGCCCACCACCTTGCCCTCGGGCTGGGCCATCACGGCGAAGTTGAACGTGTCCGGGATGGCGCCGCCGTTGGTCAGCGCGGTGATGCGCACGCCCCGGCGCCCCTTGAGCCGCTGGTTCACCCGGTCGCGGTGCAGGTGGATGCTGCCCCGGCCGCGGCGCTCCGAGACGCCTTCGGAGAGCATCTCCAGCACCTGCTGGTACTCCTCCCAGGTGAGGTCCTGGTACGGGTACGCGCGCTGGAAGACGCTGAAGAGGGCGCGCTCGTCCCACTCCTCGCACGCGCACGCGGCGACGATCTGCTGCGCGAGCACGTCCAGCGGCTTCCTGGGGATGCGGACCGCGTCCAGGTCGCCCTCGCGCACGGCGTTGAGGAGCGCGACGCACTCCACCAGCTCGTCGCGCGTCATCGCGAAGAGGATGCCCTTGGAGATGCCCGCCTTGTGGTGGCCCGCGCGGCCCACGCGCTGGAGCAGCACGGAGATGGCCTTGGTGGTGCCCAGTTGCACGACCAGGTCCACGTTGCCCACGTCGATGCCCAGCTCCAGCGACGCGGTGGCGACCATCACGCGGAGCTGGCCCGCCTTGAGGCGCTCCTCGGCGGACAGGCGCAGCTCGCGGGACATGCTGCCGTGGTGCGCGGCCACCCACTGCGGGCCCAGGCGCTCACCCAGGTCGTGCGCCACGCGCTCGGACATCTTGCGCGTGTTGACGAAGATGAGCGTGGTGCGGTGCTCGCTGGAGAGCTGGAGCAGCCGGTCGTAGACCTGCCCCCACATCTCGTGGCTCGCGACGGAGGACAGCTCCGCGTCCGGGATCTCCACGGTCAGGTCCCACGGGCGCTGGTGGCCCACCTCCACGCGCTTGCACTCGGTGAGGGACGCGCCGGTGAGGAAGCCCGCGATGGCGTCCAGCGGCTTCTGCGTGGCGGACAGGCCCAGGAGCTGGGGGCGCACGTCGGTGAGGGCCTTGAGGCGCTCCATGGACAGCGCGAAGTGGCTGCCGCGCTTGTCGCGGGCGAGCGCGTGGATCTCGTCCACGATGACCGTGCGCACGTGGCGCAGGGTGGCGCGGGCGCGCTCGGCGGTGAGGTAGAGGTAGAGGGACTCCGGCGTGGTGATGAGGATGTGCGGCGGGCGGCGCACCATCTGGGCGCGCTCGCCCGCGGGCGTGTCGCCGGTGCGCACCTGCACGCGCAGCTGCTGGGGCTCGTAGCCCTCCTCGCGCGCCAGGGTCATCAGCTCCTCCAGCGGCTGGAGGAGGTTCTTCTGCACGTCGTTGCCCAGGGCCTTCAGGGGCGACACGTAGAGGACCTGGGTGCGGTCGGCGAGCGTGCCGTCGAGCGCCAGGCGGAACAGCGAGTCCAGCGCGGCGAGGAACGCGGTGAGCGTCTTGCCGCTGCCGGTGGGCGCGGCGATGAGCACGTCGTGGCCCGCGTGGATGAGGGGCCAGCCTTCAAGCTGCGGGCGCGTGGGCTCGCCCAGGCGGGAGGCGAACCAGCGCCGCACCACCGGGTGGAAGGCGGCGAGCGCCGGATGGGCCGCGGACTCCGACGTGAAGGCGAGGGCGATTTGAGGGGACATGGCGGGCTCCCAGCAGGCAGCCTGAACACAGGTACAGCGCGTCGTCAACGGACGGGGGGTGCCGCCACGGACCACCAGGCCAGGAGCCATCGGCAGCCTTGCGCCTCCCCCTGGACCGCCGACGGACCCAGCTCCCAGCAGGACGCATGGCCCTCCAGCGGACAGGCGTCACGTCACCGCAGCCGGAGGTCGCAGTGCGGACACCGGTCGAGCGACAGCTTGACCAGGGTCTCGTCCGGCGCCTCCGGATCCGGCTCCTCGGTGCGCACGTCGTTCCCGCACGCTGGACAGAGCAGCTGGTGCCGGAGGCTCCACGCGTGGGCCGCGGCGGCTCCGGCGAAGACCGCCATGAAGGGGATCCCGGTCAGGTCGAAGCCCTCGGGGCGGGGCATGTTCCGAACCCAGAGCCACAAGGGCACGCCCACCAGCAGCCCCACGAAGCCACCCGCGAACACCAGCGCCTTGTGCCGCGTCCACCGCCCATCGAACACCTCGCGCAGCGCCGCCAGCTCCTGGAAGTCCCTGCGCCCGGGCACGGGCGACCTGCTCCCTCCAACGGGGACCTCGCTCCGCAGGGCCTCACGCGCCGCGGCCGCCTGGGCGTGGTGCTGCGCCACCGCTCCCCGCAGCGCCGACGCGAGCCGCGTCAGGTCCCGCAGGAGCGCCCGGCAGGACTCCTCGGTGAGGTCGCCTCGCACGGGAACGAACACCTCCTGTCCCATGAGCTGGATCCGCACGCCCCGCTGCTGGAGCGTGAGGAGCGCTTCCCGCACGGCGGGCTCCTGCATCAGCCGGATGACAGCCGCCGGGTTCGCCCCCTGGATGAGGTACGCCGCGTCCAGCTCCGGCTGCCCCACCTGGAGGTCCTGGACCCGCGAGGCCCCGCGCGGGCCCCGCCCCTGGGGCGTCAACGCGAAGCCCTCCGGCAGCTTCACGTCCAGGACGAGCCGCAGCCGCGAGCCCCCCGTGCGCGACAGGGACACCTCCACCGGATGCCCCCGGTAGCGCCCCTCCAGCAGGCGCGCGGAGCCCCGCGCCGGGGACAGCTCCAGGCTCGGCCCCAGCGCCCGCCAGCGGCGACGGAGCCGCGCGCGGCGCCAGGCCCGGAGCGCGAACGGTGACAGCGCCAGTGCGGCCGCGACGACAAGCCCGGTGAGCCAGGGGTGCATGCGCGGCCCAGGCTAAGCGCCTGCCCTCCAGGGAGAAAGCGCGATGGCTGGAACTGGGGCACACTGCGCCCCTCGACAAGGAGCCGCACCATGAGCTGGGAAGAAGACCTGCAGGGACGCGACGCCCCGCCCTCCCTGGAGACGCTCATCGTCCCGCGCGTGCGAGACCTGGGTGATGGCTTCCACGTGCGCCGCGCCCTGCCCTCCGCGCGCCGCCGCATGGTCGGCCCCTTCATCTTCCTGGACCAGATGGGCCCCGCGGACTTCGACCCCGGCCGCGGCCTGGACGTGCGCCCCCATCCGCACATCGGCCTGTCCACCGTCACGTACCTCTTCCAGGGTGAGATCCTCCACCGCGACTCGCTGGGCTTCGTGCAGCCCATCCGCCCCGGCGCCGTGAACTGGATGACCGCCGGCCAGGGCATCGCCCACTCCGAGCGCACCGCCCCCGAGCCCCGCGCCGCCGGCGGGCGCCTCTTCGGCATCCAGGCCTGGGTCGCCCTCCCCAAGCAGCACGAGGAGACCGCCCCGTCCTTCGTCCACCACCCCGCGGACACCCTGCCCGTCATCGAGGGCGAGGGCGTCCACCTGACCGTCATCGCGGGCCAGGTGCACGGCGGCAGGTCCCCCGTGCGCGCCCACTCCGACCTCTTCTACGCGGACGCGAAGCTGGAGGCGGGCTCCCGCCTGAAGCTCTCCACCGAGTACGAGGAGCGGGGCCTCTACCTCGTGGAGGGGACCCTGGACGTGGAGGGCACCCGGTTCCAGCCCGGCGAGCTGCTGGTGTTCAAGCCGGGCAGCGAGATCATCCTCAAGGCGGAGTCCTCCGCGCGGATGATGCTCCTGGGCGGCGCGCCCATGGACGGCCCGCGCTACCTCTTCTGGAACTTCGTGTCGTCCTCCAAGGAGCGCCTGGAGGCCGCCAAGGCGGACTGGAAGGAGGGCCGCTTCGCCCCCGTGCCCGCGGAGACGGAGTTCATCCCCCTGCCGCCGGATGATCCGCCCGCGCCCGTGCGCTACCCGTAGAGCCGGCGCACCGGCGCCAGCGCGCCCGCGGGCCGCTGCGCCTGCGCCTGCGACCACGTCAGCCGGTACGTCGCCGCCGTCCCGTCGAAGGCGATGGGCCTCACCTCCGGGGAGCCCGCGCCCGACGCGCGCAGCGTCTCCGCCAGGAAGCCGCAGGCGAAGAAGGGGTTGTCCGCCAGCACGTCCTTCACCCACAAGGTGGCGTCCTGCGAGGACAGCTCCTCCACCCGGACCTCGTTGAAGTTGTTGCCCGCGCGCAGGTTGTACGGCACGCGCTCCAGCGTCTTCCGCGGGCCCAGGTGCGTCACGAGCTGCATGCTCGCCCGCCCCACGGACGTCTGCTGGAAGCCCTTCAGGTAGCGGGCGCCCAGCTCCAGGTAGGCCGCCTCCAGGGGCTGGCCGGGGAAGACGTCCCGCGCGGCGACGTCCAGGAAGGCGCGCCACTGCTCCAGCGAGTAGTGGGGGCGCAGCGGCTCGGACAGGCTCAGGCCCGCGGCCTTCAGCTTCTGGCGTCCGTCACGCGTCAGGTACGGCCCCAGCGCACGCACGAAGAGGGCTTCCACGCTCTGGGCGAAGATTTGCTTTTCGGATGGGACCATGCCCTCCAGGGTGGAGTCGCCCCTGCGCATCCGGAAGGGACGACGCAACGCTTCCGTCCACGAGTCGTCAAAGCCGTAGCTTTTTCAGCCTCGCGGCAACCGCACCGTGAAGGTCGTCCCCTCGGCCTCCGTGGAGGTCACCTGCACGGTGCCGCCATGGGCCCGGACCACCTGGTCGGTGATGTAGAGCCCCAGCCCCAGCCCTCCGGACGCGCCGCGCTCCCGGTCGCTGCGGCCGGCGCGGCGCCACGCGGTGAAGAGGTGCGGCAGGTGGTCCGCCGGGATGGGGGCGCCCAGGTTGTGCACCCGCAGCACGGCCTCGCCCTCCAGGCCCTCCGCGCTCACGCGCACGGGCGACTCCGGCGGGCTGAACTTGAGCGCGTTGGACACCAGGTTGCCCACCACCTGCTCCAGCCGGTCCGCGTCCCACGCGCCGCGCCCGTCGCCCCGCATGTCCAGCAGCACCTCGCGGTGGGGGTGGCTGGCGCGCGACTCCTCCACCGCGCCGCGCACCACGTCGAACAGGTCGCACCGCGAGCGCATCACCGGCAGCCCCGCGCCCAGCCGCGCCCGCGCGAAGTCCAGGAGCTGGCGGATCATCCGCTCCATGCGCTCGGCGCTGGTGAGGATGCGCCCGGTGAAGACGCGCTGGCGGTCGGACAGGTCTCCCTGGCGCTGGAGCTGCTGCGCGGACATGGACAGCGCGTTGAGCGGGTTGCGCAGGTCGTGGCCCAGGATGCCCAGGAACTGCTCGCGGAAGTCCTCCGCGGTGCGCGCCTCCGTGACGTCCTGGCCGGTGGCGATGACCGCCTCCACCGCGCCCGAGAGGCCGGTGGCCGGCGACAGCGTGTACTCGAAGTGACGCGGCCCCTGGTCCGAGGACAGCGTGACGCGGCCGCGCTGCACCTGGCCCGTGCGCCGCGCCGCGTCCAGGGATTTCGCGAAGGACTCCAGCTGGGGGTCCAGCGCGCGCAGCGCGTCGATGCTCCTGCCCGGCACGTGCACGTGATGCGAGCCGCGCGACGCGGCCACCGCCTGGTTGGCGTAGATGATCGTCCCATCGCCGTCATAGAGCACGATGGGGTCCGCCGCCGCGCCCATGGCCAGCTCCAGCAAGCGGCGCTGCTGCTGCACCTGGTCGGAGAGGACGCGCACCTCGCGCTCGGCGCGGCGCAGGCGCAGGAGCGCGTGCACCTGCGCCACCAGCTCCTCCGGATCCACCGGCGCCACCAGGTACGCGTCCGCGCCGTGCTCCAGGCCCTGCGCCCGGTCCGCCGGCCCCACCGCCTGCGCGGACAGGTGCAGCACCAGCGCGCCGCGCGTGCGCGGGGAGGCCTTCAGGCGCCGGCACACCTCCAGGCCGCTCATGTCCGGCAGGCGGACGTCCAGGATGACCAGGTCCGTGTGCTCGTCCGCGAGCGCCAGCGTCTCCTCACCCGTGCCCGCCTCCAGCACCCGGAAGCCCGCCAGGGACAGCACGCGCGACGTGACGTAACGGCTGGCCAGGTCGTCGTTGACGTTGAGGATGATGGGCGCGGAGGGCATGCGGGCGGAGGGAACCGTGGCCCTCCTTCGTAATGGCTGCCCCAGGGCGCGCCAAGGGTCGCACGTGGGAAAATGTCTTCTCCGACGGAACAGCCAGGGGAGCGGACGGCCGCCGTCGCTCGCGGGACGACAGGGCGGCTCCCCCGCTGGCGTGTTTCGCGGTAGGGATAGCCCATGCGCCCTCCCTGCCGCCCGCTCCCCGCTGATGGTCGCTTCCTCCAGGCCGTGGGGCCCACGCCGCTCGTGCCCGTGCGGCTGGACCCGGAAGGTCCGATCATCTGGTGCAAGCTGGAGTTCCTCAACCCCAGCGGGTCCACCAAGGATCGCATCGCCCGGTACATGCTGGAGAAGGCGTGGCGGCTGGGCGAGCTGTGCCCGGGCGGCGACGTGGTGGAGGCGTCCAGCGGCTCCACCAGCATCGCCATGGCGCTGGCGAGCGCGCAGATGGGCTGCCGCTTCACGGCGGTGATGCCGGAGGGCGTGACGGAGGAGCGGCTCATCGCCATCCGCGCCTACGGCGGCGAGGTGGAGCTGGTGCCGCGCTCCGAAGGCATCCGGGGCGCCATCGCGCGGGCGGAGGCGCTGGCGAAGGAGCGCGGCGGCTTCGCGCCCCGCCAGTTCGAGAACCCGGACAACGCCGAGGCGCACCGCGTGTGGACGGGGCAGGAGATATTGGCGCAGGTGCCGGGCGGCCTGGTGCACGGCGTGGTGAGCGGCGTGGGCACGGGCGGCACCATCGTGGGGCTGTACCAGGCGTTCGCGGAGGCCGGCTGTCCGGTGACGCCCTACGCCGCGAGGCCCATCGCCGGGCTGGGCTGCGACATCGAGTGTTGCAGCTTCAGCGCGCGCGTGCCGGGCGTGGTGGATGGCCTGTCGCGGCTGTACCACGAGGCGGACATGCCGGGCCGCGTGGAGCTGGACATCTCGGACGACCTGGCCATGCGCACCGCGCGGGCGCTCATCCGCCGGGGCTTCCCGGTGGGCCCGTCCTCCGGCCTCAACTACGCGGCGGCGGTGGAGGCGGCGAAGCACCTGGGCCCGCAGGCCCAGGTGGTGACGGTGTTCCCGGACCGCATGGAGCGCTACTTCTCCACGGAGCTCGTGCAGCCCCGGCCCGCGCAGCCCAAGGCGGGCTGAGGCCTCACGTGCGCATGCGCACGCGCGTCTCGTGCACCGCGTCCGGGGCAGGCGCGGCGCGCTCGCGCTCCTGGGCGCGCAGCAGGCGCAGGATGCTGGGCCCCAGGACGTCGATTTCGGTGGAGGCGTAGGTCTCCGTGCCGAAGCGGCGGATGGAGTCCGTCTGCTTCTCCAGGATGCGCGCGTCCTGCCCGAAGATGTGCAGGCCCACCGGCAGCACGAAGGGCACCGCGGCCCTGAGCAGCCAGCGCGGCACGGGCAGCTTCACCGTCACCACCGCGTACACGAGCGTGTCCCAGTCCCCCACCGGCGTCATGGCGGAGTTGACCAGGATGTGGCTGCTGTCGCCGATGCGGTACTCCACCTGCGCGATGGACGGCATGAGGAAGCGGTCGAAGTGCTGCACCACCTGGCCGCCCGGCGCGAGCAGCCTCCCCACGAGCCCCTTGGGCGCGGGCTCGCCCAGGTACTCCGCCTCCACGCGGTCCGCGTGCCGCCGCACCACCACGTCGATCTCGTTCTTCTTCTCCGCGGTGCGGAACAGGCCGCCGTGGAGGAAGGCCGTGTGCGGCACGTCCAGCGTGTTCTCCAGCACCGCGTGCAGCGACCCGGGCGCGCGCAGCACCCGGCGCACGGTGGTGTAGTCCGGCGCGTCCAGCAGCGGGAAGCGGAAGGGCTCCGTCGTGGGCTCCACGCCTGGCGTGGAGTAGACCCAGACGAAGCCGTCCTGCTCGCGCGTCGCGTAGGAGGCGGCGCAGCGGGAGCGGGCCTCGGGCTCGCCCACCAGCCCGGGGATGAGCCGGCACTGGCCCCCGGTGTCGAAGCGCCACCCGTGGTAGCCGCACTCCAGCTGCCCGTCCTTCACGCGCCCCAGCGACAGGGGCACGTTGCGGTGCGGGCAGCGGTCCATCAGGGCGCCGGCCTTGCCCCCCTCGCCCCGGAAGAGCACCAGGGGCGTGCCCTGGAGCGTGCGCGCGAGCGGCTTGGTCCCCAGCTCGCTCGACGTGCAGAGGATGAACCAGGAGTGCGGGAGCCGGACGACGGAGATGTGGCTGGGGGACGCACCCGGGGTGCGCCCCTCCTCGCGGGCGTTCATGCGCGCAGTCTAATGGCCCCGGGCGCCCGTGCACGCCCCCTTCAGGCGGGCAGGTCGGCGGCGCGCTGGGCGGCCTCCGGGTTGATGGGGTGGGGCATCACCCCGCCGCTCATCCTCCGGCAGGACGCCTCGCAGCGGCGGCAGGCCTCCGCGCAGGCCTTCATCATGCCCTCGTTGCCCAGCTTCTCGCAGGCCGCGGCGCAGGCGCCGCACACCTCCGCGCACGCGAAGCAGGTGCGCGAGTGCAGGTCGGAGCCGCGCAGCATGAAGCGCGCGCTCGTCTCGCAGATGTCCGCGCAGTCCATCAGCAGCCGGAGGTGCCCCGGCTCGGCGAGCCTGCCTCCCCGCGCCAGGCAGTCCGTCAGCGTCTCCATGCAGACGCGGTGACAGGCCAGGCAGTTGTCGATGCACTCGCGCAGGTCGTCATTGCCTCGCTTCACTTCGGCGCTCGCCATGAGGGGCATCCTTTCGGGTCCGGAGGTCCTCCCCTCACGGTGGGCACGCGGGGGGCCGCCACCATCCCGCCCCGCGCGCCCGGCTGGCCGGCTGCCGGGCCTAGAGCTTCAGCCGCCGCAACCGCAGGGCGTTGCCGATGACGGACACCGACGAGAGGCTCATCGCCGCGCTCGCGAACAGGGGGCTCAGGAGCAGCCCGGACACGGGGTACAGCACGCCCGCGGCCAGCGGCACTCCCAGCAGGTTGTAGACGAAGGCGAAGAAGAGGTTCTGTCGGATGTTGCGCAGCACGGCTTCACTCAAGCCGCGCGCCCGCGCGATCCCCCGCAGGTCGCCCTTCACCAGCGTCACGCCCGCGCTCTCCATGGCGATGTCCGTGCCCGTCCCCATGGCGATGCCCACGTCCGCTCGCGCGAGCGCCGGCGCGTCGTTCACCCCGTCGCCCGCCATGGCCACCACGCGCCCCTGCGCCTGTAGGGCCTTCACCGCGTCGCCCTTGGCGTCCGGCTGCACGCCCGCGATGACCTCGGTGAGCCCCAGCCTGCGCGCCACCGCGTGCGCCGTCGTCGGGCTGTCGCCGGTGAGCATCACCACGCGCAGGCCCTCGTCCCGCAGGCGCGCGAGGGCCTCCGGCGTGGACGCCTTCAGCGGATCCTCCACGCCCAGGAGCCCCGCCGCGCGGCCGTCCACCGCCACCAGCACCACCGTCTGGCCCTCCTGGCGCAGCGCCTCCGCGCGCTCCGTCAGCGCCTCCGCCTCCACGCCCAGCGCCCGCATCAGCGCCGCGTTGCCCAGCGCCAGGTCGCGCCCGTCCACGCGGCCCCGGACGCCCTGCCCCGTCACGGACTGGAAGCCCTCCACGCTCCCGGGGGACACGCCCCGCTCCCTCGCGCCCGCGACCACCGCGGAGGCCAGCGGGTGCTCGCTGCCGCGCTCCAGGCTCGCGGCCTGGCGCAGGAGCTCGGACGCGTCCACGCCCGGCGCGGGCTCCACCGTCACGAGGCGCGGCTTGCCCTCCGTGAGCGTGCCCGTCTTGTCCACGACCAGCGTGTCCACCGCCGCCATCCGCTCCAGCGCCGCCGCGTCGCGGATGAGCACGCCCATGTGCGCGCCCTGCCCCGTCCCCACCATCACGGACATGGGCGTGGCCAGGCCCAGCGCGCACGGGCAGGCGATGATGAGCACCGCCACCGCGTTCACCAGCGCGTGCGCGAGCCGGGGCTCCGGGCCCCACACGCCCCAGACGACCGCGGTCACCAACGCCACCGCGATGACCGCGGGCACGAAGATGCCGGCCACCCGGTCCGCCAGCCGCTGGATGGGCGCGCGCGTGCGCTGCGCCTCCGCCACGCGCTGGACGATGCGCGCCAGCAGCGTGTCCTGCCCCACGCGCTCCGCGCGCATCACCAGCGAGCCCGTGCCGTTCACCGTGCCGCCCGTCACCTTCGCGCCCGGCCCCTTCTCCACCGGCACGGGCTCTCCGGTGACGAGCGATTCATCCACCGCGCTCGCGCCCTCCAGCACCTCGCCGTCCACCGGCACCTTCTCACCGGGGCGCACGCGCAGGCGCTGCCCCGCCTGGACCTGGGACAGCGGCACGTCCTCCTCGTGCCCGTCGTCCGAGACGCGCCTCGCCGTGGCGGGGGCCAGCGACAGCAGGGCCCGCAGCGCGCCAGAGGTCGCATGGCGGGCGCGCAGCTCCAGCACCTGCCCCAGGGCCACCAGCGTGAGGATGATGGCGGCGGCCTCGTAGTAGACGGGCGCGGTGCCGCCGTGCCCCGTGCGCGCGCCCTCCGGCAGCAGGCCCGGGAACAGCGTGGTCCCCACGCTGAAGACGTACGCCGCGCCCGCGCCCAGCGCGATGAGCGTGAACATGTTCAGGTGCCGGTTCTTCACCGACGCCCAGCCCCGCTGGAAGAACGGCGCCCCCACCCACAGCACCACCGGCGTCGCCAGCGCGAGCTGCGCCCACGCGAGCGCCGAGGGCGACAGCGCGTGCTGGACCGGCTGGCCCGGCAGCATGTCCGACATGCCCAGCAGCATCAGCGGCACGCTCAGCGCCAGCCCCACCCAGAACCGGCGCGTCATCGAGCGCAGCTCCGGATCCGGCGCCTCCTCCACCGTCACCGTGCGCGGCTCCAGCGCCATGCCGCACTTCGGGCAGGTGCCGGGCCCGTCGCGCACCACCTCCGGGTGCATGGGGCAGGTGTACTCGACGCGGGTCGGGAGGGCGGTCGGCGCCTCGGGCTCCAGCGCCATGCCGCACTTCGGACAGGCCCCGGGCGCGTCCTGGCGCACCTCGGGGTCCATGGGGCACACGTACACGGCGCCCGGCGCGGCGGGCGGTGGTGATGTCGGGGGCTGGAGGAAGCGGGCGGGGTCCGCCTGGAAGCGCTGGCGGCACTTCGGGCCGCAGAAGAACCAGGTGTGCCCCTCGTGCTCCCAGCTCCCGCCCCTGGGGGCGCGCGGGTCCACCTCCATGCCGCACACGGGGTCGATGGCCGGCCCTCCCCCTCCGGGAGCGGGCGGCGGGCGGCGGGAAGACGGGATGGGGGGATGCGGGTGCCGGTGCGTCATGACGATGGAGTCTCCTTTCCCCGAGCCAACGCGGCACCCGGAGCGCTCTTACACATGTGTCATCCGCCCGCCGCCGGCTCATTCCGCGCGCGCTCCCCGCCTCGGGAGGCGAGGTGCCACGCGAGCCCGGGGAAGCCGGTTTCCGGGAGGCGGCGCCGACCGCCTGGAGTCCCCAGGCCCTGCACGCCGGCTGGGAGGGCCGTGGGGACCGCACATCGACATGGACGACGACGCGGCGACCTGCCCCTGGGCCGGCGGCTCAGCGGCGCGGCTTGCAGGAGCAGTCCAGGCAGCCGTGCGCCGCGCACGCGCCGCAGCCGCGCTCCAGCGAGCGCTTGAGCGCGAGCCGCGCGCGGTGCAGCCGCACGCCCGCGTTGTTGGGGGTGATGCCCACCTCGCGCGCCACGTCCGGCACGGACCGCCCCTCCAGGTCCACCTGGCGCACCAGCTCCGCGTACTCGGGCTTGAGCGTGGGCAGCAGGTCCGTCATGCACGCGCACACCACGGCCTGGAGCTCCGGGTCCTCCGTGGCGCCGTCCGCGTCGCGCGCCTCCACCTCCAGCGCGCGTCCCTCCGCGGCCTGCCGGCGGTGGTGGTCCACGAGGGCGTTGCGCAGCAGGCGGTAGAACCACGCCACCGCGCCCTCGCCGTCCTTCAGCGCCCCGCCCTTCTCCAGGGTGCGGGCGAAGGCCGTCTGGAGGAGGTCCTCCGCGACGGCCCGGCTGCCCACGCGCCGCTCCACGAAGGCGAGGAAGCGGCGCTGCTGGGCCAGGAGCGCCGCCATCACGTCCTCCCGGTCCGGAGGCAGCCCCGCGTCTGGCCCTTCAACCTCCATGTGCCTCCTTCGCGACTACGGAGGGCCGTAGCCCTGCACGCGCGAGTTCAGCTCCACCGCGGTGGCGTAGATCTGCGCCCACGCGCGGTACTTGAACTTCGCCATCGTGCCCTGCTGGTCGTTCGCGTAGTCGAACATGTCCTGGCGGAACTGCGCGTCCGCGGCCTTGCGGGCCTCCGGCTTCAGCGGGGTGCCCTTGCGGTCGTAGTAACGCAGCATGTCGTAGCCGTAGTCGTGCGTCTTGGCCGCCTTGTCGAACTCCTCGACCGGGCCAATCTTGCCGGGCACCGACGCGTAGCCAAGCGGATCCTGCATGCGCTGGCCGTGCGGCGTCTGGATGGCGTAGGGCTTGTAGCCCATCACCTGCTCGAAGTCCGCCGGGGGCGGGCGCGCGCCGGTGAGGTACTCGCTCATCAGCTTGCCGTGGTCCCCCGGGGGGCCGCTCGTGACGGCGCCCGTGCGCTGGGCGGCGGCGGTGCCGGAGGAGAAGGAATCCTTCACCTCGTTGCGCGGGGCGGCGGCGGCAGGGCGCGCGGTGGAGGTCTCCGGACCGGAGGTCAGCGGCTGGCGGACGGGCGAGTTGCGGATGATCATGGGGGGCCTGGGGGAGAAGTCTTCTCGATTTTTCGGAAACCGCAGCCCCAAAGTTGCGGCCCCCCGCCCAAAGTCGCGCAGAATGCGTGCAACGCACCGCGTGGTGCACTGGGAGACACCGTGAAGAGCTACCCGTATTCCGAAGGAATCAAGGAACTGCGCGCCGGCAACTTCGAGAACGCGCAGCGGCTGGTGGAGCAGGCGAAGCAGCAGGGCGACGCCACCGTGGAGGAGCTCCAGGCCATGGCGTTCGCGATGGACGGACACAACCAGCGCGGCTTCGCCACGGAGCTCCTGCAGGAGGCGCTGAAGCGTCAGCCCTCGGCGGCGGAGCCCGCCTGCGTGCTGGCCATGTTCCACCTGGAGAAGCAGGAGGACGCCCAGGCCGCGGAGCTCCTCAAGCCCGCGCTGGAGGCAGCTCCCGACCACCCGAAGGCGAACCTGTGTATGGCCATGGCCCTGGCGAAGACGGAGGCCGCCAAGGCCCGCACCCACCTGGCCAAGGCCGCGAAGGACACCGACCCGGACGTCCGCCAGCAGGCCGAGGCCCTGGACAAGGTGCTCGCGGAGCACGAGCCGCGCTGAGGCGTCAGTCGCCGCGCTTGAAGTCCTCCGTGCGGACGCCGTAGCGCTTGAGCAGGCGGTGCAGGCTCTCGCGCTCCATGCCCGCGCGCTCGGCCGCGTGGGTGACGTTGCCGGAGAACTCGTGCATCAGCGCGGCGAGGTAGTCGCGCGACACGGCGTCGCGCACGCGGTCCACCGCCTCGCGGTAGGGCTGCCGGGCCAGCGCCTCCGCGGTCAGCGGCCCCGGGGCTGCGGGGGCGCGCGCCGAGGTGAGCTCGGGCGGCAGGTCCTCCGGGGTGACGCGGGGGCCCGCCGCCACCGCCGCCGCGCGCGCCACCGCGTTCTGGAGCTGCCGCACGTTGCCCGGCCAGGGCGCGGCGCCGAGCACCTGCAAGGCCTCGGGCGTGAAGCCCTCCAGCTCCGGCCTTCGCGCGGCGCCGAGGAAGTGCAGGGCGAGCAGCGGGATGTCCTCGCGGCGCTCGCGCAGGGCGGGCATCCGCACCGTCACGCCGTCCAGCCGGTAGAAGAGGTCCTCGCGGAAGCGCCCCCGGGCCACCTCCGCCGCCAGATCCCGGTGCGTCGCCGCCACCACGCGCACGTCCACCGTCACCGGCGTGGTGGTGCCCACGCGGCGGATCTCCTTCTCCTGGAGCGCGCGGTTGAGCTTCACCTGCACGGGCAGCGGCAGGTCGCCCACCTCATCCAGGAAGAGCGTGCCGCCGTGGGCCTCCTCGAAGAGGCCGGCCTTCGCGCCGGTGGCGCCGGTGAAGGCGCCCCTCGCGTGGCCGAAGAGCTCGCTCTCCACCAGCTCCGCCGGCAGCGCGCCGCAGTTCACCGCGACGAAGGGCCTGTCGCGGCGGGGACTCTCGCGGTGCAGCGCGCGGGCGGCCAGCTCCTTGCCGGTGCCCGTCTCGCCGGTGAGCACCACGGGGAGGTCCCGCGCCGCCACCTGCGCGAGCAGCGCGTGCGTCTTCTGGAGCGCGGGGCTGGTGCCGCGCAGGCCGTGGAAGTCCGGCATGCGCGCCACGCGGGCGGCCAGCTCGCCGGCGTCGCGCTGCTGGCGCTGGCGCTCCAGGGCCCGGGCGACGACCAGGGCCACCTCGTCCGGGTCGAAGGGCTTGGAGAGGTAGTCGTAGGCGCCTTCCTTGATGGCCTCCACGGCCTTGGGGATGCTCGCGTAGGCGGTGACGAGGACGACCTCCGTGTCCGGCGCGCGCCGCTTCACCTCGCGCAGCACCGTGAAGCCGTCCGCGCCGGGCATCTGGATGTCCGTGACGACCACGTCGAACGCGCGCGCGGAGAGCAGCGCCAGCGCCCGGGCGCCGTCGGGCGCGGTCGTCACCGCGTACGCGTCCCCGAGGATGCGCGCGAACAGCTTGAGCATGTTCTCCTTGTCGTCCACCACGAGGACGGAGGGCTTCGCGCCGCTCATGCCGCGGCCTCCTGTTCGCGCGAGGGCGCGGGCAGCGACAGCGTGAAGCGCGCGCCGCCCAGGGGCCCCGTGTCCACGTCGATGCGGCCGCCGTGCGCCTCCGCGATGGCCTGGCTCACCGCGAGCCCCAGCCCCGTGCCGGAGGGCTTCGTGGTGAAGAAGGGCTCGAACAGTTGGGCCCGCGCTTCAGCCGTCACCCCGGGCCCGGAGTCCGACACCGCCACGCGCGCGCCTCCGTCCGCGGCCACCGCGATGCACACCTCCACCCGGCCTCCCTCGCCCGCGGCCTCCGCCGCGTTCTTCACCAGGTTGAGCAGCACCTGCCGCAGCCGCGGCGCCTGGGCCCACGCGGCGCCCTCGCCCCGCACGTCCACCGCCACCGTCCCCAGGCGCGCGGCCTCGCGCAGGCGGGAGACGACCTCCTCGCACGCGTCGCGCAGCGCCACCGGCGCCCGGGGCCCGCGCCCCGGACGCGCCAGGTCCAGGAGCCCCTCCACGATGTCCTGACAGCGCACCGCCTCCTCCTCCACCACGCGCAGGTCCTCCGCGAGCGCGCCCTCCGCCCGCCGCTGCAACAGCCGCACGTACCCGAGGATGACGCCCAGCGGGTTGTTGATTTCGTGCGCCACGCCCGCCGCCAGCCGGCCGATGCCCGCCAGCTTCTCATGCTGGACGAGCCGCGCCTGGTGCTCGCGCAGCGCCCCCGTCATCCGGTTGAGCTGCGCGGCCAGGTGGCCCAGCTCCCCCGGGTCGTCCTCCGGGATGCGCACGTCCAGGTCCCCGCGCGCCAGCCGCGCCGCGCCCTCGGACAGCCGCGCCACCGGCCGCGCCACCGAGTTGCCGATGTAGACGCCCACCCCGGCCGCGAACAGCGTGGCCCCGCCCAGCAGCACCAGCGCCCAGCGGAAGCTGTCGCGCTCCACCGTGGCCACGTGCGACTCGAAGGCCGCCATGGACGCGTCCGAGTCCGCCGTCAGCGCGTCCACCCGCGCCTGGATGCGCGACACCCACTCCAGCGCCCGCCCATGCGCCGCCTCCACCGCGCCCGCGTCCTTCGCCAGCACCGCCGGCAGCAGCGTGTCCCGGTAGAGCGCGTCCAGCGCGTCGCCCGACGCCTGGATGTCCGCCACCGCCGCGCGCCCCTCCGCGTCGCGCGCGTGCTCCGCCAGCCTGAGCGTCAGCGCCTCCACGCGCGCGCGGGCCTCCGCGTGGAAGCGCCGGTGGCTGTCGTTGCCCAGGATGATGGTGTGCGCCAGGTGCGCGTACTGGTCCCGCACCGCCGTGGCCAGCTCGCGCGCCTCGCGCGCCCGGCCGCCCGCCTCGCGCAGCGCCCGCGTGCCCTCGTGGATGTCCGCCAGCCGGCCGAGCGCATAGCCCGACGCCGCCGCGAACAGCGCCACCAGCGCCCCGAACGCGAGCAGCACCCTGCGGGTCGTGGTGCCGGAGACAGGTCCCATGGGAGGGTTTATATGCGCGTCCCCGCCAGCCCCTGGAAGGGACGCATTCCCCTTGCGCCCCTCCCCTCCTGCCGAGCATGACTCGGGCGAGGCGGCGCGGGCCCATCCTTGGGGGACACCCGTTGCCGGGAGCCACTCATGGCGATGCGCTTCAAGAACCTGGATGGCAGCGGACCGCAGCCCTTCACCCGCGTCTTCAAGTGGGCCGTCACGGACAAGCTCGTGGGCAGGCGCCGCAGCTCGCCCGCGCGCGCCGTGGTGCCGCGCGTGGAGCCGGACCTGGCCGTGCTCGCCACCCCGCCCGCGCCGGGGGAGGGCGCCCGCCTGACCTGGCTGGGCCACGCCAGCTGGCTGGTGCAGTTGGACGGCGTGTCGCTGCTCATCGACCCGGTGCTGCGCGACGCCATCAACGTCGTCATCCGCCGCAACGTGCCGCCCGGCGTCCCGGTGGAGAAGCTGCCGCGCATCGACGCGAGCCTCGTCTCCCACAACCACTACGACCACCTGGACCTGCCCACGCTCAAGCAGGTGGGCGCCCGCATCGTCACCGGCCTGGGCCACGCGCCGGTGTTCCAGGGCCAGGGCCTGGCCTTCCACGAGCTGGACTGGTGGGAGTCCACCCAGGTGGGGCCCGTGCGCGTGCACTACGTGCCGGCCCAGCACTGGAGCCGCCGCGGCCTCCACGACGCCAACGAGATGCTCTGGGGCGGCTTCGTGGTGGAGGGCTCCAGCGCGCGCGTCTACCACTCCGGCGACACCGCCTACTTCCAGGGCTTCAAGGAGATTGGCGCGCGCTTCCCCAGGCTGGACGCGGCGCTCCTGCCCATTGGCGCGTACGACCCGGCGTGGTTCATGCGGCTGCAGCACATGAACCCGGAGGAGGCGGTGCAGGCCTTCGAGGACCTGGGCGCGCTGGCCTTCTTCGCCATGCACTGGGGCACGTTCAAGCTCACGGACGAGCCGCTCGACGAGCCGCCCGTCCGCCTGGACGCGGAGTGGCTGCGCCGGGGCTGGCCGCGCGACCGCGTTCACGTGCTGCCCGTGGGCGGTACACACACCGTGCGGCACGGTTGAGCGCTGGCGGGGCTTGTGGTCTCAAGCCCCCATGCTCCTGCCCACCCTCGCCGCGCTGGTCCTCACGCAGGCCCCTCCCCCCCTCACCACCGTCTCCGAGCAGAGCGGCTGGAAGCGCACCGGCCGCTACGCGGAGGCGGAGCGCCTCTGCCGCGCCTTCCCCAAGGCGTTCCCCGGCAAGGCCCGCTGCGACACGCTGGGCACCACGCCGGAGGGCCGCCCGATGGTGGCGCTCGTCGTCAGCCCGGACGGCACCCTCACCGCGGACGCCGCGCGCAAGAAGGGGCGGCCCGTCGTCTTCTTCCAGGGCGGCATCCACGCGGGGGAGATCGACGGCAAGGACGCCGGCTTCTGGCTCTTGCGCGACGCGCTCCAGCACCGGACCTCCGCGCCGGACCTGCTGAAGAACGTCACCGCCGTCTTCGTCCCCGTCTTCAACGTGGACGGCCACGAGCGCTTCAACCCCAACCACCGCCCCAACCAGGTGGGCCCGGAGGAGATGGGCTTCCGCGTCACCGCGCAGAACCTCAACCTCAACCGCGACTACGTGAAGGCGGACGCGCCGGAGATGGTGCTGATGCTCCGGTACCTCAACGCGTGGGACCCGCTCGTGTACGTGGACCTGCACGTCACGGACGGCGCCAAGTTCGAGCCCGACGTGTCCGTGAGCCTGGAGCCCCAGCAGTCCGGCCCGCCCGCGCTGCGCGAGCGGGGCGTGAAGCTGGTGGACGAGCTCTTCAGCGGCCTCACCGCCCAGGGACACCAGCCGCTGCGCTTCTACCCGTCCTTCCTCAAGGACGACGACCCCACCAGCGGCTTCGCCTACGGCGTCCCCCCGCCGCGCTTCAGCCAGGCCTTCTGGTCCGTCCACCACCGCTTCGGCGTGCTGGTGGAGACGCACTCCTGGAAGAGCTACGCCGAGCGCGTGAAGGCCACGCGCGACGTGCTGGAGGGCCTCCTGCGGCTCGTGTCCCGCGACGGCGCCGCGCTCCTGGCCGCCGTGAAGGCGGAGGACCAGAAGGCCACCTCCGGCCAGGTGCGCGAGGTGGTGCTCGGCTGGGAGAACACGCCCCGGCGCGAGGCCATCGAGTTCAAGGGCTACGCCTACGAGCGCCTGCCGTCGGACGTCTCCGGCCAGCCGTCCATCCGCTACGACGACACGAAGCCCCAGACCTGGAAGGTGCCATACGCGCCGGACATCCAGCCCGCCGTCACCGCGACGCTGCCCGCGGGCGGTTACCTGGTGTCCGCCGCGCACGCCGCGTGGGTCGCGCCCAAGCTGACCGCGCACGGCATCGCGTTCCAGCGCCTCACCCGCGCGGTGCCCGCCGCGAAGGTGGAGTCGTTCCGCGCGACGGACTTCCAGTTCCAGGCGCGCTCCAACGAGAGCCACCAGGGCCTCACCGCGAAGGGCGGGTGGAGGCCGGACACGCAGGACCTGCCCGCGGGCACGCTCTACGTGCCGGTGGCGCAGAAGAACGTGGAGCTGGTGGCGCACCTCTTCGAGCCCGCGGGGCCGGACTCGCTGCTGACGTGGGGCTTCTTCAACGCCCACTTCGAGCAGAAGGAATACATCGAGGACTACGTGCTGGAGCCCTTCGCCCGGGAGCTGCTGGAGAAGGACGCGGGCGTGAAGGCCGCCTTCCAGGAGCGGCTGAAGGACCCGGCCTTCGCCAGGGATCCGCGCGCCCGCCTGCGCTTCTTCGCCGAGCGCCACCCGTCCTGGGACGAGCGCCTGGGCCTCTACCCCGTGTACCGCGCCGCCAGCGCGCCGGCGAGCCTGGCGCCGGTGAAGTAGCCACGCGGCAGGAAGAAGCCCCCGGCCCGCTTCCCCCGTGAGGGGGCGTCGCGGAGGCGGGGGCTTCGAGGTCACCGCCGCGCTCCCGGCCCATGAGGCACCGGGAGCGCGTCTTCATTCGGGCCTAGCCGATGGGCTTCTCGCAGACGCACGCGCTGACGTTGCAGGTGAAGCCCGGCGCGCAGCCGCCGCAGTCCGGCTTGCAGACGCAGGCGCACAGCTCCGCGTTGGCGCCGAAGCCGGTGCCGCAGTCGAGCGCGCCCGTGTCGCAGACGCAGCCGCAGGCGTTGTTGTCGAACTTGTAGCCCGCCGCGCAGGTCGCGGACTGCACGCAGCTGCACGAGCAGGAGTTCGTGTTGCACGTCTCGAAGGTGCCGCACGTGCCGCCGCAGTCCGGCGCGCAGGTGAAGTCACACACCGCGCGGTCCGTGTTGCACACCTGACCTGCGGGCGCCGTGCCGCCGCAGTCCGCCGGGCACTCGCACTTGTCCGTGGTGCGGTTGCAGACGAGCTTGCCGGCGCAGAAGTCGGGGTCGTTCGGGTCGTAGTACTGCGTGTCGGACGCGCACGGCGGCGGGTTGCCGTCCGGCTTGGTCGTGCGGTCGATCCAGTAGCGGTAGGACACCGCCGCCTGCGTCACGCCGGACTGCTTCGGACGGCACGCGCCGTAGAAGGACACGGTGCGGTTGATGCCGTCCACGTCGAAGCCGTTGGTGCGGCTGCGCGGCAGGTCCCCGATGCTGGGGCACGCGGCCGGATCCACCACCTCCGCCACCGCCACCTTCAGCGAGGCGCCAATCGGCGGCTTGAGCGTCTTGTAGCCCACGGAGGCGATGACGCTGTCCACGATGGCGTTGATGGTGTTCGTGATGGAGGTGTTGTCCCGGATGCTGCCGGACACGCCGCCCGTGGCCTGGATGACGTCCAGGTGGCGCGGGTTGGTGTTGTCCTCACCCGAGTAGCACTGGCCGCCGTCTGGCGGGCAGATGATGCCGTGCACCTGGATGGGCTGGCCCGTGGGGTTGCTCGTGGTGCCGGACGTGGTGCCGGTGTTGAGGAAGTACGCCGAGTAGTTGGCCACCGTGTCCGTGGACTGGTCCTTCACGTCCGTGAGGATGACCACCACCACCTTGGCGCCCGGACGGATCTTCGTCTCCGCGCCGCCCGTGGACGCGGCCATGTCGTTGATGGCCTTGCGCGCGGCCTCCAGCGGGCGCTCGCTGCCGTCGCCCTTCAGGCCCACCCAGCAGTTGGTGTCCGCCGTGCAGGTGGTGTTGGCCAGCGGCGTGTACGTCGGGTTCTGCGTGGTGCCGCCCTTCACGGCGCACACGCTGTTGTGACAGACCGCGTTCTGGGTCAGCCATGCCTTGAACTGGTCGATGTTGGTGGTGAAGGGGCGCAGCACGTTGCGGTTGGCGCTGCTGCCCACCGTGTAGCTGGTGGTCACCATGGACACGCGCCAGTCCAACGTCGCGTTGCCCAGCTTGTTGGCCACCGCCGTGCCCGCGTTCGCCAGCGACGTCTGCGACGACGCCATGGAGCCGGAGTCGTCCACCACGAAGAGGAAGTCCACCACGGCCGTGTTGCCGGTGAAGACCTCGCACTGCACCGCGTCCGCGTCACCGAACTGCGCCAGCGCGGAGCCGCCCGCCGTGTCCGCCGTCGTGAAGAGACTGCCCGCCTCGTTGTAGCGGGCCGCCGGGGTGATGGCGAGCACCACCACGACGCTCTGGTTGGAGCGGTGCACGTACTGCGCCTGGATCTTGAACGGGCCACTGATGCCGGCCGTGCCGCCGAGCGCCTCCGTGCTGGAGGGCACCAGTTGCCGCGCCAGCGAGTTGGTGAACGTCTTCAGATCCGCCGTGCCGGCCAGCGCGTAGCGGGAGACCGCCGCTGGGAAGCCGTCCCAGGTGGTGAACGTCTGGGTGAACTCCACGTCCGCCGGCGCCAGGAGCCCCGTGCCGGTGCGAATGCCCGACTCGTCGGCCGAGGGCGTGGTGGAGCTGCCCACCTGAGCGCGCTTGTAGGCGATGAACGTCACCTGCTTCGTGTCGTCGTAGCCCAGCACGCCCACGGTCTGGCCGTTGGCCTTCAGGTTGATGAGGTTGGCGCTCTTGAACGTGTTGGGCAGCGCGAGCCGCATGTCCGCGCCGCTGTCCTCCTTGAAGGTCACGGTGCGCAGGTTCTGCACGCTGCACGCCTTGCCCGCGGGCGTGGTGGACGCGCCGTCCTTGGGGTCCAGCGGGTTCAGCTCGCCCGGATCCACGCGGCCGTTCTGGTTGGAGTCCTCCGCGCCGTCGGGGATGCCGTCGCCGTCGGTGTCCGCCTTGTTGGGGTCCGTCTTCGTGGCGGGGTCCGCGTCGCCCACGTAGCCGCAGTTGTTGCGCGGGGCCGCGGCCGTCGTCACGCCGCGCTCCACGCCGTCGAGCAGGCCGTCGCCGTCCGTGTCCGGGTTGGTGGGGTCCGTCTCACCGGGGTCCACCTGGCCGTTGGAGTTGGGGTCCTCCCCGAGGAAGCCGTCGCGGCCGGCGCCGTCCTGGAGCCCGTCGCAGTCGGTGTCCGTCAGGCGCGGATCCGTCTCACCGGAGTCCACGCGGCCGTTCTTGTTCGTGTCCTCCACGCCGTCCGCCACGCCGTCGCCGTCCGTGTCCGGGTTGTTCGGGTTGGTGCCGGTGGCGATCTCGACGGCGTCCGGGATGCCGTCGAAGTCCGCGTCGGGGATGGACGCGGCGCAGTCCGCCTTGCGCGGATCCGTCTCGCCCGGGTCCACCTTGCCGTTGTGGTTCACGTCCTCTGCGCCGTCCGAGCAGGTGTCGCCGTCCGAGTCCGGCTTGAGCGGATCCGTGCCCGTCTGCTTCTCCAGGCCGTCCGGCAGGCCGTCGCCGTCGGTGTCGCGCAGGCGCGGGTCCGTCTCACCCGGGCTGACCGAGCCGTTCTTGTTCGCGTCCTCCTCGCCGTCCGGGAGGCCGTCACCGTCGGAGTCCGCGGTGTTGGGGTCCGTCTCCGTGGCGTCGCGCCTGCCGTTGCGGTTGGCGTCCTCCAGGCCGTCCGGCAGCCCGTCGTCGTCCGTGTCCGCCTTCACCGGCGAGGTGCGCGTGCTGGGGTCCAGGTCCGGGTAGAAGGAACAGTTGGGGTCCACGCTGGACGTGCGGCCCACCTCCACGCCGTCGCGGATGCCGTCGCCGTCCGTGTCGCGCAGGCCGGGATTCGTCTTCAGGCCGCCGGTGTAGACCGTGGAGAACTCCTCCTGGTCCGTCAGGCCGTCACAGTCCGAGTCCTTCGTGGCGTTGTTCGGATCATACGGGTCGGTGTCGACTTCGCCGGGATCGGGATCCGGGTCGACGATGACGCCGGCGTCCTCGACGTAGCCGGCGTCGAAGCCCGCGTCGATGCCGGCGTCGGAGCCTCCGTCGTTGGTGGGGTTGGGGTCAGTGCCAGGGCCAGGGCCAGGGTCCGGGTCGGTGCCACCGCAGCCCGCCATGAGCGTGGCGGCGAGCAGCGTGCCGGAGAAGAGTCGGATCCAATTGCGCATAACGGGTCTGCACTCCGGGAAGGGGGGTTACGGAGAACACCCGCAGCATAGAGGGAGGCGCGTCTGATTCCGATGTAGGTACGCCCTGGGATGGAGAGGTCATTCGCCATTCGTAAATTTGGCGTTCAGCGCTATGGCCTGTTTCCGACTGCACTGTCTTTACGGGGGCCAGGAGGGCTCGGTTATCGTCCGCCCCGTGCCTGTGTTCGGTCTTGCGGCGGTATGGGGGGAAGCGGCTTCGCCCGAGAAGGCGGCGGCCGTGGTGGAGGGATTGAGCGCGCTCTTGCCGTCCGCGCAGTCGATGCAGCTCCTGGTGGCGTTTCGCGACGACGCCGGCGCGCTGGAGGTGAAGGTGGAGGTGCCGGGCTATCCGCGCGCGGCGGTGGAGCGGCTGGGCGAGGAGGTGCGCAAGAGCGGCGGCACGTTCGTGGAGCTGTGGCGCCTGCCCAAGGCGGAGCGGGACGCGCTGCGCTCGCGCACGCTCGCGGGCGGCACGCCCTTCGCCGGCAACGAGCGCGCGCAGGCCGCGCAGGAGCTGCGGCAGCACCTGGAGGCCCTGGCCGCGCGAGGCCCCCTGCCCACCGCGAGCACCCCCCCGGCCGCGCCGCCGTCCGGCCTCGCGCCCGCACCGCCGTCCGCGCCCGCCGCGGGCGCGCCGGAGCCCGCGCCGTCCTCGCCCAGGGATGAGCCCCAGCGCCGGGCCCCGCGCTTCGCGGTGAAGCTGGAGATGGAGTTCCGCACGGAGCTGGACTTCGTGCGCGAGCACGCGCTGAACATCAGCAACGGGGGCCTCTTCGTGCGCACGGCGCACCGCCCGCCGCAGGACAGCGTCGTCACCGTGGACGTGAAGCTGCCCAACGGCCAGCGGCTCCAGGGCGAGGCGCTGGTGGTGCACGTGGTGGACGCGCCGTACACGGGGGGCGTGGGGCTGGCCTTCCTGAGCGACGACGCCACCTTCGCGGCGACGCTGGACGGGTACCTCGCGAGCCTGGCCGGAGAGAAGGCATGACGCTGGAGGAGGGCCAGACGCCGGGGTGGCCGCGCGACCTGGGCCGCTTCCAGCTGCTGTCGCGGCTGGGGCGCGGCGGCAACGCGGAGGTGTTCCGCGCGCGGATGCTCCAGGGCCTCCACGCGGGCGAGGAGGTGGCCCTCAAGCGCGTGCGGCCGGAGCGCCTGAGGGACCCGGAGGCGCGCGATCAGCTGCTGCACGAGGCGGAGCTGGCGCGGTGCCTGGCGCACCCGCACATCGTGGGCTTCCGGGAGTACGGCGAGCTGGCGGACGGGCCCTACCTGGCGCTGGAGCTGGTGGACGGCACGGACCTGGGGAAGGTGCTGGCGCAGTGCCGGCGCCGGCGCATCGAGCTGCCCATCGACCTCTCCGTGATGATGGTGCGCCACGTGCTGGAGGCGCTGGCGTACGCGCACACGGCCACCAACTCCAAGGGCCTGCCGCTGGCGGTGGTGCACTGCGACGTGTCCCCGCACAACGTGCTCCTGTCGCGCGGCGGCGAGGTGAAGCTGGCGGACTTCGGCGCGGCCCGCTCGCGCGCGGGCCTGGAGGTGGACCCGCGGCGGGTGGGCAAGCAGAACTACCGCTCGCCGGAGCTGTTGGCGGGCGAGGTCTCCGTGGCGGTGGACCTGTGGGCGGCGGCGGTGCTGCTGTACGAGCTGCTGTCGCTGGAGTCGCCCTATCCGGAAGGGACGTCGGAGGAGGTGGAGGCCTCCATCCGGGGCCTGCGGGTGACGCCCGTGCGCATGGTGGCGCCGGGGGTGTCGGATCCGCTGGCGCTGGTGCTGGACCGGGCGCTCGCGCCGCACCCGTCGCAGCGCTTCTCCTCCGCGGAGCAGTTCGCGCGGGCGCTGGCGCCGCTGAGCGATGACCGCGTGGCGACGCCGCTGGCCGTGGCCGCGGTGGTGCGCGGCCTGATGGGCGCGGAGCCGGTGGCGGGCTGAGGCGTCAGGCCACCTCTTGCTGGCCCGACGGCACGACGAGCCCCGCGTCGCCTTCGACGACGAGCTTGCTGCGGCCGCCGCCCTGCTTCACCACGCGCACCTGCACGCCGATGCGCTCCGCGAGCCCGCTCACGTGGGAGATGATGCCCACCTGGCGGCCGGTGGCCTGGAGCGCGTCGAGCGTGGCCAGCGCGACCTCCAGCGTCTCCGGATCCAACGTGCCGAAGCCCTCGTCGATGAAGAGGGTCTCCACCTGCGTCGTCTCCGACGACAGCGAGGCCAGGCCCAGCGCGAGCGCCAGCGACACGAGGAAGCTCTCGCCGCCGGAGAGGCTGGCCACGCTGCGGACCTCGTCGCCCATGTCGCCGTCCACCACCTGGAGGTCCAGGTCGTGGCCGGGCACGCGCTCCAGGCGGTAGCGGCGGGCCAGCTCGCGCAGGTGCGCGTTGGCGTGCAGCAGCAGCGCGTCCAGGGTGAGGCTCTGGGCGAAGACCTTGAACTTCTTGCCGTCGTGCGAACCGATGAGGTCGCCCAGCGTCTTCCACACCTCCGCGTCGGCGCGGCGCTGCTCCAGGGCCCGCGCCTCCGCGCCGTGGCGCGCGCGGGCGGCGTCGTCGGAGTCCAGCTTCGCGCGCAGCAGGGCCTCTGCGCGGCGGCGCACCTCCACGTCGGTGCGCAGGCGCTCGCAGAGCGCCGCGACGTCCCCCTCCGCGAGCGCGGGAAGCCCCGAGGCCTCGTGGCGGACGCGGCGCTCGCGGCGCTCCGCGAGGACGGCGCGGGCCTGGGCCACGGCCTCGCGCAGGGCATCGAGCGCGCGGGCCTCCGCGTCGCACCAGGCGGCGCCACGCGACAGCAGGGCCTTGAGCTGCTCCAGGGTGGTGCCGTGGCCGGCGAGGCGCTCCGCGAGGACGGCCTGGGCATTGTCGAGGGCGCGGGCGGCCTCGGCGCGCAGGCGCACGGCGTCCTCGGCGCGGGCGGTGGCCACCTTCTCCGCCTGCTGGAGGGCCTCGGAGTCCTCGCGGGCGCGCTCGTAGGTGACCTGGGCGGCGTCGACGCGCGCCTGGACCTCCGCGCGCACCTCCTGCGTGGGGCGGCCCTGGAGCAGCCGGGCGCGGGCGCGGGCGGCGTCCTGGAGGGCCGCGTCCTTGAGGCTCGCGCGCCGCGCGGCGGTCTGTGCATCCTCGAGTCGGGCCTGGAGGCGGACCTCCTCACGGGCGCGCGAGCCCTGCTGCGCATCGAGGCGCTTGCGGGAGTCCTCCAGCTCCGCGAGCTTCTCGCGCCACCGGGTCACGCGCTCCAGGCAGCGGCCCTGGAAGCGCGCGGGGTCCGCGGCGAGCTTGACCTCCCAGGAGACCTCGGCGGCGAACGGAGGGGCCACCTCCGCGAGGGCGCGCTGGCGGGCGTCGCGGGCGGTGTCCCGGCGCAGCAGCGCCTCCCGGTGGGCCTGGGCCGCGCGGGACCGGGCGTCCTCGGCCTTGCGGAGGGCCTCGGCCGCGCCTTCGCGCCGGACGCGCCGGGTCTCCAGCAGGGCCCGGTCCTCGCGAGCGGCGCCGGCCCGGATCTCGGCGGAGGCCTCCTCCTCGCGCAGGGTCGCAAGCCGCGCGCGCACGGCCTCCTGCGCGGCGCGGAGCCACGGCTGCGCCGTGGAGTCCTCCGCGTCCTCGGGGGGCGCGGCGCTGGGGGAGCCCGGTGGGGTGACGCTCGAGGCACTGGCTTCCGAGGGCAGCGCCGCGCGGCTCCACCGCTCGCGCGCCGCGCGCCAGGACTCGCGATGCCCCGCGCGCTTGCGGGCCGCCGTGTCGCGCCTGCCTTCAGCCTGGGTCGCGGCCGTGTCCGCGGTCGCCTGCCGCACGCGCGCCGCGCTCTCCTGCTCCGCGGCGGCGTCGCGCGCCGACTCCAGCTCCAGCACCCGGGCCGCGGCCTCCGCGACCAGCCCCTCCAGCGCGGAAGCCTCGCGGGCATACGGGTGCTCGAGCGCGCCGCACAGCGGACATGGCTCCCCGTCGTGCAGCGCGGCCCGGTGCGACGCCAGCCCCTGCGTCGCCTCGGCGCGCGACTGCGCACGGCGCGCCTCGTGGAGCATCGCCTCCTGCGCCGCCCGCCGCGCCGCCGCGTCCTTCGCCTCCTCCGCCGCGCACGCGGAGGCCTCGCGGTGCGCCGCCACCTCCGACGCCGCGTCGCCTTCCGCCGCGCCCTCCGCCCGCGCGCCTTCGCCCGCGAGCGCCAGCGCCCCCAGCGCCTCCTGCCGCGCCAGCAGCGCCTCCCGGAGCGCCCGCCGCGCCGCGCCGCCGTCCTCGCCCAGCGCGGCCTCCGCGTGCGTCGCCAGGGCCTGGGCCTGCGCTTCCGACTCGACCGCGTCCTGGTGCTCCTCGCGGCGCGCCTGGACCTCGGCGCCCAGCCGCTCCGCGTCCTTCCCCAGCCGCTCCGCGTCCGCGCCCGCGCCCTGCTCCTCCTTCAGCGCCGCCGCGAAGCGCTCCAGCTCGCGCTGCCAGCGGGGCCACTCCGTGGCCAGGGACTCCCAGCTCGCATGCGCCGCCCGCCACGCCTCGGCCGCGTCCACCAGCGCCTGGGCCTTCGCCTCCGCCGCCTGCGCCTGCTCCAGCGCCTCGCGCGCCGACGTCTCCGCGTCCTTCGCCTGCTTCGCCAGCTCCGCGGCCTCACGGGCCTCGCGCTCCGCCTCCGCCCGGCGCGTGTCCAGCGTCGCGGCCTCCTCCAGCGCCGGACGCACCGAGGCCTCCGCCTCCAGCGCCACCGCGCGCGCGGCCTCCGCCTGCATCCGCACCTGCCGCTGCGCCGCCGCCGCCGCGAGCGCCGCTTCCGCCTGCGACGCCCGCTCCAGCTGCTCGGCCTCCGCCCTCACGCAGCCCTGCTCCGCGGCCTCCACCGCGGACACCACCGCGCGGAAGCCCTCCGCCGCGCGCACCGCCTCCAGCAGGGCCTCGCGAGGCGCCGCCTCCTCCCGCTCCGCCTCCGCCCTGGCCACCGCGCTTTCGGCCTGCTGCTCCTGGCCCACGAGCTCCGCGCGCTGCGCGTACCAGGACAGGGCCGCCTCCGCCTCGCGCAGCCGCGACTCCTCGCGGACCCGCGCGGCCTCCTCCTCGCCCAGCTGGACGCGCACGCCCTCGCGCTCCGCGTCCGACAGCAGCGCGATGGCCGCGAGCCCCTGCGACAGCCGCTTCAGCTCCTCCTGCTCCTTGGCGTTCTGCTCGTGCGCCGCGATGGACACCCGGCTGTAGACCTCCGTGCCGGTCATCCTCTCCAGCAACTCCGCGCGCTCGTTCGCGTCCGCGCGCAGGAACGCCGCGAACTCCCCCTGCGCCAGCAGCGCCGAGCGCCGGAACTGATCGAACGACAGCCCCAGCCGCTCCTGAATCGCCTGGAGCACCTCGCCCTTGGTGCGGCCGAACACCTGGCCGGAGACCACGTCCGTCAGGGTCAGCTCCTGCGGCCGGAAGCGCCCCTCCGCGCGCTCGCGCGCGCGCCACACGTTCCACCGCGCCCGGTAGCGCCGCCCGTCCTTGCCCAGGAAGTCCACCTCCGCGTGGCCCTTGCCCGCCCCGCGCCGCAGCATGCCGCGCACGTCGTAGGCCGACAACCGCGCCTCCTCGTCCTCGTCCGCCCGCCCCACCAGCACCTTGCTGGGCCCGCCCAGCCGGGGCGTGCGGTCGAACAACGCCAGGCACAGCGCGTCCAGCAGCGTGCTCTTCCCCGCGCCCGTCGCGCCGGAGATGGCGAACAGCCCCAGCCGGTCCAGCGGCGCCCGGTCCAGCTCCAGCGCGAAGTCCCCCGCGAAGCTCGTGAGGTTGCTGCCGCGAATCGCCAGGATCTTCACGACGCGTCCTCCTGCACCTGCGTGAGCAGCGCGTGGAACGCCTCCAGCAGGCCCGGCGAGGGCGCCTCCTTGAAGTCCCGCGCATACCGGGCGAGGAACACGTCCTCTGGCGTGCGCTCCCGCAGGGACAGCCCCTGCCGCACGTCCGCCAGCGCCCCGCCCGTGCCCGTGTAGAAGGGCGTCAGCTTCACCAGCCGCGCCGCCCGTCCCTCCAGCGCCTTCTCCACCTTGTGGCGCAGCGCCGGCTCCGGCCGGGGCAGCGACACGCAGACCTCCAGGTACGGCCGCGACGCCTCCGGCGCCCCCGCCTCGCACGCGGGCAGCGCCGCGAGCAGCTCCAGGACCTCCGACAGCGGCGCCGCGTCCCGGGCCGGCACCCGCACCATGTCCGTGGTGCGCGGCACCGACAGCGGGCGCACCTGCGTCAGCGCCCCGTCCTCGACCTCCAGCACCAGCACCTGGTGCCGGTAGTGCGCCTCCGCCAGCGACAGCGGCAGCGGAGAGCCGCTGTAGCGCACGCCCTCGCGGCCGCCCACGCGCTGCGCCTTGTGCAGGTGGCCCAGCGCCGCGTACGCGACATCCTCCGGGAACAGGTCCACCGGCAGCGCGTGCTGGTTGCCGCCGAGGATCTTCCGCTCGCTCAGCTCCGACAGCTCCGAGCCCGTCATGTAGCAATGGCCCATGGCCACCAGCGCCTGCCCGGACCTGCGCCGCCTGCGCGCGGCGTCCAGCACCTCCGAGTAGACGGAGCGCACGCCCTCCACCAGCCGGTCCCCCTCGCCGTCCGGCACCGGGGGCAGGTCCGAAGGCCGCAGGTACGGCACCGCCGCCACCCACGCGCCCACCCTGCCGCGCGCGTCGTGCACCGGCACCACCAGCCGCTCCATCTCCAGCCCGCCCCGGTGGCGCGGCAGGCCGCCCACCACGCGCACGCCCAGCGCGTGGAACAGCGGATCCGGCGCGTCCAGGCGCGCGGCGGAGTCGTGGTTGCCGCCCACCACCACCACGTCCAGCTTCGGCAGCGCGCGCCGGGCCCGCGCGATGAAGTGGTACCAGGCCGCCTGCGCCTCCGCGCTGGGGTTGGCCGTGTCGAAGATGTCCCCGGCCACCAGGAGCGCATCCACCGCCTGGGACTCCAGCGTGTCCAGCAGCCACGTCAGGAACGCGGCGTGCTCCGCTTCGCGCGAGACGTCATACAGCGTGTGGCCCAGGTGCCAGTCCGACGTGTGCAGCAGGCGCATCCGGCGTTCACCCTCCCTCGTGGCCCGGTGGCGGGTGCGGGCCGGGCAGCCTCGCCCGGCCCCGTCCCCGACGCCAAGCGGCGAGCCCCCGCTCCCTTACCCGCCCCCTCTGACATTGTCGAAAAAGGGCGTCATTCCGCGCGCTTGCAGCCGTGGCCTGCCCGACGCGTCCCGTCCTCCCCGCCCCACGCGCCACGGAGTCCCCCGCGCGCGGGCCGCACGACCCGGCGGGGCGCACCCGCGGCATGGGGGCCCTGCGCCGCGCGTGCACTCCGCGCGGGCGCGGCGAAGCGCGGAGCCCCGTGGGATTCCACACGTTTGCGCTCGCGCGGCGTCTCTTCCCCAGGTCCACGCACCCACGCCGCAAGCCTGCCCGGCGCGCGGCGGTGCACACGCGGTCGGATTGATGGTCCACGCGCCGCGAGGCCAGTGCACAATGCGCCGTCATGCTTTCCGGTGTCTTCTCCCCGCTCGGCATCCTCGCGTCCCTGCTCGTCCTGGGCGCCCTGGTCCTCGCCACGCTGTTCGAACTCAAGCGCCGCCAGCGCGCCGCGTGGGAGGCGTTCGCGAAGGCGCACGGCCTCTCCATCGCGGAGCGCCGCATGGAGGTGCAGGGGCGCTATCAGGGGCGCCCGCTGCTGCTGGCCACGGGCAAGCGGGGCGCGGGCGGAAAGAAGCGCCACACCGTGACGGTGCTGCGGCTGGACCTGGAGGGCGCGCTGCCGGCGGACCTGCTGCTGGAGCACGAGCGCCCCGAGGACAAGCTCCCCGGCGCCGCCACCCCGCGCGAGGAGCTGCTGGGCGACGCGGAGCTGGACGCGGCCTTCCAGGTGGAGGGGCTGGCCCCGGAGGCGCGCCCCGTCATCCTGGATCCAGGCGTGCGGCAGCGCCTGCTGGGCCTCAAGGGCCACCGCCGCGTGAGCATCAAGGGAGGCTGGCTCCAGGTGGAGCAGCGCGGCGTCCCCGCGAGCCCGGCCGCGCTGGAGGCGCTGCTCCGCGCGCCCCACGACCTGACCCGCGCCATCGCCGAGGCCGCGCCCGCGCTGCCCGCGACGAGCCCCGTGGAAGCGCCCCTGCACGCGGAGGCCCCGCTGGACGAAGAGCGGCCCGGCTCCGGGCACGCCTGAGCGCGGCCCTCACCCCGCCCGCGCGAGCGCCTGCACGAACTGCTCGCGAACGCGCGCGGCCAGCGCCGCCGAGTCCGGCCCGAAGCTCTCCGGCGGCAGCGCCGGCATCACCTGCACCGTGACGTTGGCGCGCGGGCTCATCCACGGCCCGTCCCCGTCCACCAGCTCCCGCGTGCCGCGCACCAGCACCGGCACCACCGGCACGTGCTCCTCCAGCGCCAGGTGGAACGCGCCGCGCTTGAAGGGCAGCACCTCCCCGGGCGAGTACGTGCCCTCCGGGAAGATGAGCACCGGGATGCCCCTGCGCAGCCACCGGCGGCACGGGCCCAGCAGCTGCTCCATGGACGTGGAGCTGCCGCGCACGATGGGCACGTAGCCCAGCAGCGTCATCATCCAGCCCACCAGCGGCGTGCGGAACAGCGACGCCTTCGCCACGAACTTGTACGGCGTGAACAGCCCCATCACCGCCAGGATGTCCGCGAACGACTGGTGGTTGACGACGTAGACGCACGGGCCCCTGGGCAGCAGCTCCCGCCCCTCCACGCGCACGCGCCAGCCGGGCGAGGCGTGCAGCCACAGCCCGTGGCACCACCGGCACACCAGCGCGTGCAGCCACTGTCGGTCGGGGTCCAGCGGGTACGCCACCACGAACAGCACCGCGCCCAACGTGAAGAGGAGGGGCGCGGTGACCAGGAACAGCACGAAGAACCACAGCGAGACGACGTAGCGCATGCGTGCGGAGCGGCCCGGTCAGCGCGACGCCGGAGGCGTCAGGTTCGCCGTGAAGTTCATCGCGTAGTTGACCTCCAGGCCGCCGTCCACGACCAGCGTCTGGCCGTTCACGTAGGCGGAGCCCTCCGAGCACAGCCACTCGATGGGGCGGGCGATCTCGTCCACGTGGGCCACGTGGCCCGCGGGCACCTGCTCCTGGACCTTCGCCTCCAGGGCGCCCCACGCGTCGCCCATGTAGAAGCGGCTGGAGTCCGTGTCGATGTAGCCCGGGTTGACCGCGTTCACGCGGATGCCCGTGCCGGACAGCTCCGCGGCCAGGTACTTCACCAGGATCTCCATGGCGCCCTTCATCGCGCCCAGCAGGCCGTGGAACGGCAGCGGCATGCGCGAGTCCATGCCGGACACCGCCACGATGCGCCCCTTGCGCCCCTCCATCAGCGGCACGGAGCGCTGCGCGCCCAGCAGGAAGCTCTTCACCGTGACGTTGAAGGTCTTGTCCATCTGGTGCAGCTTCGTCTGCATCAGCGGCGTGAACACCGTGGACGCCGCGTTGGCGACGAACACGTCCAGCCCGCCGAACTCCTCCTGGATGACGTCGAAGACGCCGTGGAGGCTCGCGGGCTCCAGCTGCTCCGCGATGACCGTGCGGCAGCGCCGCCCCAGCGCCTCCACCTCCTTCGCCAGCGACGCCGCGGCCTCCGCGTCCCGCCGGTACGTGGAGACGATGTCGTAGCCGGCACGGGCCAGCCGCAGGGAGACCGCGCGGCCCACGCCGCGCGAGCCCCCGGTGATGAGCGCCACGGGAGGAGTCGTCATGGCGCCCAGGAGTACCATGTTCCCCGCGCCCCGCTCACGCCCGGCCGCCCGCGCGCTCCCCGACGGAGCCCGACGCGGGAGCCCGAGGGAAGGGCCACGCTCCGGGGCAGGCAAGACGTCAGGCCCGCATCATTCTCCTGCAATGCGCTTGCAGGGCCGCCAGATTAGCGCCTTAAGGTGCCCGGCGAACCCGGAGGGAGAACCGCATGGACGCGCAGGGAGTTCACATCGAGACCCATCCCCGTGAAGGCGAGCCGGTGTTCAGCGCGGGGCGCCCGGACCCCTGCACCCTGGTCCTCTTCGGCGCCACGGGCGACCTGGCCGAACGCAAACTATTCCCCGCCCTCTTCGAGCTCGCCCGCTCCGGCCTGCTCCCGGAGCACTTCGCCATCGTCGCCTTCAGCCGCTCCAAGCTGGACGACGCCTCCTTCCGCGAGCACGTGCGGGAGGGCCTGAAGAAGTTCTCCCGCACGCAGCCGCTCGACGAGGCCGCCTGGAAGCGCTTCGCGGAGGCCATCGAGACCGCCTCCGGCGGCTACGACGACCCGGAGGCCTTCCAGCGCCTGGCCCGGAAGCTCCAGGACATCTCCAGGCGCCACAAGACGGACGGCAACCAGCTCTATTACATGGCCACGCCGGCCTCCACGTTCCCGCAGATCATCCAGAGCCTCTCGGGCGCGGGGCTGATTCAGCGCGAGGAGCAGCCCCGCCAGAAGCCCTGGAGCCGGCTCATCATCGAGAAGCCCTTCGGCCACGACCTGGAGAGCGCGAAGGCCCTCAACAAGACGCTGGGCGCGGCGCTGGATGAGCAGCAGATCTTCCGCATCGACCACTACCTGGGCAAGGAGACGGTGCAGAACATCCTGGTGTTCCGCTTCGCCAACGCCATCTTCGAGCCGCTCTGGAACCGCCAGCACATCGACCACGTCGAGATCACCGCGGCGGAGGCCATTGGCGTGGAGGGCCGCGGCGGCTTCTACGACGAGACGGGCGTCATCCGGGACATGGTGCAGAACCACCTGCTCCAGGTGCTGGCCCTGTGCGCCATGGAGCCCCCGGTGTCCTTCGGCGCGGAGGACATCCGCGACGAGAAGAACAAGGTCTTCCGCGCGCTGCGCCCCGTGGAGGGCAGCGACGTGTCCCAGCACGTGGTGGTGGGCCAGTACGAGGGCTACCAGGACGAGAAGGGCGTGAAGAAGGGCTCGCGCACGCCCACCTACGTGGCCATGAAGCTGAACATCGACTCGTGGCGCTGGCAGGGCGTGCCCTTCTACCTGCGCGCGGGCAAGAACCTGAAGAAGCGCCTGACGGAGGTGTCCATCCACTTCAAGACGGTGCCGCTCGGCCTGTTCAGCGGCGGCGGCGCCACCTGCCAGCGGCTCCAGCCCAACGTGCTCACGCTGCGCATCCAGCCGCACGAGGGCATCGCGCTGTCCTTCGAGTCCAAGATTCCCGGCGAGGACGTCAACATCGGCGGCGTCACCATGGACATGGACTACGCGGAGAGCTTCAAGAAGCCCGTGCCGGAGGCGTACGAGCGGCTGCTGCTGGACTGCATGCGCGGCAACGCCACCCTCTTCGCGCGCCAGGACAGCGTGGAGCAGGCCTGGGGCTACATCACGCCCATCCTCCAGGCGCTGGAGACGGACGCCGGCGGCCAGGTCCACACCTACGCCAAGGGCAGCAAGGGCCCCGACGCCGCGGACGCGCTGCCCGCGCGCAACGGCCGGCGGTGGTCCCCGCTATGAGCCCGCCCCTCGTCGTCCCCCCCGAGCGGCTGGCCCGCGAGGCCGCGGACTGGCTGGCGCGCGAGTTGGAGAAGGCGCTCGCGGCGAAGCCCCGCGTGAGCCTGGCGCTGTCCGGCGGCAGCACGCCCAGGCCCGCGTACCGGCTGCTCGCGGACCACCGGCTCCCCTGGGAGCGCGTGGACGTGTACTTCGTGGACGAGCGCTTCGTGCCGCCCGACCACCCGGACAGCAACTACCTGCTGGTGAAGCAGTCGCTGCTCCAGCCGCTGGAGCTGCCGGACGCGCAGGTGTTCCGCATGCAGGGCGAGCGCGCGGACCACGACGCCGCCGCGCGCGACTACGAGCAGGCGCTGCCGGAGAGGCTGGACGTGGTGCTCCTCGGCGTGGGCGAGGACGGCCACACCGCGAGCCTCATGCCCGGCCACCCGGCCTTGCAGGAGCGCGCGCGGCGGGTGCTCGCGGTGGAGCAGCACGCCAAGCCGCCGCCGTGGCGGATGACGCTGACCTTCCCCGTGCTCCAGGGCGCGGGGGCGGTGCTGGGGCTGGTGGCGGGCGCGGGCAAGCGGGACGCCATGCGGCGGGTGCTCGCGGGCGACAGGTCCCTGCCCGCGGCGCACGTGACGAACACGCAGTGGATGCTGGACCCCGCCGCCCACGGGTGAGGCGGGCCCTCTGGAGGGAACGATGAGCACACAGACAAAGCCGGCGCAGTTCGGCGTGGCGGGCATGGGCGTGATGGGCGCGAGCCTCGCCCTCAACATCGCGGACCATGGCTTCCGCGTCGCGGTGTGGGACCGCCACCCGGAGAACATCCAGAAGGTCCAGCAGGAGAACCCGAGGCAGGCCCTGCAGGGCTTCCCGGCGCTGGAGCAGTTCGTCGCCGGCCTGGAGCGCCCGCGCCGCGTCCTCCTGATGATCACCGCCGGCGCCCCCGTGGACGAGATGATGGGCCGGCTGTTCCCGCTGCTGTCGCCCGGCGACGTCATCATGGACGCGGGCAACTCCTGGTACCTGGACACGCGCCGCCGTGAGGCGCTGTGCAAGGAGAAGGGCCTCCACTTCCTGGGCATCGGCGTGTCCGGCGGCGAGGAGGGCGCGCGCCACGGCCCGTCCATCATGCCCGGCGGCCCCAAGGACGCGTACGCGCTGGTGCAGCCGGTGCTGGAGGCCATCGCCGCGCGCAGCGAAGAGGGCCTGTGCGTCACCCACGTGGGCCCGGAGGGCGCGGGCCACTTCGTGAAGATGGTGCACAACGGCATCGAGTACGCGGACATGCAGCTGCTCGCGGAGACCTACGACGTGCTCCGCCGCGGCCTGGGCCTGGACACCGCCGTCCTGGCCGACCTCTTCAGCCAGTGGAACGAGGGCATCGCCGAGTCCTTCCTCCTGGAGACCACCATCAAGGTGCTGCGCAAGCGCGACCCGGAGACGGGCAAGCCGCTGGTGGACCTGGTGCTGGACAAGGCCGGCCAGAAGGGCACGGGCAAGTGGACGGTGCAGGTGGCCCTGGACCTGGGCGTGCCGGTGCCCTCCATCGCGTCCGCGCTGGACGCGCGCAACCTGTCCGCGCACAAGGACGAGCGCGTGGCCGCGAGCAAGAAGCTCCACGGCCCCGCCATCTCCCTCTCGTCGGAGGAGCAGCAGGACCTGGCCCGGTGGGCGCACGACGCGCTCTACGCGGCGCGCGTGGTGACGTACGCGCAGGGCATGCGGCTCATCCAGGCGGCGTCGGACGAGTACAAGTGGGGCGTGTCGCTGGCGGAGATGGCGCGCATCTGGCGGGGCGGCTGCATCATCCGCGCGAAGCTGCTCACCCCGCTGCGCGAGGCCTTCCAGCAGCAGCCCACGCTGCCCAACCTGATGGTGACGGAGGCGTTCGCGCCCGTGCTGGAGAAGCTGGCCCCGGCGTGGCGCAGGTTCGTGGGCGCCGCGACGAAGGCGGGCATCCCCGTGCCGGTGTTCAGCAGCAGCCTGGCGTACATGGACAGCTACCGCAGCCCGGAGCTGCCGCAGAACCTCACCCAGGCCCAGCGCGACGCGTTCGGCGCGCACACCTACCAGCGCCGGGACAAGCCCGACGCCGGCTTCGTGCACTCGGACTGGCTGAAGTAGCCCCGCGGCCCGCTCGCGCGCCGCCCTACTTCTTCTGGGTGGCGCGCAGCTCGGCGCGGCGGATCTTCCCGCTCACCGTCTTGGGCAGCTCCGTGACGAACTCGATCTCGCGCGGGTACTTGTAGGGCGCCGTGGTCTTCTTCACGAAGTCCTGAAGCTCCCGCGCGAGCTCCGGGGACGGCGCGTGGCCCGGCGTGAGCAGCACGTACGCCTTGATGCGCTGGCCCAGCTTGTCGTCCGGCACGCCGATGACGGCGGACTCGGCCACCGCCGCGTGCTCGATCAGCGCGGACTCCACCTCGAAGGGCCCCACGCGGTAGCCGGACGTCTTGATGACGTCGTCGGAGCGCCCCACGAACCACAGGTAGCCGTCCGCGTCGCGCACCGCGCGGTCGCCGGTGAGGTACCAGTCCCCCCGGCTGCTGGCGGCGTTGGCCGCGTCGTCGTGGAGGTAGCCCGCGAACAGGCCTACCGGGCGCTCCGGCTTCACGCGCACGGCGATGTCGCCCTCCTGCCCGTCCGCCACTTCGTTGCCGTGCTCGTCGAGGATGCCCACGGTGAAGCCCGGCGACGGCTTGCCCATGGAGCCCACGCGCGGCTCCATGCCGGGGAAGATGCCCACGATGACCACCGTCTCCGTCTGGCCGTAGCCCTCGCGGATGTGCAGGCCGGTGGCCTCCTTCCACGTCTGGATGACCTCCGGGTTGAGCGGCTCGCCCGCGCTCAAGGCGTGGCGCAGCGAGGATAGGTCCACCGCCTTGAGGTCCTGGAGCACCAGCGCGCGCCACGCGGTGGGCGGCGCGCAGAAGGTGGTGACCCTCTCCCGCTCCAGCACCTTCAGGAAGCCCGCGGGGTCGAACCGGCCGCGGAAGTCGTAGACGACGTTGCACGCGCCCACGCTCCACGGGCCGAAGAGCTTGCCCCACGCGCACTTCGCCCAGCCGGTGTCGCTGAGCGTGAGGTGCCGGTCCTCCGGCGTCAAAGCCAGCCAGTAGCGGCCGGTGATGAGGTGCCCCTGGCCGTAGCTGGCCTGCGTGTGCAGCACCATCTTCGGCATGCCGGTGGTGCCGGACGTGAAGTAGATGAGCAGCGGCTCATCCGCGCGCGTGGGCGGGAACGCCGTGGCCCGCGACTCCGGCGGCGCCTCCGACGTGTAGCGCGTCCACGGGGCCGGCGCGTCGCCGGTGGACACCCACGTCGTCACGCCGGGGGCCTGGCCGAGCACCTCCTCGAAGCGGTCCAGGCAGCTGCCGTCGGTGATGACGGCCTTCGCGCCGGAGGCCTCCAGCCGGTAGCGGATGTCCTTGGCGGTGAGCATGGGCGTGCCGGGCATGAAGACGATGCCCGCGCGGATGCAGCCCAGCACCAGGAACCACCACTCCGGCACGCGCGGCATCAGGATGAAGGCCCGGTCGCCGCGCTTCAGGCCCAGCCCGGCGAGGAAGCGCGCCGCGTGCAGCGAGCGCTCCTTCAGCTCCTGGAAGGTGAAGCGCTGGGAGCGCCCGGACTCGTCTGACCACTGGAGCGCGGGGGCCTGGGGCCGCTCGGCCGCGTGCCGGTCGATGACGTCCGTGGCGAAGTTGAAGTGCGCCGGTCGCTCCCACCGGAAGTCACGGCGGATGGACGCGTAGTCGGCGGAAGCGCGGGACGAAGGCTCGGGCATGGGCGGCTCCTGGAGTGCTCCGACAACCCCAGCAGCCTGTCACGTCATCCCGAGCACGGAGGCGAAGCCTCGCGCGAAAGCGCCCGGTGGTGGACGCTCGCACGCGCGAGGGGAGCTTCAGCGGACGGCGTCGTGCAGCTCCTTCGCCAGCTTGCGCGCCTCTTCGCTCCAGCCCGGCTCGCCCAGCGCGGCCACCTGGTCGAAGGCGAGCGCGGCGGACTCCTTCTGCCCCAGGCCGCGCAGCGCGAGCCCCCGGTTCCACAGCGCCTGCGGGTTGCGCGGATCCGCCCGCAGCACCGTGTCCAGCAGGCTCAGCGCGTCCTGGTAGCGGTTGTCCTGCAGCGCCACCACCGACAGGTCGATGTCGCGCGCCAGCGACGCGGGCTCGCGCGCCAGCACCGCCTGCGCCTGCTGCCACTGGCCGTGCAGCACGTAGGCCGCGACGATGCCGCGGAAGTCCTTGCGCTCCTCCATCTCCGCCAGCGGACGCAAGGGCAGCGTCACCTTCCCCGCCTCCGCGCCCTCCGCGCCGCCGCGCATGGGGCTGTAGGGGCGGTGATTGTCCGCGCGCGGATCCGACAGGCGCGCCTCCAGCTCACGGGTGGACTGGTTCTGGAGGAAGACGATCGCCGGCACCTCCGCGGCGGGCATCATGCGCGGCACGACCATGGCGCAGAGGCTGGCGGCCATGGCCAGCGGCACCACCACGCGCGCGTTGCGGCGCACCCACGCGCCCAGCGCCACCACGTTGCCCCCCGGCTTCGCCGCCGGCGCCTCCGCCGCGCCCGCGCCCAGGGCCCGCGCCGCCAGCAGCTCCAGCTGGAGCAGGTCCCGCAGGCCGCCCTCGCAGGCGGCACAGCGCGGCAGGTGGTTCCGGAACCCTTCGGCGTCGGCCTCGGACAGCTCGCCGTCCATGAAGAGGTGCAGCCGGGTGCAATGCGCGTTCATGACTGGACTCCCCGCTCCCGGGCCACCGCGACGCTCGGAAGCAGCAATTCCCTCAGGTCCCGGCGCGCCAGCGTCAGCCAGCTGCCCACGGTCCCCACGGGAACATTGAAATGTTCAGCGATGGCCTGGTAGCGGTGGCCCGCCGCGTGAAGCTTGTACGCGTCCCTCAGGTGCGGCTTGAGCTGCTCGATGGCCGCCTGGAACGCGTCGTTGCCCACCAGCTCCCAGTTCTCCTGGTCCGCGTCCCCCGTCACCGGCGGGTCCTGCACCAGCGCCAGGTGCGGCAGCCCCCGGCTCTCCGTGCGCTGCCGCCGGCAGTGGTCCAGGAACCGGTTGGTCATCGTCGTGCACAGCCAGGCCGCGCACGCCGCCTCCGTCCGGTCCTTCAGCTGGCCAAACTCCGGCAACGCCCGCTCGAAGGCCTCCTGGACCAGGTCCTCCGGGTCCAGGACGCCCCGAGCGCACAACCGCCGCGCCACCGCCAGCAGGCTGGGCCGGTGTCGCTGGATGAACGCCTCGAAGTGGCGCTTTTCCCGGTTGAAGAGGTTGGCCATGACACAAGGCCCCGAAGTGACTGGTGGGCGTTCCTGTTTAAAGACGCCGAGCGGTTTGTTTCTTGAGAGAAAAATGCCCGAAAGGGCAGACAAGCCTGCTCGGCGGGCCACCTCAGCGGGCGGCCTCCGCCCCCTCCAGCAGGGGGGGGACCGACGGCGGCGGCAGCGGGCGGCGCCGCTTGGGGCCGCGCTCCTGGCAGTTGACGTAGGAATTCTTCACATGCGGCGCGCTGCGGTCCGGCTCGAAGGCCTTGACGGCGGAGGACACGTCTCCGGGGATCATGGGTCGCTTCTCCTGGTACGGCGGAAGCCCGGCGCAAACCGGGGATGGGTAGAAAAAGACTGGGAGGCGTGGTCCATAGCACGGCTCGCCGCACCGGCAGGAGAGGCCCCCTGGGCCATTCCTTCAAGTATTTCAAGGAGTTCTGAATGAACGAGGACAAGTCCCGGCTGCACCCGGCGTGGCGGCAGTGGCTGGCGGAGAACCTGGCCCTGGGGGTGTCGGCGGAGGACGTACAGCAGACGCTGGTGCAGGCAGGGGTGGACCCCGCGCTGGCACGGGAGGAGCTCTCGGCGGTGGGGCAGCACCCCTACTTCCAGGCGGCGCTCCAGGTGGCCCGGCACTTCGGCTGGCTGGAGTCGCTGATGGACGTCTACAGCGAGCTGCGCGCGCGGGACGGGGGGCGGGAGCTGGAGGTGCGCGAGGAGGTGTCCCCGGAGGAGTTCTTCCGCCGCTACTACCTGGGCCACCGCCCCGTGGTGCTGCGCGGCCAGATGAAGGACTGGCCCGCGCTGAGGCGCTGGTCGCTGCCGTACTTCCGCGAGCGCTTCGGCGCGGTGGAGGTGGAGGTGATGGTGGGGCGCGACGCCAACCCGGAGCACGCGGCCGAGCAGGACCGGCACCGGGCCCGGATGCCCTTCTCGGACTTCCTGTCCAAGGTGGAGACGGCCGGGGAGACGAACGACTTCTACATGGTGCCGCGCAACGAGAACTGGGGGCGCGAGGGGCTGGCGCCGCTGCGCGACGACCTGCGCGCCCCGGCGGGGATCATCGACCCGTCGCTCCAGGCGGAGCAGCTGACGCTGCTGCTGGGGCCCGCGGGCACCGTCACCCCGCTGCACCACGACAACATGAACATCCTCCTGGGCCAGGTGATGGGCCGCAAGCACGTGCGGCTGGTGCCGTCCTTCGAGCGCCACCGCGTGTACCCGCACCGGGGCACCTTCAGCCACGTGGACGCGGCGAAGCCGGACCTGGCCGCGCACCCGCTGTTCGCCGAGGCCACGGTGCTGGAGGCGGTCCTGGAGCCCGGGGACATGGTGTTCCTGCCCGTGGGCTGGTGGCACTGGGTGAAGGCGCTGGACGTGAGCGCCAGCGTCACCTTCCATCACTTCCTCGTCCCGGGGGGCAACACGCACCTGGATGCTCCCTTCTGACCGGGTCAGTCCGCGCGCTCCACCAGCAGCACGGAGCGCGTCCAGACGGCGCGGGCGTCGCGCGCGAGCCAGGCCTGGCGCTCGTCGCGCAGCGCGACGGCGGCGGGCCTGCCGGCGTGGATGCTCCTGCGCACGCCGTCGAAGAAGCGGCCCGCGGCGTCCGGGATGTCCACCGTGGAGGCCAGCACCGCGCGGGCCCCGGAGTCGATGAAGGCCGCGGGGAGGCTGAAGGGCTCCGTGCTCTGGAGGGATGAGGTGCGGCCCGCGCTGCACGCGGCCAGGAACACGGTGGGCGCGCCGGTGAGCCGCTGCTCGCGCACCACGTCCGCGGTGAGCGCGTAGCGGCCGTTCACCTCCGGGGACAGCACCACCAGCGACGCGCCGGAGATGCTGGGGTCGGTGATGCCGTGCGCGTGGATCTCGATCTCCGTGGCGTCCGCCATCCGCGCCAGCACGCGCGAGGGCGTGGCGTCCGCGCCGGTCAGCACGTCCGGAGGCGTGGCGCCGGGCTCCGCCTCCGGCGTCCATGACGGGAGGCGGGGCAGTTGCAAGAGCGACGGCGCCTCCACGCCCGCCACCACCAGGCGGCGCGAGCTGGTGGGCGCGGGCCCCGGCGCCTGCCCCTGCGCGCGGCCCAGGCGGAAGCTCCAGGCCATCTCCGGCGGCAGCAGGTCCGTGCGGCCGAAGAGCGGCGTCCACGCGAACACGTCCACGCGCTCGCAGCCCGCGAGCGTCTGGCGCAGGGGCTCCGGCACCAGCCGGGACGAATCCGCCCGGGCCAGGGCCTCGCGGCGCGAGCCGTCGTAGTAGCCCTTCACCTCGCCCTGGGGCCCCAGCGCCACCAGCGTGGTGCGCTCGGCGTGGACGCTGGCGGCCAGCGCGCACCGCGACGGGACGGGCGTGCCCAGCTGCGCGGCCATCAGCGCCACCACCTTGGGGAACTCCCCGGCGCGGCCCGCGTCCGCCGCGAGCGACGAGTAGCTGAGCGCCCAGGTCTCGCGCCCCAGCACGTCGCCGCGAGGCAGCGCCTCCGCGGCCGCGATGGCCTGCTTGAGGAGCGCCTCGCCCCGGGGCCGGTCCTGGTCCAGGAGGAAGCGGCCCTCCAGGTAGTGCGTGTAGATGCGGTCGCTCTCCGGGACGGAGGGCCCCTCCAGGGCCCGCGTGGTGACGGTCTTCAGCCGCTCCGCGTCCCGGGGACCCGCGCCGAAGCGGGACAGCTCCGCGAGCGTCGCGCCGAACACCAGCTCCATGGGGTTGTCCGCGCAGGCCTCCGCCGCCTCCAGCTCGCGCCGCGCGGCGTCCGGGCGCAGGTCCAGGGAGTACAGGTGCGCCAGCTGCACGTGGGGCCAGGAGCAGCTGCGGGTGGTGCCCCGCGCGGCCCACTCCTCCAGGTAGGCGCGCGCGCTGCCCAGGTCGTTGCGGGAGCGCGCCACGTGGCTGAGGATCTCCAGGACGGTGAACTCCGTCTCCCACTCGCGCAGCTGCCGGGCGCCCGCCCACAGCACGCGCGCGTGCTGCTCCGCCTCCGTGAGGCGCTGCTGATCCGTGTAGAAGATGGTCAGCCGGCGCTCCAGGTCCAGGCAGCGCACCGACAGCGTCGTCTCGCGGCAGCGCTGGAGCGCGTTGAACAGCCGCTGCTCGGCCTTCCACCACGCCCCTTCCGCGAACTCCTGGCGCGCCTGGTCCCGCTCCGCGATGTACGTGAACCAGGGGTCGCCCATGCGGCCCACGCGCGCGACCAGGTCCTGCAGGCCGGCCAGCGACCCGTTGCGGCTGCGCAGGAACGCGCCCAGGTAGATGTCCTCGTCGCCGGACGACAGGCGCGCCCGGTCCAGCAGCGACTCCGGGACGGCGCGGCCCGCGCGCAGCGACTCCGCGTACTGCCGCGCCAGGTCCGCCCGGCGGGAGAAGTCCCGCTTCGCCACGCGCTGCACGTAGTCCGTGAGCACGCTGCCGCCCTGCACCCGGTCCAGCTCCTTCGCCAGCGGCAGCAGCGCCAGCGCGCGCTCCTTCGACGCGGCGGCGCGCACGGCGTCATAGAAGCCGCCGCGCACCGCGCCCGGGAGCTGCCGCGCCGCCTCCAGGGGCAGCGGCGCCTTCGGGTCCTCCACCATGGCCAGCGTCGCGTCGCGCGCGGCCTTCCACTGGCGCTGGCGCTCCAGCGTGGCCTCGCGCAGGGCCAGCGCCTGCGCGTGGGCCTCGCGCCCCCAGCCCGCCTCGTTGCGCTTCGCGACCTCCTCGAACAGCTCCGACGCGCGCAGCGTCAGCCCCATCTCCCGGAACACCAGCGCGCGGTTCCACAGGGCCTGCGTCAGGTCCGGCTTCGCGGTCAGCGCGGCGTCCAGCAGCCGCAGCGCCTTCTCATGGTCGCCGCGGGCGAGCGCCACCGCCGCCAGGTCGCTGTCGCGCTCCGGCGAGGCCGGCAGGCGCTCCAGGAAGGAGGCCGCCTGGTTCCACTCGCCCTCCAGGGCATAGGCCGCCGCGATGCCGCCCCAGTCCTCCCGCGCCTCCATGCGGGCGAGCGGGCCCAGGGGCATCGGCTCGGCGGGCACCGGGCAGCCGCCCGCGGGCGCGCGCGAGCGGTAGCGGTCCGCCTCCGGGTGCGTGAGGCGGGCCTCGATGCGGGCCGCCGCCCGGCGCTCCGTCCAGAAGGTGTCCGGGACGGGGGCCTGCTGCGACGGGGACCTCAGGGCCACGACGCCGGCCGCCAGGAGGGGGATGGCCAGCGCCAGCGCCCAGAGACTCGTCTTCGCCGGCTTCACCATTCGGTCCCCTCGGGCGTCTCCCCCCTGCCGCCCCTTCGGGCCGTTCTACACCAACCTCCGACGAACGCCGACCTGGCCTCGCCCCCTGCCTCCAGGCGTCCCTTGACGCGGCGGGCAGCACGGCGGTGGGAAAACAGGCGCATCGGATGTTTTAGGCAGCGCACGCACCAATAGACGGCCTGCTCCGCCGATCTTGAAAAAAGCCCCACTTCCCACGTCGGGCGCAAGAGAGTGACGGGACGCCGGGCCGTCAGGCTGTTGGGGGGATGACGCCCGGGGGCCTGCCTGCACGGCTGCTCACACGCGATGGTTTGAGCGCCCGCATCCGCCCGGAATCACGCGCTTCGGCATGCCTGGGGAAGTGACGGGCGGCAGGGCCCTGCCTCCCTCATGCCCCACCAGGCGTCCCGCCGTGCGCGCGCGCGGCAGGGGGTTGGCAGGCGGGTGGAGGCGGGAAGGCTTTTCTCCCGCCGCGTGTCCCCTTGGCCCAACCCGGACCGAAAGGACCCCTGTTTGAAGCGACTCCTTCAACTCGTTGCCGCGACCTCCCTGATGCCGGCTCTCGCCTCCGCCGGCGTCCTCTGGAAGGGCGACTTCGAGACCGGCAACACGTCGCAGTGGACGCGGCAGCAGGCCGTTGCCAACAGCCGCTTGCAGGTCGTGACGGATGTGGTGCGTGACGGCAAGTACGCGCTCAAGGCCACCGTGAGGCAAGGCGATGATCCCATCGGCGCCAGCGGCAACCGCAACGAGCTGCTCTACGTGACCCACGAGACGCAGGGGAAGGAGTACTACTACAAGTGGAGCACGCTCTTTCCCTCGAACTACCCCGTGAATGACTCGTGGCAGGTCATCACGCAGTGGCACCAGGAGAGCTGCTGCGGCTCGCCGCCGCTGGAGTTCTTCGTGCGCGGGGACAAGATCAACCTGCGCGTGGGCGGCAACACCACGCCCGTGCTGTGGCAGACCTCCATCGACAAGGGCAACTGGCACGACTTCGTGCTGCACGTGAAGTGGTCCTCGGACAAGAAGGCCGGCTTCGTGGAGCTGTGGCACAACGGCGAGCACGTGCTGCCGAAGACCTACGGCGCCAACCAGTTCGGCAAGGAGCTGAACTACCTGAAGATGGGCCTGTACCGCGACGACGCCATCAAGCCCGAGGCGTCCATCTTCCATGACGGCTTCACCATGGCGACGGCGCTCGAGGACGTGATGCCGCCCGCTCCCGCGCCCGTCGAGGAGGAGCCCGCGCCCGCGCCCACGCCCATCCCGGACGACACGACCATCCCCGCGGAGGACCCCACCCCGGTGACGGAGACCCCGACGGCGGAGACCCCGGCGACGACGCCGCAGCTGCCCACCCCCCAGCTGCCCACCACGGGCCAGACGCCCACCCCCGGCACCACCACCCCCGTGTCCAACAACCCCACGGGCCTGCCGGACTCCTCCGAGGCCGCGGCGGGAGGCTGCAGCGCGTCCGGCACGTCCGGCACCCTGCCCTTCGCCGGCGCCCTCCTGGTGCTGGGCGCCGTCGCGCTGCGCCGCCGCCGGGCCCCCGCCCGCGCGCTGGCCCCGCGCGCGAAGCCCTGACTTCCGCCCGCCACCGAAGCAAGTCCCGAGGCCCGGTGCGTCCCGTGACGCACCGGGCCTTCTTGCTTTCGGAGACTTTCTTCGGCCACACAAAAATGTCGGAGAATTTAAGCAATTCTTGAATTGTTTGACTGTCTCGGCTCAGTCGGGTTTCGCTCCGGGCTCCCCCGCAGCACGAAAGGCAGGACCCGATGAAGCGGCTCCCTGGTCTGTTCTCCACCGCGACGGCGCTGTTCGCCGGCGCCACGTTGAGCGTCGCTCCCTCGCTGGCGATGGCGGCCCCCTCCCAGGCGGAGGCGGCGCTGGCGCACGACGTGTCGCCGGACCTCCTCTCCGCGATGCAGCGGGACCTGGGCCTGACGGCGGACGGCGCGAAGCGGCGGCTGGCGTCGGAGGCGGCGGCGGTGCGCGTGGAGGGCACCCTGCGCGCGGAGCTGGGCGAGCGCTTTGGCGGCGCGTGGATGAGCCCGGACGGCAGCGCGCTGGTGGTGGGCGTGACGACGGACGCGGACGCGGACGCGGTGCGCCGCGCGGGGGCGGTGCCCCAGAAGGTGAAGTACACGCTGGCGGAGCTGGACGCGGTGAAGGCGCGGCTGGACCAGGGCAGCCGGATGGCGGGCCGCGCCGTGCATGCCTGGTACGTGGACGTGGTGACCAACAGCGTGGTGGTGCTGGCGCAGGACTCCGCGCTGACGGGCGGCACGGACTTCGTCGCGAAGGCGGGCGTGAAGCACGCCGCGGTGCGGACGGTGCCGTCGCGCGAGGAGTTCAAGCCGGTGTACGACCTGCGCGGCGGTGACGCGTACTACCCGGGCAACGCGCGCTGCTCCATCGGCTTCCCGGTGTCCGGCGGCTTCGTGACGGCGGGCCACTGCGGCGGGGCGGGCACGACGACCAGCGGCTTCAACGGCGTGGCGCAGGGCACGGTGGTGGCGTCCACCTTCCCGGGCAATGACTACGCCTGGGTGCGCACCAACGGCTCCTGGGGGTCGCAGCCGTGGGTGAACAACTACGCGGGCGGCAACGTGCTGGTGTACGGGTCGCAGGAGGCGGGCATCAACGCGTCCGTCTGTCGCTCGGGCTCCACCACCGGCTGGCGCTGCGGCGTCATCCAGCAGAAGAACGTCACGGTGAACTACAGCGTGGGCCCGGTGTACGGCCTCACGCTGTCCAACGCGTGCGCCGAGGGCGGTGACTCCGGCGGCTCGTGGCTGTCCGGCAACCAGGCGCAGGGCGTGACGTCCGGCGCCGGCGGCAACTGCACGACGGGCGGCACCACCGTCTTCCAGCCGCTGCTCCCCATCCTGAGCGTCTACGGCCTGCAGCTGACCACCACGGGCAGCGGCTCCGGCGGCCCCATCATCGGCCTGGCGAACAAGTGCATCGACGTGCCGAACTCCAACACGAACGACGGCACCCGCCTGCAGCTGTGGGACTGCAACGGCACCAACGCGCAGAAGTGGACCTTCATGTCGGACGGCACCGTGCGCGCCTTCGGCAAGTGCATGGACGTGGCCTGGGGCTCCAGCGCCAACGGCACGGCCATCCAGCTGGTGAGCTGCAACGGCAACCCGGCCCAGCAGTTCATCCTCTCCGGCGCCGGCGACCTGGTGAACCCCCAGGCCAACAAGTGCGTGGACGTGACGAGCAGCAACTCCGCCAGCGGCACCCCGCTCCAGCTCTGGGAGTGCAACGGCACCGCCGCGCAGAAGTGGCGCCGGTAGTCGTCCCCCGCATCGCCTGAAGCGAAGCAGCGCGGGCCCCCGGCGACTCGGGGACCCGCGCTTTGTCACTTCCAGCGGACGGGGCTTCCCTAGTGCGCGCCCTCCACCTTCACGGTGGGGTCCGCCTTCTGGAGCATGGCCACCAGGATGAGGGCGCAGACGAACAGCACCGCGAGGATGAGGAAGTTCGCGTTGAAGGCCCGCACCAGCGCCTGGGCGCTGATGCGCTGGCTCAAGAGGCCGTAGGCGGCGCCCGTGGGGTTGAGCACGCCCTTGGCGGCCATGGCCCCCGTCATCGAGGCGAGCTGCTCCTGCGCCACCTGCCCGTAGACGTCCACGTGCGAGGTGATGGCGGTGACGTTGGCCTGGGTGGAGCGGCTGAGCGCGCTGCTCATCCACGCCGTGCCAATGGAGCCCCCCAGCTCGCGGGTGAGGTTGAAGAGGCCCGCCGCGTTGCCGCGCTGCTCCGGGCGCAGGTTGCTGAGCGCCATCACCGACAGCGGCACGAAGACGAAGCCCAGCGAGCAGGCGCGGATGAACACCGGCGCGATGAGGGTGATTTCATCCACGCGCGTGGTCAGGTGGCCGTTGGTCCACAAGGACAGGCTCATGCCCACGATACCGAAGCCAATCAGGAGCCGCCCGTCCACCTTGCTCCCGAACTTGCCGATGAGCGGCATCAAGAGGATCTGGATGGCGCTGCCCTTGAGGAAGATGAGCCCGATGTCCAACGCCTCGTAGCGCATCACGGAGCCGCAGAAGAGGCTGAAGAGGAACGAGCCGGAGAACAGCGCCGTGCCCACCAGGAAGTTCACCCCCGTGGCCGCGGCATACGAGCGGTTGCCGAACACGCGCAGGTCCACCACGGGGCTGGGGGTCTCCAGCTCGTGGACGACGAAGGTGACGAGCGCGATGCCCGCGATGACCGCCAGGAGCGTGATGAGGCGGCTGTCGAACCAGTCCTCGCGGTTGCCCTCCTCCAGCACGTACTGGAGGCAGGCCATGCCCACGGCGAGCAGCGCGATGCCGTTGCGGTCCACCTTCTCCGCGGACGGCTCGAAGTGGGGCTGCTCGATGTAGCGCCACGCCATGTACGCGGCGAAGAGGCCCACCGGCACGTTGATGAGGAAGATCCAGTGCCAGCTGGCCGCCTCGATGAGGAGGCCGCCCACGGTGGGCCCCAGCAGCGGGCCCGTCACGGCGCCCAGGCCGAAGAGGGCGCCCGCCATGCCGTGCTCCTCGCGCGGGTAGCGGGCGAAGAGGATGGCCTGGGAGGTGGGGATGATGGCGCCGCCGCCCATGCCCTGGAGGATGCGGAAGGCCACCAGCGAGGGCAGGTTCCACGACAGGCCGCACAGCACGCTGGCCAGCGTGAAGAGGAGGACGGAGAAGGTGAAGTACTTCCGATAGCCGAAGCGGCGCTGGAGCCAGCCCGTCATCGGGATGACCACCACGTTGGCCATCATGTAGCCGGTGGACACCCAGGCGATCTGATCCAACGGCGTGCCGAAGCTCGCGCGGATGTCGCTCAGGGCCACGTTGACGATGGAGATGTCCAGCACGGACATCAGCGCCGCGGCCATGGCCGCGATGGTGATGCCCGCCTTGGAGCCGGTGATGACGTCGCGGCGTGCGTCCACGGTGGGTTACTCCTTCCGGGTGTCCACGGCCGCGGTCTGCTGCGGCCGCGGCGCGGGCTCCGCCCCGGTGTCCACGGTGACGTAGGCGCTCATGCCGGGCTTGATGGGCAGCTCCTTCAGGTCCCCGTCGAAGCGGATGAGCACGGGGATGCGCTGCACGACCTTCACGAAGTTGCCGGACGCGTTGTCCGGCGGCAGCAGGGCGAAGCGCGCGCCGCTGGCGCCCGCGAGGCTGTCCACGTGGCCCTTGAACGAGTGGCTGCCGAAGGCGTCCACCTCCACGTCCACCGGCTGGCCCGGCCGCATCTCGCCGACCTGGTCCTCCTTGAAGTTGGCGACGACCCAGATGTCGCTCTGCGGGACGATGGCCATCAGCGGGCGCTCCGGGCCCACCATCTGCCCCACCTCCACGGTGCGGCGGCTGACCACGCCGTCCACCGGGGCGCGCACCTGCGCGTAGGACACGGCGAGCTCCGCGAGCGTCAGCGCGCCGTGCGTCTGCTTGAGGCGGGCCTCGGCGAGCTTCAGCGCGGCCTGCGCGGCCTGCACCTGCACGGGGGCCGTCTCCGCGGCGGACAGCTTGCCCTGCGCGGCCTCCAGGCCGCCGGAGGAGCTCTGGATGCCGGCCTCGGTGGAGGTGAGGCGCGCGCGGGACTGGTCCAGCAGGGCCTTGGCCTGATCATAGGAGGCCTGGCGCGCGTCCAGGTCCGCCTGGGCCACGGCGCCCTGCTCGCGCAGTTGCTTGATGCGGCCCAGGTCCGTCTCCGCCAGCTTGAAGCGCGCCTCCGCCGCGGTCACGTCCGCGCGGGCCTGGTCCAGCGCGGCCTTGGAGGAGCTGATGCCGCTGGAGGCCTGGGTGACGCCCGCGCGGGCCTGGCGCAGGTTGGCGCCCGCGTTGGCCTCCGTGAGGGTGAGCTGCGCCTGCGCGTTGGACAGCTGGGCCTCCGCGCTCATCACGTCCGCGCGGGCCACCTCCAGGCGCGCGTCCAGGTCCGCGTGGTCCAGCTCCACCACCACGTCCCCGGCCTTCACCACCTGGTTGTCCCGCACCAGCACGCGGGCCACCTGCCCGGCCACGCGCGGCGACACGTTGGCGATGCGGCCCTCGACCTGGGCGTCGTCGGTGGACTCGTGGCCGTGGGTGAGCAGGTAGCGCGCGCCCGCGCCCAGCACCGCCACGCCCACGAGGATGGGCAGCACCTGCTTCGCGCGGGAGCGCTTCGCGGGCTTCGTGGTGGAGGGGGCGTCGGCGGAGGGAGCGGCGGCTTCCAGGGGAGAGGCGGTCCGGGTCGTCATGGTTGTTGCTCGGTGCGGCGTTGAAGAAGGGGTGTGGGAAGGTTTCAGGGGTCCCGCAGGGCGGGGATGCCGGAGGACACCTTGGCCAGCAGGGCGCGCAGGGTGTCCCGCTCATCGAGGCTCAAGGGGGCCATGAGCGCGGCGATGCGGCGGTAGTGGTCGGGCATCATGCCCTGGATGAGCTCGCGGCCCTTCGGGGTGAGGTGCACGGAGTACATGCGCCGGTCCTCGGGGTGGTCCGCGCGGGAGATGAGGCCGTCCTTCTCCAGCGTGTCCAGGAGCCCCGTCACGGTGGCGCGGCTACAGCTCGACAGCTCCGCGAGGTCCGCGGGGCGCAGCGTCTCCCCCGCGTCCTCCGCGGAGAAGAGCTGCACGAGCACGACGAAGCGGCCGTGTGACAGCCCATGCCGCGCGAAGTGTGCTTCGTAGGCCTCCGTCAGCTCATTGGACAGCCGCAGCATCGTCAGACACGTCTCGATGGCGCTGGGGTCGAGCGAGGGAAACCGCTTCGCCAGCTGCTTCAGCCGCTCGTACCGGGGCACGAGCTTCATCGGCGTGGCGTTTTTGGGGCGCAGGGGAACCAAGACGGGGCGTCTAGTAAGGCCCCTAACGATTTTGCGCAAGAATGATTTCGTCGCCTGACTAAATCCTTGATTTCCCGAGCGGGAGGTGGACCGCTGGCTCCTCGGCTCCCTGGACTTCCGCGTCGTTGGGGAGGGCCTCCAGGAGGAGGACGGCGCGCAGCTCCGGGTGGCGCTCCAGCACCGAGCGCACGGCGCGCGGGTCGAAGGACTGCACGTCCACCCTCCCGGCGAGCCCTGCCGCCTGGACGTCCCGGGCCACCGCGTCGCCATGCGCCGGGGCGATGTCTGTCTTCACGGACGCCTGTTTGAGTTCCACATTGAAGCGGACACGGCGGGCATTCCGGGCGCGGAGCGGGTCGCGGGCGGCATGGGCGGCGTCCGCCTGGTCCGCGGCGAAGGCGAACACCTGCCGCAGGGTGGGGACGGTGTAGGGGTCCGGCAGCCCGGCGCGGGCGGCGAAGGCGACGGCTTCGAGCGAGCGGGCGCGGTCGTTCGTCTGTTCCGGGCGGTCCGCGAGGAGCCGGTCGCAGATGAAGCCGGCCTGGAGCTTCGCGACGGTGAGCGTCGCGATGGGGACGGGGGCGGGCAGCGGGCTTCCGTCCGCGTGGCGGCACTTCGCCGGGGACAGGGCCGGGTCGTGGGAGAGCACGGGGACGCCGTCGGCGGTGAGGACGGTGTCCAGCTCCAGCGTGGTCATCCGGTGTTCGAGCGCGGCCTCGAAGGCGGGCAGCGTGTTCTCCGGCCGCAGGCCGCGCGCGCCCCGGTGGCCCTGCGCCCCGAAGCGCTCCGGGTCGATGAGGCCGTCCGCGTCCAGCAGGTCGCCGGGGGTGCCGTCGCCGTTGGCGTCGAAGTCGCGCACCGCCCGCGCGAGGAGGTCCGGCCGGTCGCTGATGATGCCGTCCACGCCGCGCTGGAGCAGGGCCTGCATCGTGGGCAGGTCGTTCACGGTCCAGGCGATGACCGGGTGGCCGGCGGCGCGGAGGCGCTCCAGGTCGATGCCGCCTCCGGGCTGGAGCAGCGCCACCTCCGGCGAGCACACGGGAGCGTGCGTCCGTGCGTGCGCCCGCAGGGCGTCCATGAGGCGCACCGTGGGGTCGTCCGGTGGCGTGGCGCGGCGGGCCCGCGTGCACCCGCAGGTGAGCACCGCCAGGAGCGTCGCGAGGAGGCGGCGGGGGGACGATGCCGTGCGCATGGGCTGCCTTCGCTCCGGGGGTCGGTTAGGAAGTGGAGGCGATGGACGTGAAGGATGCCACCGTGCAGGCAGCGCTGCGTGAGGCGTGTGACGACGCGGGACTGCCGCAGTCCCTGCGGGCCTGCGTGTATCCGCTGCTGCGGGACCCGGAAGGCGACTGGCCTCCCTGCTGTGGCGGAGGCTGCATGCCGTGTTCGTCCACGCTGGCGGACGTGGCGCTGCGCACGCTGGAGCTGCTGGGCACGCCGCGGCGCTCCCCCCTGCCTCCGGGGTGAGCGGCGGCTCACCCCGCGCCGCGCTCGTCGCCTTCCCTTCCCGCCATGAGCGCGTCCCGGATGATGCGCGCCACCTCCACCACCTGGGGCTCCTCCATGACGGTGAAGTGGTTGCCCGGCACGTCGTGGGCCTGGAACGAGGCGGTCGTCAGCGCCCGCCACCAGCCCTCCGCGTGCGAGTCCAGCACCGCGTCGCGCGCCGTGGCCCGGAGGTACACGAGCGGCACCGCGTGACGCCCCGGCGCATACGCGGCGATGGCCTGGTTGGTCGCGAGCATCACGTCGCGCAGCCGCGTGTCGACCTCCATCGCCGTCCGCAGCCCCTCCGCCGCGCGGGGGGAGATCTGCTGGAACGCGTCGATGAGCTGGAGCACGTCCCCCATGTCGCGGATGCCCAGCCTGCGCGAGTCGTCCACCGTCACCGTGTCGATCTGGAAGACGCCCGCCACGGCGTGGCCCCGCTCCAGCAGGTGGACCGCCATCTCGTAGGCGATGACGCCGCCCGAGGAGTGGCCGCCCAGCCAGAAGGGCCCCTGGGGCTGGAAGGCCAGCAGTTCCTCCACGTAGGCGCGCGCCATCGTCGGCACGTCGCGGTAGGGCACCTCGCCGGGCTCCAGCCCCAACGCGCGGAACGCATGGACCGGGATGTCCGCGCCCAGCTGCTTCGCCAGCGGCAGGTACGTGTAGACGGTGCCCCCGATGGGCTGCACCAGGTAGAGGCGAGCCCGTCCGCGCTGTCCCTCCTGGAGCTCCATCCGGAGCGGAGCCTCCTGGAGGAGCGGCCTCCCCGTCCGCTCCAGCTCGTCCTGGACCGCGCGCACCCACTCGCCCAGCGTCGGGTGCTCCAGCACCGCGTGCAGCGAGAGGGTGACGGCCAGCCTCGACTTGAGCTCGCGGTTGAGCTGCACGACCAGGAGCGACGTGCCTCCCAGCTCGAAGAAGTCGCTGTCCGGCGTCAGCGTGTCCACGCCGAGCAGCTCCTTCCAGAGCGCCTCCATGGAGGCTCGCACCTCTTCCCGGTGGAGCGGCCGGTGCGCAGGCGTGGCCTCGGGCTTCGGGGGCCGCGGCGCCTGCTCCGCCAGCGTGTGGCGCTTGCGCTCGAAGGGATACGTCGGCAGCACGACGCGCCTGCGGGGTCCAGTCCCTCGCACCGCGCTCCAGTCCACGGGGAGGCCCGCGGACCAGAGCTGCCCCACGGCGTGGAGCAGGGCCCGCTCATCGCCCTCCGGCGGGTGACGCCGTCCCTCGGGCACGCCGAGCGTGGGCAGCACGAGCCGCTCCCGGCCCGCCCGGGGGTTCAGCAGCGCCAGCGCGGTGAGCGTCCGTCCCGGCCCCACCTCCACGAAGATCCGCTCGCGGTCCTCCAACTGCTGCTCCAACCCCGAGGAGAACCGGACCGTCTGCCGCAGGTGGCGGGCCCAGTACGAAGGGTCGCGCGCATCGTCCGCCGTCAGCCACGTGCCCGTGACGTTGGAGCTCAGGGGGATCGCCGGGGTCTTCGGGCGCATCGACCTGGCCAGCTCCGTGAGCGGTTGCATCGCGGGCTCCACGAGCGTGGAGTGGAACCCGCTCGCGCTCGGCAGCCGCTTCGTCCTCACGCCCCGCGCTCGCAGCCGCGCCGCGAAGTCCTCCAACGCCTCCAGCGTCCCGGACACCACGCACTGGTCGGGCCCGTTGATCGCGGCCAGCGAGAGCGCGGGGGGCAGCTCCTGGGTGAGCACGCGCTCCGACAGGGGCACGGCCAGCATTCCGGACGGGGGCAGGGCGTCGCAGAGGCGGCCGCGCAGCGCGACCAGCGCCACCGCCTGCTCCAGGGACAGGACGCCGGAGAGGCAGGCCGCGGCGTATTCGCCCAGGCTGTGGCCCAGGAGGCTCGTCGGGTGGACGCCCCATGCGCCCAGGAGCCGCGACAGCGCGTACTCCGTCGTGAAGATGGCGGCCATGCCCAGCGAGGGCGCCCGCAGCGCGTCCTCCTCCCGTGCCCCACGTGTGTCGGTGAGCAGCGCGGCGCGCAGCTCGCGCTCCACCTCCGGGCCGAAGAGTCCGGCGCAGGCATCGAAGGCTTCGCGATACGCCGGCGCGCGCCGGTACCACGCGGCGCCCATGCCCGCCTCCTGCGTGCCCGTCCCCGGAAGCAGGAAGCACACTTCGGGAGGAGGAGCTGTCACGGCCTGCGCGGAGTGGCTCCGCCGCAGCTTCGCGATGGCCTCCACCGGCGTCTCGCAAGCGATGGCGCGCCGGTGGCCGAACGCCGTCCGTCCCTCCTGAAGCGTGTACGCGACATCCGCCAGGGACTGCCCGGGGTGCCGCTCCAGATGATCCGCGAGCCGCCGCGAGGCCGCGGCCAGGGCCGCCTCGCTGCGCGCCGAGAGCACCAGCGCCTCCACCGCCGGGCTCGCGGCGACAGCGGGCGCGGGCTGCGCCTCCTCCAGGATGACGTGCGCGTTCGTCCCGCCAATGCCAAACGCGCTGACCCCCGCGACGCGAGGGAAGCCTTCGGGCACGGACCAGGGCCGTCCCTCCCGGCTCACGACGAAGGGCGAGCGCTCCAGGCCCGCCTCCGGGTGGGGCTGCTCGAAGTGGACGGTGCCAGGGAGGAAGCGGTGCTCCAGCGCCAGCGTCGTCTTGATCAGCCCCGCCACCCCGGCCGCCGAGTCCAGGTGCCCCACGTTGCTCTTGAGCGCCCCCAGGACCACGGCGGGCTCGGAGGCCTCACGCGGTCCAAAGGCGAGCCGCAGCGCCTGGACCTCCAGCGGATCCCCCAGCGGCGTCGCGGTGCCGTGCGCCTCGACGTAGGTGATGTCGTTCGGCGCCACGCCCGCGTCGGCGTGGGCGCGCACGATGACGTCGCGCTGTCCCTCCACGCCCGGCGCGGTGAAGCCCACCTTGGCGTCTCCATCGTTGTTGATGGCCGAGCCCCGGATGACGGCGTGGATGGAGTCTCCATCCCGCAGCGCGTCCTCCAGGCGCTTGAGCACCACGATGCCCACGCCGCTGGAGGGCACCGTCCCCTGCCCCTTCGCGTCGAAGGGACGGCAGTGCCCGTCCGGGGACGTGATGCCGCCGGCCTCGTGGAGATAGCCGGACGGGCCGGCCGCGAAGAGGGAGACGCCCCCCGCCAGGGCCACGTCGGACTCGCCGGCCCGCAGGCTCTGACAGGCCAGGTGCACGGCCACCAGCGACGTGGAGCAGGCCGTCTGCACCGTGAGCGCGGGCCCGCGCAGGCCCAGGTGATACGCCGTCGCCGTGGCGAGGAACTGCCACGGGTTGCCCAGGATGGACCGGTACGCATCCGAGGCCGCGGACAGGGACCGGAAGCGCGGCAGCACCTGGTCCAACCAGTAGCGCGGCACTCCCGAGCCCGCGAACAGCCCCGCCTTGCCGGGCAGCCGCTTCGGGTCGTAGCCCGCCGCTTCGAGCGCCTCCCAGGCGCACTCCAGGAACACGCGGAGCTGCGGATCCATCAGCCGCGCGTCCAGCGGGCTGTAGCCGAAGAAGGGGGCGTCGAAGGACTCGACGTCCTCCAGCAGCCCCGAGGCACGGACATACGACGGATCCTCCAGGAGCTGGGGGTCCTCGCCCGCGTCGAGCAACGCCTCCTGGCTGAACCGCGACAGGCCCTCACGGCCCTCCACCAGCAGCGTCCACAAGGCCTCGACGCTGGGAGCCCCCGGGAACCGCCCGGCCGTGCCGATGATGGCGATGGGCTCCGAGGAGCGCACGGGACGGGGCGCGGGCTCCGAGGAGCGCACGGGCTGGGGCGCGGGCTGCGGCGTCACGGCTGGCGCGCGGGTGTCCGCGTCCAGGTGCCGCGCCAGGGACTCGAGCGTCGGGAACTGGAACAGCGTGGCCATGCTCACGTGGATGCCCAGCTCCGAGTCCAGCGCGGACTGGACCCGCGTGAGCAGCAGCGAGTTCCCCCCCGCGTCGAAGAAGCCCTCCTGCCTGCCGATGCGCTCCACGCCGAGGATCCGGCACCAGATGCGCTCCAGCGCCTGCTCGCGCTCCGTGGAGGCAGGAGCCTCCGGGGGCCTGCTGGAAGGCATCGGCAGCGCGTCGCGGTCGAGCTTCCCCGTGGGCCCCATGGGGAACGCGTCCACCAGCACCAGCTCCCGGGGCACCATGTACGGCGGGAGCGTCTCGCCCAGCGCTTCCTTGAACGCGGGCGTCAGGAGCCGCGCCGCCCCGGCGGCGTCCCGCGGAATCACGTAGCCCACGAGGTGCCGCTCTCCCGCGAGCAGCCGGGGCTCCACCACGGCGTCCCGGACGTCGGGGTGCTTGCGCAGCGCGGCCTCGATTTCGCCCAGCTCGATGCGGAAGCCCCGCAGCTTGAGCTGGCGATCCGAGCGTCCGTGGAAGTCGATGGCGCCGTCCGGCCGGTGGCTGGCGATGTCGCCGCTCTGGTAGAGGCGCGCTCCTGGCTCGGCGCTGAAGGGATGCGGGATGAACCGCGCCGCGTCGAGCTCCGGGCGGTTCAGGTAGCCGTGCGCCAGCCCCTTGCCCCCGATGTAGAGCGCGCCGCGCACGCCCACGGGGACGGGCGTCAGCGCCTCGTCCAGCAGGTAGACCTCGTAGCCGGCGAACGGAGTGCCGATGGGGTACGGGCCCTGGCCGGCCACGCACTCCGCGGCGGTCGTGAAGACCGTGGCCTCGGTGGGTCCATAGACCTGGATGAACCGGCGCCCCGGAGCCCACGCGTCCACGAGCCGCGCGGGGAGGTCCTCGCCGCCAATCGCGAGCAGCCTCAGGTCCGGCAGCGCCCGCCACGCCATGGAGCCCAGCGCCGACGGCGTGAACATCGCGGTGTGGATGCGCTGGGACTCCAGGAAGTCCGCCAGCTCCTCACCGGCGGCCACGTCCGCCTGCGCCAGCAGATACAGCGTGGCGCCGGAGGAGAGCGTCGGGAAGATCTCCGCGACGGAGAAGTCGAAGCCGAACCGCGCGCACTGCGCCACGCGCTGGCCCGGCGCGAAGCCGAACCGCGAGACCACGCGCTGGGACAGGTGCACCGCGCTCCGGTGCCCGATGCACACGCCCTTGGGCTGCCCCGTCGAGCCGGACGTGTAGATGACATAGGCGAGGTCATCCCCGGTGACGTGGACCCGGGGATTCTCCTCCGAGCCGCCGCGCACCTGCTCCAGCGCGACCACCGGGGCGTCCACGCCGCTCATGAGCCCGAGCGTCGCGTCCTGCGCGAGGATGAGCCGGAGCTTCGCGTCCCGCGCCATGAACTCCAGCCGCGCCCGGGGGTAGGCCGGGTCCAGCGGCACGTAGGCCGCGCCCGCCTTCAGCGTCCCCAGCAGGGCGATGAGCAGCTCGAAGGAGCGCTCGACGCACACGCCCACGAAGTCTCCCGGCCCGATGCCCTGGGCCATGAGGTGATGGGCCAGGCGGTTCGCGTCCGCGTTCAGCGCGCGGTAGCTCAGGGCGCGTCCCTGGAAGACGAGGGCCGGCGCGTCCGGCGAGCGCGCCACCTGCGCTTCGAACGGCTGGTGCAGACAGTCCGCGGGCGGCGCGTCCTCCACGGGCCCCTGGGCCCATGCGAGCAGCTGCGCGTGCTCCCCCTCCGAAAGCAGCGGGAGCGTCGCGACCCGCCGCTCCGGGTCCCGCGCGGCCTCGCGCAGCAGCGTCACGAGGTGCTGGCCCAGCTGGTGGATCATCCAGGGTTCGAAGACATCCAGCGCGTACTCCCACCGCACGGACATGTCGCCATCAGGCCGCTCGTCCAGCTCGATGGAGAGGTCGAGCTTCGACGTCCCCGTGTCGACTTCGTGAGGCTCCACCCGCCAGCCCGACCCCGGCACCTCGATGCGCGGCTCCAGCGTGCAGGTCACCTGGAACAGCGGGTTGGCGCCAGGGATGCGCGCGGGGCTCACCGCCTCCACGATGCGCAGGAGCGGCGCCTCCTGGTGTTCGAGCGCCTCCAGGCAGACCTGGCGCACCCGCGCCACGAGGCCCCGGACGGTCAGCCCTTCGGTGAAGCGCAGCCGCAGCGGCAGCATGTTCACGAAGTGCCCGGCGATGGTCCGAGACTCCCCGCTGCTACGGCCGGAGAAGGCGCTCCCGACGACGAGGTCCTCCGCCCCCGAGTAGCGGTGCAGCAGCGCGACGAACGCCGCCAGCACCGTCATGAAGAGCGTGGCGTCCTCACCGCGCCCCAGCGCCTTCACCGACTCCACGAGGTCGGCGGGGATTCGCACGACGTGCTTGGCCCCTCGGACGGTCGGGACCGGTGGGCGGGAGTGCTGCGTGGGCAGCTCCAGGTGGGGCGCCCCCGCGAGCGTCTGCTTCCACCAGTCGAGGTGCGGTGCGATGGCCTGCCGGTAGGCAGGCCCCTGCTGCCAGACGGCGGCGTCGCCGTACTGGAGCGGCACCGGCGGCAGGGCGGGCTCCTCCGCCAGAGAGAACCGGTGCAGCTCCTGGAGGAACGTCGCCATCGTGAAGGCGTCCACGATGAGGTGGTGCATCACGAGCGCGAGGCGGCTCTCCGCCGCGCTCAAGCGCATCCACGTCGCCCGCAGCAGCGGCCCGTGCTCCAGGTCGAAGGGCTCACGTGCGTCCTGGGTCGCCAGCTGCAACGCCTTCGCGTTCCGCAGGACCTCGGGGACGGCGCGCAGGTCCACGCGTCGAAGCTGGAACGGCATGTCCGGATGCACGCGTTGGAAGGGGCCCTCGGGCGTGGCGCCGAAGGTCGTCCGCAGCGCTTCATGCCGGGCGATGAGCGAACGGAACGCCCGCTCCAGCGCATCGGGCCGGACGTCACCGGGCAGGTACAGCGTGAAGGGCTCGTTGTAGACGGCGCTCCGGGGCACCGTCTGCTCGTGGAGCCACAGCTGTCGCTGGGGGTCGGACAGGGGCAGGGGCTGGGTCCGGTCCACCGGGACGATGGGTGGCAGGACGAGGCTCCGGCGCGCGCCCCGCGCCGCTTCCACCCACCGCGCCAGCTCCGCGATGTTCGGGCTGTCGAAGAGCGTCCGCACGGGCAGGCGGACCGACAGCGCCTGCTCCAGCCGCTCAATGAAGCGGATGGCGAGCAGCGAGTCCCCGCCCGACTCCATGAAGCGATCCTGCGTCCCGGCGTGCCGCGTCCCCAGGACCTCCGACCAGACGCGCGCGATCTCCTCCTCCAAGGGCGTGCGCGGCGTCTCCCCCGCGTCCGAGCCGAAGCGCGGCGCCGGGAGCTGCTGGAGGTCCACCTTGCCACTGGCGTTGAGCGGCATCCGGTCCAGCACCCTGACCGCATGGGGGCGCATGAAGTCCGGCAGCTTCGAGCCCAGATACGCGCGCAGCGCCGACTCCTCCAGCGCCGCCGCTCCTCGCCGGGAGACATACGCGACGAGCCGCTTGTCGCCCGGAGCCACCTCCTGCACGCGGACCACGGCGTCAGCGACCTGCGGGTGGGTGCGCAGGACGCTCTCGATCTCCGCCAGCTCGACCCGCGCGCCGCGAATCTTCACCTGGTGGTCCACCCGCCCCAGGAACTCCAGGTCACCGTCCGCGAGCCGCCGCACCCGGTCTCCCGTCCGGTACATCCGCGCGCCCGGCACGTCACTGAACGGATCCGGGAGGAACCGCTCGCCCGTGAGGAGCGGCCGGTTCAGGTAGCCCCGCGCGAGCCCCTCTCCGCCCAGGTACAGCTCCCCCACTTCGCCCACGGGCAGCGCCCTGCCCGCCTCATCCAGGACATGCAGCTGGAGGTTCGCCAGCGGTCCGCCGATGGGGATGGACGCGCCCGGGGCCGGAGGCTCACGGAGCTCATACGCCGTCGCGGAGGTGGTGCACTCGGTGGGGCCATAGCTGTTGAGCAGCCGCTGGGGCTTCCCGTGCGCCATGACCCGCGCCACCCACTTGGGGTCCAGCACGTCACCGCCCACCATCAGGACGCGGAGCCCGCCGAACGCGTCCGGAATGGCCGAGGCGAGCTGGTGGAACAGCGACGTGCTCAGCACCGCGACGGAGACGGCCTCCCGCCGGAGCTTCTCCGCGAGGAGCGGAGGCGACAGCAGCGTCTCCCGTGAGACCAGACACAGCGCCGCGCCATTCAGGAGCGCGCCCCAGACCTCCAGCGTCGACGCGTCGAAGGCATACGACGCGGCCTGGAGGACGCGGTCCTCGCGCCGGAAGCCCATGAAGCCCGCGTCCAGCACCAGCCGCGCCACGCCCCGGTGCGGGATGCACACGCCCTTGGGCCTCCCCGTGGAGCCCGACGTGTAGAGCACATACGCCAGCGAGTCCGGCCCCGCCCCGCCCCTCACGTTCACGGCATCGAGCGCCGCTGGAGGCTCCTCCCGCGCGGGCGGCTCGACGACGTGCCCCCGGAAGCGCAGCCCCTGGACCGCCTCGCGCCGGCCGACGAGGACCCGCATCCCGGAGTCCTCCATCATCGCGGCGAGCCGCTCCGGGGGCTGGCCCGGGTCCAGGGGGAGATAGGCGCCTCCTGCCTTCAGGATGCCCAGCAGTCCCACCACCGTCTCCGGTGTGCGGTCGGCGAGGATGCCCACGGGCGCGTCGAGGCCCACGCCGCAGGCCTGGAGCCGCCGTGCCAGCCGGTTCGCGCGGCGGTTGAGCGTGTCATAGCGGAGCACGCCGCCTTCGAAGTGCACCGCCACGGCCTCGGGCGTGTCGCGTGCGTGTGCTTCGAACAGCGTGGCGATGTCCTGCCGCGGGTGCGCCGAGATGGAATTCATGATGAGTCATTGCCCCCCATTTTCACAACGCGCTGCCCCAGGAACCTTCGCCAATCCCCTGGCGTGCCGTACGCTAGTGCACACCCATGAACCCCATCGTCCATGCGGAGCTGTCCTGGCTCCTGGCGCAGGGCCTGCGCGAACGGCGAGACCGCGTCCTGGTCACCTGCGCGGGGCTCGCGCCGGATCTGGATGGTCTGTCATTGCTGGCGGGTGAAGCGTTCTATGCGCGCTATCACCACGTCATCTTCCACGGATACGTGGGAGCGCTCGTCACGCTGGCGGTCTGCGCGGCGCTGGGGCGGCAGCGGGTGGCCGTGGCGCTGCTGTCGGGGGTTGCGTTCCACGGTCATCTGCTGTGCGACCTCGCCGGCAGTGGACCGGGCTGGCCCATCCATTACCTCTGGCCCCAGAGCCTGGCCGCGTGGTCATGGTCCGGCCAGTGGAACCTGGCCTCCTGGCAGAACACGCTCATCGGGCTGGCCGCGACGCTGGCGTGCCTGGCGTGCGCCCTGCCCTTCCGGCGGACCGCGCTGGAGCTGCTGTCACCGCGCTGGGACGCGGAGGTGGTCCGGACCGTGCGGCGGCGCTTCTCCAGACAGGGGGACGCTCCCGCCGCCTGAAGCGGCGAGGCTACTGCGGGGCGGCGGGCTCCAGCGTGACCTCGAAGAGGTCGGGCCAGAGCTTGCCGGTGAGGAACAGGCGGCCGGTGCCGGGCTCCAGCGCGATGCCGTTGAGCACCGCTTCATAGCTGTGCACCCGGCCGCGCACCGCCTGCGCCAGGGCCGACGCGTCGATGACCGCCAGCACGCGGCCCGTGGCGTAGTCGATCTTCAGGAGGGTGTCGGAGTGCCAGACGTTCGCGTAGACGCCGTCCTCCGCGCACTCCAGCTCGTTGAGCAGCTGCGGCGGCGTGCCCTGCAGCGTCACCTGCACCTGGGACCTCACGTGGAAGTCCTTCGGGTCGTGGAAGCGCAGCGTGGACGTGCCGTCGCTGCGCACCAGCTGGCCCTGCCAGTAGCACAGGCCCCAGCCCTCGCCCGAGTACTCCACCTGCTGCTCCCGCGCGGGCGGCGCGCCGCTCCACACGAAGAGCGTCTCGTCCTGCCAGGTGAGCTGGTACAGCCGCTCGCCGTCGCTCGCGAGCCCCTCCGGGAACACGTCCGGCAGCGCCTGCTTCCACAGCGGTGCCGCCTGCTCCAGCGAGATGCGGCGCAGGTCGCCCTGCTCACCGGTGCTCTCGTAGAGCTGGCCCTGGTGGAACTGGAGCCCCTGCGTGAAGGCCGTGGGGTCGTGCGGATACGTGTGGACGATGCGCGCCACCAGCCTCCTGGGCGTGGCCTCTGTGGCGCCCGCGTCCGGCGTCTGGCGCTGCGTCGGCGCGCACGCCAGGCACCACAGGGACAAGGGCAGGGACCAGGGGAGGCGGCGCATGGGCTTCCTTGAGGACAGGCGGCTTCGCGAGCGAAGGGGCCGCTCCACCTTAGCGCGACGTCCCCGGGGCGGCGTCACTCGCGCGTCGCCGCGAGGGCCACCTCCACCGCGCCTCGCAGCTCGTCCATGTCGAACGGCTTGTTGAGCACGCAGGCCGCCCCCAGGCGCAGGGCCTCGCGGTGCAGCTGCACGTCGCCAAAGGCGGTGATGAGGATGACCGGCGTGGTCCACTGCTCGCGCCGCAGCCGGGCGAGCACCTCCAGGCCCGTGAAGCCCGGCATGCGCACGTCGGTGATGATGAGGTCGGGGGCGCGCGCCTCCTCGGCCGTGAGCCCTTCCACGAGGACGCGCACGAGGTCCGGCCCGTCCGCCGCCTCCACCACCTCATAGCCCCGCCGCACCAGCATCTTGCGGATGAGCGTGCGCATCTCCGTCTGATCATCCGCGACGAGGATGCGCGGGGCCCTGGCGGGCTCCGCGTGAGGGTCTTCCCAGGCCGCGGCGCGCGCGACCCCTTCTGGCTGCTCGTGGACCATGGGCGTGAACTCCTGGAAGGGGTGAAGGTGCTCGCGGCGGCGACACTCGCGCAGGGCACCTCCCACGCCCTGAGCATCCGCCGTGCCATGGGTGGAGGGAGCCACGGCGGTGGGGCGCGGGGCGGCGTGCCCCCGGGCGAAATGCCCCGGTTGGGGCACTTTGCCCCGCGCCCCGGGGCCTTCCGGGGCCCGGCTCCCCTCTGAGAGGGGTCCGGCAGGGGTTGGCCCACGGACTGCAATGAAGTCCGGGCGTCGGACCGGATGCGGGGCTTCCTCCAAGAGCTCCCTTCAGGCAGCTGGGCCACTGGTGGCTCCCGGTGTCACTGGTGGAACGGGACCGCTGCCTCCTTCCCAGGGTGCCCACCGCATCCGGTTCGACTCTTTCCATCCTTTCCGCCCGGAAGGCCCGCTTCCGGCCGCCACCCAAGGAGAACGCACGATGGTTCGCACGCTTCCGTCTCGCCGCCACCTTGCCCGCGCGCTCACGCTGATGCCCCTGGTCGCCCTGGGGGCCTGCAAGCCGGCGGTGGACGTGGCTCCCCCTGCCCGCCCCACGCTGTCCTTGAAGACGGCCACCACGCCCTCGGGCGCGAAGGTGGAGCCGGCGGTCTATGCGCCCACGCCCGGGGCGCCCGGCGCGCTCATGTCGCTGGCGCCGCTCGTGGACACGGTGAAGGGCGCGGTGGTGAACGTGGAGGTGCAGGCCCGCGCCCGGCCCGCGATGGGCGGGATGCTCCAGGGCCTGCCGCCGGGGATCGCCGAGCGCTTCGGCATGCAGGGCAACCCCTTCGGCGAGGGCGGCGCGCCCGCGAAGCAGGGGCTGGGGTCGGGCTTCGTCATCGACCCGTCCGGGCTGGTGCTCACGAACAACCACGTGGTGGAGGGCGCGGACACCGTCCGGGTGAAGCTGGAGGACGGGCGCGCCTTCGACGCGGAGGTGCTGGGCCGCGACGCGCTCACGGACGTGGCGCTCCTCCAGTTGAAGGGCGTGTCCGGGAACCTGCCGTTCGTGAAGCTGGGGGACTCGGATGGCCTGCGCGTGGGCGACCCCGTGATGGCCATTGGCAACCCCTTCGGCCTCGCGTCGAGCGTGAGCGCCGGCATCCTGTCCGCCCGGGCGCGCGACATCCACGCGGGCCCGTATGACGACTTCCTGCAGACGGACGCGGCCATCAACCCGGGCAACTCCGGCGGCCCGCTCTTCAACATGAAGGGCGAGGTGGTGGGCATGAACACGGCCATCATCGGCGGCGCGACGGGCATTGGCTTCGCGGTGCCGGCGAACCTCATCCAGGCGCTCCTGCCGCAGCTCCAGGAGACGGGCGTGGTGCGCCGGGGCTGGGTGGGCCTGGCGGTGCAGGACCTCACGCCGGAGCTGGCGCGCGCGCTGCGCGTGGACGCGCCGAAGGGCGCGGTGGTGGCCGGCGTCAGCGCGGGCGGGCCGGGCGCGAAGGCGGGCCTGCGCGAGGAGGACGTCATCACCTCCGTGGGCGAGCGCGCGGTGGACTCCGCCGGGGCGTTGACGCGCGCGGTGGCGCTGCTCAAGCCGGGCAGCGAGGTGAAGGTGGGCCTCGTGCGCGGCGGCAAGCAGTTGGAGGTGCCGGTGAAGCTGGGCACCCGTCCGACGCAGCGGGGTGAAGAGGAGATGACGCCCCGGGACTCGACGCCCGCGCCCCTGTCGAAGCGGCTGGGCCTGCGGCTGTCGGAGGCGCGGGACGGCGACGGCGGCGCGCAGGTGGTGGCGGTGGAGCCCGGCAGCGCCGCGGAGCGCGCGGGGCTGGCGCCCGGGATGGTGCTGACGCAGGTGGGCGATCAGAAGGTGTCCAGCGTCGCGGAGGCGGCGCAGGCCCTGACGTCCGCGGAGCCGGGCGCCGCGCTGCTCCTGCGCGCGCGGGTGCCCGGACAGGACGGGGCGCTGCTGCGCGCGATTGAAGTGCCGCAGCGGTAGGACGCGAGGGTGGTGGGCGCGCTCCGCCGGCCGGGGTGGAGCGCGCCGTTTTTCTTTCAGCGGGCGCGGGTGGGGATGAGCCCGGCCCGGATGAGCAGCTCGCGCACGCGCCGGACCAGCGCCACGTGCTCCGGGTTGGCGACGGTGAAGCGCTCCGGCGTCAGGACCGTCAGGGTGCCCTTGTCCTCCACGGGTTCGATGCGCACGGGCGCGGGCAGCGGCGGGACGGTGCCGCGCTGCTTGGAGAAGTAGGTCAGCCAGCCGACCCGCGGGCCTGTCCGCTCTTCATCATCCACGTCCCGGTAGGCGTGAGACATGACCACGGCCCAGTCAGGGTCCATGGCCAGTGCCATGCTTCGCACAGCATGCGTGAGCACGGGAGCGGAGAGCACTCGCTCGGCGTTCGGACTGCGGCCGAGTGTGGGCAGGCTCAGCACGCAACTATTGGGGACGACTTCGGAGTAGCACCCGCAGAGGATGCTCAGGGCCGAGCTGTCGTAATCCCCTCCGCCGTTGCCAAACGTGACACTGAAGCCCAGTTTCTCGATGGCCGGCTTTCCTCTTTCGCGGTTCACGCCCCGCCTGAACAGCTCCGCGAGCGTCGGCACGTCCGGAGGCATCAGGGGGAACTTGCGGGCGTCCTTGATCGCCCGCGTGGGCTTGTACCAGTGAGCAAGGAATGGGTCACACGGAGCCAACAACTCCAGGAGCCTCGCGGTTCGCCGCCCGCAGTCTTCAGGCCCTTCCCTGCGCGCCCCCCAGTAGGCCCCTACGTGGTACGTCTCGAGATTCTTCCAGGGCCTGTCCGTGGCGGTCACTGCATTCCCTCCTTAGCGTGCTCGAGTGTGCACGATCCGAATCCCTTGGATACCTTTGCGCTCGAGGAGCTGCTGGATTGCGTTCGCGACCTTCTCCTCGGCGACGTGCCACTCGATGCGAACGCCGAGTCCTTGAGCCGCCTCGAGCTGCCGTTGCGCCTGCCTCGCGAGTGCGTCTGCCCCCGTGGACTCGAACCACCGCTTCGGCTCCAGGTTGTCGAGGAACTTGTTCGCGTAGCCGGGCCCCTTTGCCTCCAGTAACACTCCGTCCTGGAACCCATCGAACTTCGCGTCTCCAACCCAGTACGCCTCGTCCGCCGGGTGCCCGGAGATCTGCTCCTGGTAGCGCCGGGCCCGGTCAGACATCGACTCCTTCGCGGGCCCCCAGTGTCCTGGCTCGTCCGGAGCCGCCGCCACGTTGGCCTTGTGGAGGATGAGGACCGCGCCGGGCCCTCCGCTCAGCACCGCCGCCGCGCGTCCCACGGGCACCGCGACGCGCTCGATGCCCAGCACTCCCTCCGCGGACACCGCGAGCACGGGCACCGTGGCCTCCATGCCCACCGCCGCTCGGGTCAAAGTGCGCGTCGTCGCCGAGGCCGTGCCCCCCAGGGTGAGCACGCCCGTGGTCAGCCGCGCGGCGGCCCGGAGCTGCTCACCGTCCGTCATGTACCGGAAGCGCTCCCAGTACTACGCATCCTCCGCGCCATCCAACGAACGGCCAATGACGTCCGCGTCGTCGTACACCTCCGCCAGCGGTCGCCAGTCCGCGGCGCGCAGCTGGGCATCGACGCCGCGGAAGACACCGCCCCTGCCGCTGTAGAAGCGCCCCAGCTCGAAGTTGCCCGCGCGGAAGGTCCCGTCCTGCCACTGCACGGGCGCGACCTTCTGCTGCGTGCGCCCATCGAGCGCCCAGGCCAGGTACCCGTCCGGCCGCAGCACCGCCACCCGCTCCCGGGCGAAGCGCCCCATCCGTTGCACCAGCTCCTCGCGAGAGACCGCTCCACCCGCCAGCACCTCGCGCAGCAGGAAGCCCACCGCCATGCGGGGCGGATAGGTGCCGAGCGTCACCGGCTTCTCCATCAGCCGGTTCAGCACCTCCGTCGCATCCTCGGGCGTGAAGGGGTTGCGGCGGACTGGCAGGGCCGCCAGGTCCTCCAGCCCGGCCCGGATGAGCAGCCTCTCGAACGCATCCACCTCCAGCAGGCCCAGCTCCACCGCCTGCCGCGTCCGCTCCCCCGCATCGCCGACGAGCACCGTTCCCGGTGGCAGCCGCACGGGAGGCGCCGGCGCAGCCCCTACCGTGCCGCCCGCTCCCGCGGAGGCCGCGTCCCCGCGCAGCGGCGCCGGCGATGCGCTGTGGTAGCGCGCGTAGCCCTGCAACCCCACCGGCAACGAACGGGCCCGTCCTCCCGCGCACCCCACCAGCCCCGCGATGAGCACCAGGTACAGCCACGCCCCGCGCCATGACGGCTGAATCCCTCTCATGCCTGCTCCTCCCGTTGAGCAGGGCTAACAGGGACTCCTGACATCCCGGCGCGGTGCGGTGCGCAATGACGCAGCCGGTGCGCGGGCGACCCGTTGGCCTTTCGTTCGCCCCGGCTGTCTTGTGTCGCGCGGTTCACAGGGTGTGGCGCCTGGATGCCCTCCGGGCTTGAGCGGCGTCCTGGCGGGGCCTCACGCGTCCGTCATCCGCGCGACACCCGGCGTTCGGAAATCACGGCGGCGGTGGCATAGAGTGACGGCCGTGCCGCGCTGCCTCACATGCGGGCGGCGTTGGGAGGGCTCTCATACGCCGTGCCCGCCCGGCGTCCCGCCTCCCGTCGCTTCGCCCTCCGATGCCTCGCTCGTGCCCGACGTCCCGGGCTACCGCGGCGAGAAGGTCGTCGCGCGCGGTGGCTTCGGCGTGCTGCTGACCGCCTTCCCGCTCGCCGCCGACGGCACGCAGGGCGAACGCATCGCGCTGAAGCTGGCGCGGCCCGGCATCGCGCTCGCGGAGGCGCAGCTGACCCGCGAGGCGGAGGCCCTGCGCGTCATCGGGCCGCCCACCGTGCCCGCGCTCCACGCCGTGGGCACGCTGCCCGGCGGCCAGCGCTTCCTCGCCATGGAGTTCGTGACGCTGCCCACCCTGGCGGACTGGCTGGCGCGGGTGTCCGGGCCCATGTCCCCGCAGGAGTTCGGGCCGCGCGCCAGCGCGCTCCTGGAGGCGGTGGCCGTCGTGCACGCGCACGGGCTGGTGCACTGCGACCTCAAGCCCGAGCACGTCTTCCTGGACGACGCCCACCGGCGCGCCCGCGTCTTCGACTTCGGCCTGGTGCAGCGCCCGGCCCCCGACGTCCCCGCCGACGACGGCACGCCCGGCGACACGTCCTCCTTCGCCGGCACCGCCGAGTACATGGCGCCCGAGCAGTGCGCCGGCCACGCCGTCCTCGACGCGCGCACGGACGTGTACGCGCTGGGCATCATCCTCTACGAGCTCATCACCGGCCGGCCGCCGTTCTTCGGCTCGCTCACGGAGGTGCTCCAGGCGCACCTGTCGCTGCGGCCGCCGCCTCCGTCGGAGTACGCCCCGGTGGCGCCGCCCGTGGAGGAGGTCGTGCTGCGCTGCCTGGCCAAGGAGCCCGCGCGCCGGCCCCGCGACGCCGCCGCCGTGGCCCAGGCGCTGCGCGCGGCGCTGGACCACGCGGGCCAGTCCGCCGTGCAGCCCGCGCCCCGGCTCACCCTGCTGCCGGAGGTGCGCCCCGCCCAGACGCGCCGGTCGGTGGCGGTGCTGTTCACCTCCTCGCGCGCGAACCCCGTGGCGATGCAGAAGGCCCTGGCCGCCTACGGAGGCCACATGGCCTTCGCGGACGGCGAGCGCTTCGCCGGCGTCTTCGACCCCGACGTGGGAGAGAACCCCGTGCGCCGCGCCCTGCGCGCCGCCGAGGGCATGGCCGAGCGGGGCCTCGCCCCGGCCTCGCTCGTGGACGTGGCCTCCGTCACCGTGCAGCGCCGCCGCGACGGCGCGCCCCGCTACCTGGGCGCCATCTTCGCGCGCGAGGACCGCTACCCCCACGTCCCGGAGCAGCGCGGGCCCCTGCTCTCCTCCTCCGCCGCGGAGGCCGTGCCGGAGGTGCCGTGCGTGCCCGTGCCGGGGCGCTCCGGGCTGATGCGCCCCGCGCCCTCGGGCGGCGCGCCCCGGCCGGACGTCACCGTGCTCCAGCTGGGCAGCGCGATGCTGGTGGGCCGCGACGCGGAGCTGGAGCAGCTCCTGGAGAGCGCCCGGTCCGCGGTGTCCGGCGCGGCGCCCACCATCGTCACCGTGCGCGGCGACCGGGGCCACGGCAAGAGCCACCTGTCCTCCACGCTCGGCCTGCGCCTGCGGTCCGCGCTGCCGCACGCGCGCGTCTACACGCTGCGCTCGCGCGAGCCCGTGCAGGGCGACCCGGAGGGCACGCTGCGCACGCTGCTGCGCATGGCGCTGCACGGCTTCGACCGCGAGGACACCGACACGCAGGAGGTCGGCCGCACCGCCATCCTCGACCGGCTGGGGCCCCGGCTGGGCATGGAGCTGTGGCCGGGCGTGGCCGCGACGCTCGGGTGGTACGCGCCGGGCGGGCCGGAGCTCCAGAGCTGGGCCGCGGCCCCGGGCGCGCTGCGCTCGCTGGCCATGCGCGCCACGGGTGAGCTGCTGGCCGCGAGCGCCCGCGAGCGGCCCCTGTGCCTCATCGTGGACGACGCGCACTTCGCGGAGGAGCCGGCGCTGGACGCGCTGGAGTACGCCGCGCTCGCGGAGACGGGCGTCCCCCTGTGGGTCTGCGTGCTGGTGCGCCCGGGCTTCGAGCAGAGCCGCCCGGCCTGGGGCGCCCGCGCCGCCCGCCAGCTGGACCTGACCCTGTCCGGCCTGTCCCCCAGCGACGCGCATGCCCTGTGCCGCGCGCTGCTCAAGCCGGTGGAGAACGTCCCCGCGCAGGCGGTGGAGCGCATCGTCGAGCGCGCGCAGCGCGTGCCCCTGTTCCTGGTGGAGCTGGTGCGCGGCCTCAAGCGCCAGGGGCTGGTGCGGCAGCGCTCGCCGGGCGGCAACTGGTACCTCGTCACGGACGAGCTGGACCGCCTGCCGGAGCTGCGGCTGGTGGAGTGGCTGGCGGACCGCGAGCTGGGCGCCCTGCCCCCGGCGCTCGCCGCGCATGCCCGGCTGTGCGCGCTCCTGGGCGCGACCTTCACCGCCACGGCGGCGGACGGCGTGGTGCGCGAGCTGGAGCGCGACGGGGCCGCGGCGCAGTTCCCGCTGGACATGGGGCACGCGACGCGGCGGCTCCTGGACCTGGGGCTCCTGGTGGAGCACCGGCTGGAGGGGCTGAGCTTCCGCAACGAGCTGGTGCGCGAGGCCGTGGTGGCGAGCCTGCCCGCGGAGGAGAAGGCCCGCATCCACCACGCCGCGTACCGCCACTACCTGAGCCCGGCGGGCGCGCAGGAGCGCCAGCGGCTGGCCCGGCTCGCGCTGCACGCGGCGGCGGCGGGCCTGCGCGACGAGGCGGCGGCGCTGACCATCGACCTGGCGGAGTCCGCGCGCGGCCGCCACGCGTACCTCGACGCGGAGGCCATGTACACGCGCGCCCTGGAGCTCATCGAGCCCGAGGACGAGCTGCGCCGGCTCACCGCGCTGCGGGGCCGGGGCCTGATGCGCTACCGCATCGGCCGCTACGAGGACTCGCTCACGGACTTCGCCGTCGCGCGCGAGCGGGCGCGGAGCCTGGGGGACTCGCGCGCGGAGGTGGAGCTGCTGCTCGACGAGGCGATGGCCTTCGACTGGGTGAACGACTACGCGCGCAGCGAGGCGCGGGCCCAGGAGGCGCAGCAGCTGGCGGAGACGGTGACGTCGCCCTACGTGCGGACGCGGCTCCTGCTGGCGCTGGGCCGCGCGCAGTTCCGCAAGGGCGAGTGGCTGGACGCGCTCATGTCCCTGGAGGCCGCGGCGGAGCGGGCGCGGAAGCTGGGGGACGCGGGCTACGAGTCGCTGGTGGTGGCGCTGCTCCTGATGGTGGCCATCCTGCCGAGCATGGGCAACATCGACGGCGCGGAGCGCCTGCTGGACGAGCTCATCAGCATCTGCACGGAGCGCGGCGACCGCCTCCACCTGGGCGCGGCCATCAACAACCGCCGCAACCTGTGGGTGGCCCGGCGCGACCTGACGAACGCGCTGAAGGACCAGGAGCGCTTCATGCAACTGGGGCGCGAGCTGGGCGTGGTGGGCTGGGAGTACTTCGGCGAGATCAACCTGGGCGAGCTGTACTACCAGGCGGGCGACGCGGAGGCGGCGGCGCCGCACATCGCGCGGGCCGTCGCGCTGGAGCGCCGGTACCCGGAGGTGGCGCACCGCCCCTGGGCGCTGCTGCTCCAGGCGCGGGCCCTGGCGTGGGCGGGCCGGTACGAGCCGGCGCGCGACCTGCTGGAGCAGGTGCGGCAGGCCATCGCGACGAACCGGCACGGCGCGCACCTGAGCCCGTCGGAGGAGGTGCTCTTCTCCATGGTGGAGCTGGCCGCGCGGGACGCGACGACCGAGGAGTGGCACGCGCTGCGGGAGCGCTCCGCCCAGGTCTCCGTGGAGCAGGAGCCGCTGGAGGTGCTGGAGATGATGGGCCTCGCGGCCGGGCGCCGGGGCGACTTCGCGGAGGCGATGCTCGCGCTCGGAGAGGCGCTGGCGCGCTCGACGCACATGCCGAACCTGATGGAGGACCGCATCCGCCGCTCGCTGGAGCGCGTGCGGGACCTCACGCCCGCGGCGTGACGCGCGCTACGCCGACCGCGAGAGCGCCGTCGTCGCCGCGACCATCAGCCCCATCAGCGACTCGCCCACCAGCGCGCCGGAGCTCAGCGAGGACACGTGCGCGTCCGTCGTCCTCCACTTCCGCGCGAGCGCCACCAGCCCCGCCCCCACGCACAGCGTCACCGCGAAGTAGGCGGGGGTGATGAAGCCGATGCCCATCGCCACCGGCGACGGCAGCCACCGCCCCACCCGGCTCCTCGCGGCCAGCGTCGACAGCGCGCCCACCCCGCAGCCCACCAGCGCGGCCCAGCCCGCGTAGGGCGGCAGGCTCGCCAGGCCCCGCACGGACACCTCCGCCACGGCCCGGAACTGCGCCGCCGAGGGCGCCGGCAGCACCGCCGTCCCCACGCCGTACGCGCCCGCCAGCAGCAGGTAGGCCGGCACCGCCACCACGGCCCCCACCGCCACGCCCACCAGCTGCGCGGCGAGCTGCCGGGAGGCCGACGCCCCCAGCAGGTGCCCCGCCTTCAGCGACCACAGGCTCACGCCCGTCTGCGCCGCCGCCCCCGCCACCACCGAGCCCGCCGCCACGTTGGGGGACAGCGCTCCGGGCCGCACGCCGCCGAAGAGGACCTGCGTGAGGTTCCCCACCTGGCCCACCGGGGACACGTCCGTCTGCCCCGCGCCTCGCGCGCACACCGCGCACAGCGGCACCAGCAGCGCGAGCAGCAGCAGCGTGGACGGCACGCCCAGCCCGAACAGCACCCCGCCCAGCGCCACCGCCAGCGCGCACGCCACCGCCGCCAGCCCCAGGCTCCAGCGGGGCAGCCCGCCCCGGCTCAGCCCCACCGAGCGCAGGTCCCTCGCCGCGCCCAGGAAGTCCCGCGCCTGCGCCGCGAGCGACATCACCGCCCCGCCCACCATCAACCCCACGCCGGGCCACACCAGCCACGAGGACAGCGGCTCGTACGCCGCGCCCGCCACCAGGCCCGCGCCCAGCAGCCACGACGCGAGCACGCCCCACGCGAGCGCCGCCCCCAGCAGCATGCTCAGCGCCAGCTGCGGGCCCGTCATCATCCCCACCGCCAGCAGCATGGGGCTCATCCCCACGCCCCACGTCAGCGTCTCCAGCGAGGCGCCGGCCACGCGGCCCGGCAGCGCCACCATCCCCGGCAGCCAGCCGCGGGCGTCGCGCATCCACGTGAGCGCCATCGCCACCAGCCCGGCGCCCACCAGCGTCCGGCCCCCTCCCGCCCGCGCGCCGCGCGCCTCGGACGGCGTGGCCGCGTGCAGCGTGGAGATCAGCTCCGCGGTGGCGATGCCCGTGGGGAACGGCAGGGACTCCTGCTCCACCAGGCGCCGCCGCAAGAGCCCCGCCACCAGCACCCCCACCACGCCCAGCACCAGGCCCCAGGCCGCGATGCCCCAGCCCGGCACGCGCGTGCCCAGCAGGGCCAGCGCCGGAATCGCGGCCAGCAGCCCCGCGGACGCGGGCATCGCCCCCACCGCCGCCGCGGCCGTCTGCGTGAGGTTGTTCTCCAGCGGCGTGTAGGGCGCGCCCCGCCTGCGCCCATAGGGCGCCAGGACGCTGAACCCCAGCACCGTCGCGGTGATGGAGCCCGAGTCCCACAGGCCCGTCTTCAGCCCCATGTAGAGGTTGGTGACGGCCAGCAGCGCGCCGATGAGCAGCCCCACCCCCAGCGACCGGGCCGTCCACTCCCGCCCCGCGGGCGCCGCCGCCCCCGCGGGCGCCACCTCCGCCGCCACGGGCGCGGCGGCCTCCGGCCCCGCGGCGGCCTCCGGAGGAGCCGCGGGGTGACCGGAGGAGGCGCTCATCGAGACGCCTCCGCCGAGCGGCCCACCAGCTCGCGCAGCTGCGCCAGGTCCAGCGGCTTGCTCAGCTTGAGGTTGGGCACGTCCCGCAGGAACGACGTGGTGCGCGGGGTGAAGGCCCCGCCCGTCATGAACACCATGCGCCCCGCCTGCTCCGGCGCCGAGCGCCCCAGCTCGAAGTACAGGTCCATGCCCGTCATCCCCGGCATCATCACGTCGCAGAGGATGAGGTCGAAGCGGCCGCCCTCGTTCACCAGCCGCAGCGCGGCCTGCGCGCTGTTCGCCGTGGACACCTCGTGCTCCGTGGCCAGCGAGCGCTGGAGCGCCACCGTCACGTTGGGCTCGTCATCCACCACCAGGATGCGCGCCCGCGCCCCCGCCGGCGCCGTCGCCGACAGCCGGGGGTAGAGGTCCGGCTCGTGCGCCGCCGACCGCAGCACCACGCGGAAGGTGCTGCCCTGCCCCGGCGTGCTCTCCGCCTGGATGGAGCCGCCCATGGACTCCACGATGCCGTGGCAGATGGACAGCCCCAGCCCCGTGCCCACGCCCACCGCCTTGGTGGTGAAGAACGGGTCGAAGATGCGCCCCAGCACCTCCGGCGTCATGCCCACGCCGGTGTCGCGCACCTCCACCACCACCTTGCCCGGCTCGCCCGGGCGGATGATGGCGCGGATCTCGTGCTCGGTGACGGAGGACGGGTCCTCCGGGATGGCCTGCGCCGCGTTGAGCAGCAGGTTCAGGAACACCTGGCACAGCCGCGCCTCGCTGGCCTCCACCGCGGGCACCGGCTCGAACTCCGTGATGAGCCGCGCGCGGTGGCGGATGACGTTGTCCGCCATCTTGCACGCCAGCTCCAGCGAGCGGCGCACGTCCACCGGCATGGGGCGCGACTCCTGCTCGCCGCGCGCGAACACCTTCAGGTCCCGCACGATGGTGGCGATGCGCTCCGCGCCCTCCGTCGTCTCGCGCACCAGCTGCTGGATGGCGGCCACCGGCTCCGACGGCGCGCCCTGCGCCTCCAGCTTGTCCAGCCCCTCGCGGATGAGGTGCAGGTTCACCAGCATGTACGCCAGCGGGTTGTTGATCTCATGCGCCACGCCCGCGCCCAGCGTGCCCACGCTGGCCAGCCGGTCCGCCACCACCAGCCGCGCCTGGAGCTGCCGGCGCTCGCTCAGGTCGCGGTGCACCATGATGTTCGCGATGACGCGCCCCTCCGCGTCGCGCAGCGGCACCACCACGGACTCGCAGACGCACGCCATGCCGTCCGCGCGCTTGAACTCCAGCTCCCCGCTCCAGCGCCCGTGCACCTCCAGCGCGGTGAGGATGGCGCCCGTCAGCCGGTCCGTCTCACCGGGGTGCAGCACGCTGAAGAGCGTCTGGCCCATGGCCTCCTTGCGGCTGCGGCCGAACATCCGCTCCGCGCTGGTGTTCCAGTCGATGATGCCGCCCGCCAGGTCCGTGATGACGACGCCGTCGGAGATGCTCTCGAAGATGAGCGCCTGGCGGTGCAGCTCCTGCTCCGCCTGCTTGCGCGCGGTGATGTCCATCACCGTGCCCGTCACCCGCGCGGGCTGCCCCGCGGCGTCCAGGAGCACGTCGCCCTTGCATGAAATCCAGCGGTAGCCGCTGCCCGCGGGCTCGATGCGGTACTCCACGTCCACCTGCGAGCGCTGCTGGAGCGCCGTGGCCAGGTTCGCGCGCAGGCGGGGCAGGTCCGCCGGGTGCACGACCTCCGCCAGGTCCATGGCGCGGCCGGACAGCTTGCCCACGGCCAGCCCCAGCAGCCGGTCCACGTGCTCGCTCCACGTCACCTGGCCCGTCTTCGCGTTCCAGTCCCAGATGCCCACGCGCGCGGCGGACAGGGCCTGCCGCAGCTGCTCCTCGCGCTGCTCCAGCACCTCGCGGCGGGAGAAGCGGAACACCGTCACCGTGCCCACCTGGAGCCGGTCGCCCTCCTGGAGCTCCGCGGTGGACACCGGCAGGCCGTTGAGGAACGTGCCGTTGGTGGACTCCAGGTCCGTCACGAGGCACGAGCCGTCCGACTTGCGCAGGATGCGCGCGTGCTTGCGCGACACCCCGTGGTCGTCGATGCGCACCTCCGCCTCCGAGCCGCGGCCGATGACGTGCTCGCCCGGCTCCAGCCGGTACGCCTTGCCGATGGCCGCCGGCGTCGTGGTGCTGATGAGGATGAGGCACGCCCCGGTCGAGGACGGGGCCGTCACCGACTGGCCCGCGCAGGTCGTGAGCTCGTCCACCAACGTCATCATGTATGCCAGCCCCCCGGCGCTCCCCTGCGTTCGGGCCGGCCGTCTCCTCGCCGCCTGTCGTGCATGACGCCGCGCTCCGTGCGGGCCCAAAGCGTTGGCCCGGACCGCCACCATACCCCAACGGCCTCCAATGAACGTCCCCTCCCCCTCCGGGGCGGGGGGCCTGACTCCTGGTGAACGAGGGGGCAGGCAGGCGGGCCCGCCAGCCCGGCACGGGTACTCGCGACCCACCCCGTGAATGGTAGGGTGCGGGACATTCATGGCGGCGGACTCCGAGAGCACCTTCCGCATCCAGGCGCGCGCGGCCGCGAGCGCCTCGGAGAAGGGGCACCCCACACCCACCCGTCCCGAGCGCGGGCCTGGCACCCTCGCGGGTGAGTACGTGCTCAAGTCCCTCCTGGCGGCCGGCGGCCACGGCAGCGTCTACGAGGCGGAGCACCGCATCCTGGGGCGGCACGCCGCGGTGAAGGTGCTGCACTCGCACCTGGCGGACCAGGGGGAGATGCTCCAGCGCTTCGTGCGCGAGGCGCGCGTCGTCAATCAGATCCACCACCCGAACATCGTGGACGTCTACGACTTCGGGCTGATGCCGGACGGCAGCCCCTACTACGTGATGGAGCTGCTCTCCGGGCGCACCCTGAGCCAGGTGGTGCAGGAGCGCGGGCGGCTGTCCGCGTCTCGCGCGCTGGCGTACCTGGAGCCCATCTGCGGCGCGCTGGAGGCGGCGCACCGCGCGGGCGTCGTGCACCGCGACCTGAAGTCCAGCAACATCCTCGTCGTGGAGGAGGGGGAGAAGCCCCGGCTGAAGCTCCTGGACTTCGGCATCGCGAAGCTCATCCAGCAGGAGCCCGGCCAGCAGGGGCTCACCACCGCCGGCCAGCGCCTGGGCACCGCGCACGCGATGGCGCCCGAGCAGTTCCGCGGCGGCAGCATCGGGCCGCCCACGGACGTGTACGCCCTGGGCGTGCTGCTCTACCAGCTGCTCACCGGCCGCTACCCGTTCCAGTCGGATGATCGGCTGGAGCTGGAGCGCATGCACCTGGAGGCCCCGCCGCCGCGCCCCAGCGTGAAGGCCCCGGTGTCCCCCGCCGTGGACGCGGTGGTGCTCCGGTGCCTGAACAAGGACGCCACCCGCCGCTACCCCAGCGTGAGCGCCTTCCTCACCGCCCTGCGCGAGGCCACCGAGGAGCCCAACCAGGTGGAGGGCCAGACGCGGCTCGTCCTCGCCGTGAACGCGGAGGTGGTGCTCCCCGCCACGGACCTGGACGACGACACCGCCTACGCCGCGCTCGCCACCGTCATGGACACGCTGGAGCAGGGCCTGCGCGCCCAGGGCTTCATCCTGGCGCTCCAGACGGGCACCACGCTGCTGGGCGTGCGGCCCCTGTCCGAAGGGACGCGCCTCCACGCCCTCCAGCCCCTGCGAGACCTGCACGCCGAGGCCCAGCGGCTGGCCGAAGCCGCCCACGCCCGCGTCCACCTCTGCCTCCACCACGGCGAGGCGGAGACCCGCGGCGACTCCAGCGAGGCCGAGGTGGTAGGCGGTCCGGTCACGCTTGTGGCAACCTGGAACGTAAGGGAGCCGGGAGGCTTCGCCATCACCCGTCCCGCCTCGCAGTTCCTCGACAGTCCGCCCCTGTTTTGAACCGTTCCCCCCTGCCTTCCCCCTCATCCCCCCTGTAACCCCCTGTCATCCGTGGTGGTCCCATGACCTTCAGGGTCCTACTCCGGCCCCGTGCGAATTGGACCCACAGAGTAATTTTTTGACGGAGCCGTATTTATTTCCGATCCTGAATCCGTCACGATTCCCCTGTCTGACAGTTTCAGCACCTTTCTAGCTGAAAGCCTGGACTGCCTGACATTCTGGAAGTCGGACCTCCGACGACCCCCGAGCGGGAGCCCCCAACATGCGCCTCACCCCTGCTTTTCGGCCTGGAAGTGGATGCAGCGAGTGGTGGAACCGGACCACCTCACGCAAACCCCTGACGTCGGTCCTCCTGACAGGGGCGCTCATCGCCCTCGTGGGTTGCGGAGGCGCGATGCCGGAGGACGCCACGGCGGCCGCTGACTGGGCGTCCGTGGATCAGGCGCAGCAGGCGGACAACGGCATGACCTTGAACGGCATGACCCTCAACGGCATGACCTTGAACGGCATGACCTTGAACGGCATGACCCTCAACGGGCTGGCCACCGCGAGCTTCAACGACTGGTTCGCCCAGAACGCGGACGCGGCCATGGTGATGGCGTACGTCGTGAAGTGCGCGGTGCCCGAGGGCGAGACGCGCTCCTTCCAGTCCATGGCGACGGGGGTGAAGTACACGTGGCAGGGCGGCCTGGGGCTGGCGCCGGGCTGGTCCGCCGGCAAGCCCGCGACGGAGGCGGAGCAGCAGGTGGTGAGCGCGTGTCTGGCGGCGCACACGAACAAGTACGGGCTGCACATCGCGCTGTCCGCGCTGGGCCACACGGCGGCGGGCGCGGAGATCCCCTACTCCGCCGAGGAGCTCGCGAAGTTCAGCGAGAAGGAGGCGTGCTTCTTTGGCAACCTCTTCGCGAGCGAGGGCCTGTTCGCGGCGCGCGACCGCGACCTCAGCGCGGCGGAGAGCTCCACGCGCGCGTGTGGCCTCACGCTGAAGGCGGACACCTGCTCGCCCATCGTCAACGTCGGCAGCTGCGCGCAGTTCTGCACGAAGGGCGACCCGAGCAAGCCCTACTACACGCACTGCACGTACAACGGGAAGACGTACCCGGCCATCACCACGCGCGTGCAGCCGACGGAGCTGTTCCGCTGCGGCGACGGCGTGTGCCAGTTCACCGAGCACGCGGGCCCTGGCAACACGGCGGACAGCTGCCGCGCGGACTGCGGCGCCTGAAGCGGACACACCGGCTGCACCCGCGGTGAATCGCTGGACATGCACGGCCTCGGCCTCACCCGTGGCCGCGTGTCCAGAAGCCCCCGGGCGCGCGGTGGGTTGCTCCCACGCGCCCGAACTCCCAGTGGAAAATCACAGCCGGGACGTGAGGTCGGGAGGTGTCGGCCCGACGGCATCCCATCCCCTCGCGCAGCTTGCCGGGCCCGGGGCCGCGGTGTTGGATGGCCCTTTGCGATGACGTTACGAGCGAAGGTCGGGCGGATGGAGGCGATGGCGCGACGGCGGGACACGCTCCGCCAGGCCTTCGAGCGCCTGGGCCCCGGCGCCAGGTCCACGGCGAGCGCGTCCCGCGCGAACAGCCGGCTCCTGGAGGAGACGGTGCGCGAGCGCACCGCGGCGCTGGAGGCCGCCAACGCGAAGCTGTCCAGCAGCCTGGAGCAGCTGCACGCCACGCAGGCCCAGCTCCTCTTCGCGGACCGGCTCATCGCGCTGGGGCGCATCGCGGCGGGCGTGGGTCATGAAATCAACAACCCGCTGGCCTTCATCCTGAGCAACCTGGAGTACATCCACCAGGAGCTCCAGCAGAAGGAGCGCCTGTCGGAGCAGGACCGGCAGGAGATCTTGGAAGCGCTGGCGGAGACGCGCGACGGCGCGGAGCGCATCCGGCTCATCGTGCGCGACCTGCAGACGCTGTCGCGCGCGGAGGACGTGGGCAGCGGGCCCGCGGAGCTGGCCGCGGTGGTGCGCACGGCGGCGAAGATGGCCATGCACGAGCTGCGGCACCGCGCGCGGCTGGTGGTGGAGTGCGACGGCGTGCCGCCGGTGCAGGGCAACGGCTCGCGGCTGGGGCAGGTGTTCCTCAACCTGCTGCTCAACGCGGCGCAGTCCATCTCCCCGGGGAACGCGGAGGGCAACGAGGTGCGCGTGGTGGCGCGCCCCGGCGAGCCCGGCCACGTGCTGGTGGAGGTGCGCGACACCGGCTGCGGCATCGCGCCCGAGCACCGCGAGCGCATCTTCGACCCCTTCTTCACCACCAAGCCGCTGGGCGTGGGCACGGGGCTGGGGCTCGCGGTGTGCCACGGCATCGTCACCTCGCTGGGCGGCACGCTGACCCTGGAGAGCTCGCCCGGCAGGGGCAGCACCTTCCGCGTGTCCCTGCCGGTGGCCGGCGCCTTCGTCCAGTCGCAGTCGCCGCGCCCGCAGGCCGACTGGACCTGAGGGCGCGCCGCTCAGCCCCCTCCGGTGGGCTTCACCCCGAGCGACCGCTGGAGCATGCCGCCGAGCACCTCGCGGAACCGCGCGTCCGACGCCGCGTCCGCCGCGCGCCCCAGCACGGGCAGCAGCACCTCCCGCGAGAGCAGGAACCACTGCGACGCGCACAGCGCCACGAGCAGCGTCATGTCCACCGTGTCCCGCGAGGGCGGCGGCGTGCCCTGCGCCTCCGCCACGCGGCCTGCCTGGAGCTCCAGCGCGTCCGCCAGCAGCCGCAGGCCCTGCGCGCGCACCAGGGGCATGTGCTCGGCGCGGCCGGTGAGCAGGGCCCACGCCATCAGCCGGCCGTGCTGCCCCTCCTGGACCACGGCGAAGAACCGCTCGAGCAGCGCCCCCGCGTCAGGGGGCGCCTCCGCCGCGAGCAGCTGCTCCCGGAAGGACGCGGCCAGCAGCTCGTTGCGGCGCAGGAGCACCTCGCGCACCAGGGCCTCATAGGTGCCGAAGTAGTGGGTGACGAGCGCGTGGCTCACCCCCGCCGCCTTCGCCACCGCCTGCAACCCCACCCGGTCCGGCCCCTGCGCCACGAGCAGCGGCTCGGCGGCCTGGAGGATGGCCTCGCGCGCCTCCTCCGGCGTGCGCCGCCTGCGGGGCGCGGCGGGCTTCGCGGGACGACGGGGAGCGGAGCTGCGCCGGGACGGGGCCCGGACCTGGGGACGCCTGGATGCCATCGCGGCGCATCCTACCCACCCAAGCGTCGTTCGACGCGCGCAGCGCTATTGTCAGATTTGACAATGACACCGGACGGGCCCTATCCATGGGGGGTCCGGGCGCGCGTGGCCCGGGGGTGCGCTGGCCTTCGCGAGGTCCGTCATGCTGATGCTGCTGCCCGACAACCCGTCCCTGCCGGTGTTGCTCCTCGGGGTCCTGCTCATCTCCGGGGCCATCAAGCTGTCGATGGTGGCCGCAGGCTGGCTGGTGTGGCGCACGCGGCTGGCGGAGCGCTTCCGGGTGTACCGGCGGGCGCTGGCCCAGGGGCAGCTGCGCCGCGAGGCGCTCGCGGCGGTGGGCGTGGTGGCGACGGACGCGGTGCTCATCGCCGCCTTCCGCGCCTTCACCGGGCCGCTGTACGCGCCGTTCAGCCTGGCCACGGCGCTGTGGTCGTACGCGTGGATGTTCGTGGGCTTCGAGGTGTGGTTCTACGTGACGCACCGGCTGCTGCACCTGCCGCGCTTCTATCGCTTCCACGCGCAGCACCACGTGGCGCAGGTGACGGAGCCGCTCACCGCGCTGTCGTTCTCCGTGGCGGAGCGCCTGGTGCTGATGGGCGGCGGGCTCGGCCTGCACTTCGCGGCCATGCACCTGTTCCCGGGCACGCAGGCGGGCGTCCTGGCCTACATGCTGACCAACTACGTCCTCAACGCGTTCGGGCACGGCAACACGGAGTGGCTGCCCAAGCGCTTCGTGGCGTCCTGGGTGGGCCGCGTCTTCTTCACCCCCACGTTTCACGCGCTGCACCACGCGCGCTACCAGGGGCACTACGGCCTCTACACCGTGGTGCTGGACCGGTGGTTCGGCACCGCGTTCCCCGACTATCCGCTCGTGCATGCCCGCGCCCGCGAGGGAGCGGGGCTGACGCGCATCGGGGAGCGGCTGGCGGTGCCTCCCCCCGCCCCTCCCGTCCCCGCGGTGCCAGGGGTCCGGCAGGCGCTGTGAGGTCCACCGGCCCCCGACGTCCCACGGTGGGCACGAGGGGGCCCATGGCCGTGGGCCGACGGACAGTCCACGAGGGAGGCGACCCCTGGAGGGGTGGCATCCCCGGGGTGCGGACCTAGAATCGGGAGGTGCACTCCCGGCAGGACGTCATCATCATCGGCGCGGGCGCCAGCGGAACGCTGCTCGCGGCCTGTCTCCTGAGGGCCGCCCGTTCGCCCTTGCGCGTGGCCCTCGTGGAGCGAGGGGAGCGCCTGGGGCGGGGGGTGGCGTACTCGACCCCCAGCGCGCGGCACCTGCTCAACGTGCCGGCGGGCCGCATGAGCGCCTGGGTCGACGACCCGGAGCACTTCCTGCGCTGGCTGCGCGTGGACGCGCCGGACACGCCGCCGTCCGCGTTCTCCGAGCGCCGCCGCTATGGCCAGTACCTGGAGGCGGTGCTGAAGGACACCGCCGCGCGGGCCGCGCCGGGCGTTCAGTTGGAGACGGCGCGCGACGAGGTGACCGCCGTGGTGGACACGGCGGACGGCGTGAAGGTGGCGCTCGCGAGCGGCCAGGACCTGGAGGCGCGCGGCGGGGTGCTCGCCCTGGGCAACGCGCTGCCCGCGGACCTGCGCGTGCCGGACGGCGGGCTGTACGCGAGCCCGCGCTACCACCGCTCGCCGTGGGCGCCGGGGGCGCTGGAGGGCATCGGCGCCGGGGACCCGGTGCTGCTCATCGGCACGGCGCTCACCATGGTGGACACGGTGCTGTCGCTGGCTGAGCGCGGGCACCAGGGCCCGGTGCATGCGCTGTCGCGGCACGGCCTGCTGCCGCACCCGCACCGCGCGCACGGCGCGAAGGCGCCCGCGGCGGCGGAGCCCCTGCGCATCCGCGAGCTCTTGCGCTCGGTGCGCCGGGAGATGGACCGCTGCCGTAACGCGGAGGTGGCGTCCGCCTCCGCGCGGGAGGTGGTGCCGTTCAGCACGCTGCGCGTCCGCGACGTGCTGCGCACGATGCGCCAGGAGGTGGACGCGCAGGCGGCGGCGGGCGCGGACTGGCGCGCGGCGGTGGATTCGCTGCGGCCGGTGACGACGCCCCTGTGGCAGCGGCTGTCGGAGCCGGAGCGGCGGCGGTTCCTGCGCCACCTGCGGGCGTACTGGGAGGTGCACCGCCACCGCATGGCGCCGGAGCTCCATGACGTCATGGACGCGTGGCGGCGGGACGGGCGCCTGGTGCTCCACGCGGGCCACGTGCTGCGCTTCGAGCTGGAGCCGGACGCGGTGGCGGTCCACCTGCGCCCCCGGGGCGAGCGGGAGCCGCGGGTGCTGCGCGTGCAGCACGTCATCAACTGCACCGGCCCCGAGTCCAACCCGGCCTCGCGCCACCAGCCCATCCTCCGCGGCCTGCTGGAGGCGGGGCAGGCCCGCGCGGACATGCTGGGCATGGGGCTGGCGACGGCGCCCGACGGCGCGGTGCTGGACGCGCGCGGCCAGCCCTCCGCCCACCTCTTCACGCTGGGCCCCACGCGCCGGGGCGACCTGTGGGAAACCACGGCGGTGCCGGAGATCCGCTCCCAGGCCCGAGACCTGGCGGACCTCCTGCTGCGCCGGCTGGGCGTGTCCCGGACCGCCGCGTCCGAGGCGGCCGCCCCGGCGCCCCCCTGAGGCTCGCGGGGCCGCCCGGGTGACGCCCGCGTCACGGCCGCGCATGCCTGCCCGGTAGCGGGCCTGACAGGCGCCATGACCTGGAGGTGGGCCTCCTGCTCGCCGGACAACGGCTCCCCTGGAGGGAGGCTGTGGGGCCCCGGCATTTCGTGAGAGATTCCAGGCCCCCCTCCTGGAGTCCCTTCCCGATGGCCTTGAAGCGCCCCCTCCCCGCCCTCATGGGAGGCGTGTCCCTGTCCGTCCTCGCGAGCCTCGGGGCGCTGGCGTACCAGCACCTGCGGACCGACGCGCTGGAGGAGCGGCTCCTGCGGGAGGTGGGCATGCTGACGCAGGCGGAGCACCCGCGCCCGGCGCACGTCACCCCCGCGCGGCCCGGCACCTTCGGGGACGCGGTGGCTCCGCTCCTGCCCGCGCTGCTCGCGCGGACGCACGGGCTCCCCGTCCCCACCGCCGCGGAGACCGCGACCCTGGAGGCGGTGACGGAGGGGCGCGCGCCGGTGACGGACCTCCCCGCCTCCCGCCTGGAGGCCCTGGAGCGGGACCGCTCGCTGACGCGGCGGGTGCTCGACGCCACCCACGCGGAGTCCGGCGGCCTCCCGGAGGACCTGCGCCCGCTGGCCGGCCCCTCGGTGCCGGGGCGGGACGCGCTGCTCCAGGCGCTCCTCCACGTGGTGGAGGACGCGGCGCTGGAGACGCGGCTGCTCGTCGCGGGGGGCCAGGCGGACCCCGCGGTGGACACGTGCGTGGACGCGCTCGCGCTCAGCCGGGAGCTGGCCCTGGGCGGCGGGCTCGTGGGACAGCGGCTGTCCGCGACCAGCCATGGGCGCGCGTGGCGGGTCTGCGCGGACGCGCTCGACGCGGCCTCGCTGCCCCGCAAGCGTCAGGCCATCTCGCAGCTCACCCGGCTGCACGAGGGCTTCCCGCCGGTGTCCCTCGCGCTGCACGAGGAGGCCGTCGTCGCGCAGCTCCACGCCTTCCGCGACCTGCTCTCCGACGACGGCCGCGCCGCGCTGCCGCCCACCTGGTTCGACGCCCCCGCGCGGCCGGAGGCCCTGTCGCGCCGGCTCCAGTGGCATCAGTGGGTGGAGGACGCGGACCGCCTCCTCGCCGTGGTGGATCAGCCGGCCGAGGAGCGCCGCCGCGCGCTGGCGGCCCTGGAGGCCCGGTGGGCCGGTGAGCACCTCCGCCACGCAGAGGCCCCCGCGGTGCGCCTGTCGCCCGAGGACCTGGAGGCGCTGGAGCTGCGCGCGCTGCGCTCCGAGGCCCTCATCGCGCTGGCGGAGGTCGACGCGGACCGCGCGGAGAAGGGCCAGTGGCCGCGCGTGCTCCCCACCCGGACGACGTCGCTGGTGCTCAAGCCCGTGGACGAGACCCAGGCTCGAATCCACTCGTGCGTGCAGGGGTTGATGCCCGACCCGCTGGTCGTGAGGGCGGACGGCCCGCCCGCGCTCCAGCGGGTCCACGACGTGCCCTGAGTCGGCCGCGCCCTCCCCACGTCCGGCCTCCCGCGACGGGGCGGCGATGTACGATGCCGCCTTTCCGTGGACGTCGTGGGAGGGAGCCGTCATGTCGTGGAAGCTGGTGCTGCTGGACGAGGTGTCGAAGGTGCTGCCGGATGCGCCGCTCAAGGGCTCGGACATCCGCGTGGAATTGCCGACCGCCAGCTACGCGCTGCCCGCGGGAGAGCAGCTGGGCCCCCTGACGTTCGCGTTCGACGTGTCCGCGCGCGGCTTCGTGGAGGGCTATGACGCCCCGGCGGACGTGGACGCGGCGGGCGTGGTGGGCGAGGCCCCGGGCGACGCGACAACCCAGCTGGCCCCGGCGCTCGTCTACGGCGGCGACCCGGCGTGGCTGAAGTACGGCGTGGAGGCGCGCGTGAAGGCGGAGGTCGGCTTCCCGCTGCCCTACGTGGCGCTCGCGGCCAACGGCGACGTGCGCGTGCTGCTGGCGGACTACCACCGGCACACGCAGGACACGAACGCGCGCGCCGCGCTGAAGGAGGACGCGCCGAACCTGCGGCTGCCCCTGCTCACGTCGTCGCTGGACAAGCTGGGCGTGGGCGACGCCATGGCCTTCCAGGCGCGCGGCGAGCTGTCCGTCACCGCGACGCTGGACTGGACGGACGTCTACACCTCCAACCTCCAGACGCTGACGAAGCTCTTGTCCGCCAGCACCCTGCTCGCCTTCGAGGCCAAGGCGGGCGCCACCGTGTCCGCCCGGGTGAGGGTGGTGGACGACTACGCCGTCATCTTCTCCCGCCCCGCCGCGGGCCAGGTGCGCGTGCAGGTGAAGAAGGGGGTGGCGCGCGAGGCGGGCGTGACGGCCAGCCTCCACGTGGAGGCGAGCCTCACCGACCCGTCCGCCGTCGTCGCCCAGGTGGAGCAGGTCCTCGAAGGGCTGCTGTCGGTGCCGCTGTCCCGCTTCGAGTCCTTGATGACGAAGCTGGAGGCGCACAGCCTGTCGGAGGACGAGGCGAAGGTGCTGCGCCTCATCCTGGACCGGCTGGGCTTCCAGGAGCTGGAGGCCGACACCACGGCGCTGCGCGCGCAGTGGGAGAAGCTCCGCGCGGACGTGCGCGCGCGCATCCAGGCGCTGGCGGAGTCCAAGTTCGAGGCGGGCTTCCGCTACGAGTACCTGCGCCTGCGCGAGCAGACCACGCTCCTGGCCGCCGTGTGCACCGACGCCCAGGCCCGCGCCCTGCACCCGCTGCTGGTGTCCGGGCGGCTGGACGGCGCGATGCAGAAGATGCGGGACGAGGGCATGGCGCTGGAGCAGTGCCTGCTGAAGGAGGTCGACAAGGAGTCCAGGGCCTGGGGCTTCTCGCTGAAGCTGGGCAGGTGGGCGCTGGGCGGCAACGACACGCGCGAGCTCACCCAGGTGGTGCAGCGCAACAGCCTGGAGAAGGAGGCGCCCCAGCGCATCTCGTTCCTGGGCGTGCGCAGCTACAGCGGCGCGCTGCTCACGCCGTACATGCACTGGACCGCGGACTTCAAGGCGGACATGGCGGAGTTCCGCAAGTCCCCCACCGTGGCGGACTTCGACCTGGGCCTCTACCTGCTGCTGGCCCACGACGCGCGCAAGCTGTCGGACACCGAGCTGCGCCAGGCCGTGGACGAGGCCATCGTCTGGGGCGCGCTGGATGACGCCGAGGAGGAGGAGGTCCTCCGGCGCATCCGCGACGCGGCCGGCGGCAAGGAGCTCGAGGCGCGGGTGGAGCTGAAGCTGGACAACCGGACGATGCGCGACGTCATCGCCCGCGCGGCCGACCCGGACGCCCCCTCCGCCTTCGCCCGCGCGCTGGGCCGGGCCCTGCCCTGGTACGGCGTGTCGTGCCGCGACCGGCCCGCCGTGCGCGAGTCCGTCTACGCGCCCCTGTGGAAGGCGTACCTGGAGCAGAACTGGTCCGCCGCCGACGCCGCGCGGACGGCCGCCGCGACCCTGAAGAACCACTCGCTCGTCGGGCCCTTCGCGTACGTCGAGGGGCAGCTGGGCAACGGCATGCTGACGTTCGCGGAGGTCATCCAGAAGAACCCCGGCACCGTGTCCAAGTGGCGCGACCTGCGCGCGGGCCTCCTGGACCTGCGCAACAACGAGCAGCGCTCGCCCTCCGTCTTCAACGGCGCGTTCAAGGCGCTGTCCCAGTCGTGGGCCCAGTCCTTCCACCTGAAGGCCACGGGCGCCTTCTTCCTGGAGCTGGCGTCGCGCGGCGGCAACGGCCTGGCCACCGTGGAGCGCACCTTCACCGTGACGGTGCCGGGGACGGGCGCGAACCTCGTCTTCACCAAGTCGCGGGCCTGACGGGCCCCCCGCGTCCCCTTCGTCCGCTTCCGCACGTCCCCGGGCGCGCGGAGGCGACTTCAGGCCGGGCGGAGGTCGTGAAGGTGACGCGCCGCATTGCCCCCACGCGGGGGCATCACTACCTCCAGCTCCTCAAGCGGCGCGGCCCATGCGGAGGAGCCCCGGGAGATGATCGTCGGTCGGATGCTGTCCTGGCGGATCATCCTCCGCTACACGGGGCGCCCCGTCGTCGTGCACATCGCCATCGCGCTGGCCATCTCGCTGGGCTACGAGGTGCTGAACGCCAGGTGGCTGTCGGTGCCGGCGTTGCCGGTGACGCTGCTGGCCGCGGCGCTGGGCGTGCTGCTCGGCTTCCGCAACAACTCCGCCTACGAGCGCTGGTGGGAGGCGCGCACCCTCTGGGGCGGGCTGGTGAATACGTCGCGGACGCTCGCCCGGCAGGTGCTGACCTTCCTGCCCGCGCCCCGCGCGCGGCGCAGTGACGGCACCCCGGAGACGCCCTCCGCCGCGTCCCGCCTGGTCCAGATGGCCGTGCAGCCGGAGGGGCCCGCGCTGGCGCCCGCCTGGTCCAAGGTGGGCGACGGCGCGGTGCGCGACCCGCTCGGCCACGCGCGCGACCTGCGCGGCCCGGACGCGCCCCGCGCGAACCTGGCCACCTTCCTCCACCCGGGCATGGAGACGCCCCGGGGCGTCATCACCGGCATGTTCGAGGGCATCACCGAGGACGCGCGCGAGCTCGTCTACGCGCAGGTGGGCTTCGTGAACGCGCTGCGCTGCCACCTGCGGCGGCAGGACCCCTTCCCGGAGATCACCCCGTTCTTCCGGCCGTCCGTGCTGGAGGCGCTGCGCGTCGAGCAGAACGTGCCCGCCGCCATCCTCCTGTGGATGAGCACGCGCATCCGCCGCATCTACAGCGACATCGACCACCCGGAGAAGGTGTACCTGCGCGTGGCGATGGACCAGACGCTCACCGCGCTGACCGACTACCTGGGCGCGTGCGAGCGCATCAAGAACACGCCCCTGCCCCGCCAGTACGACATCCTCCCGCACGCCATGGTGCGGGTGTACCTCACGCTGCTGCCCCTGGGCATCGTCACGGACCTGGGCGTGCTCACGCCGCTGGTCACCGCCCTCATCGCGTTCCTCTTCGTCGCCATGGACGCGGTGGGCCGCGACGTGGAGAACCCCTTCGAGGACGGCGTCAGCGACACGCCCATGACGGCGCTGTGCCGCACCATCGAGATCAACCTGCGGCAGATGCTGGGCGAGGCCGAGCTGCCCCCGCCGGTCCAGCCGAAGGACGGCCTGCTGTACTGAGGCCTACCCGGCCGCCGTCACCTCCACCGAGCCCAGGCCGTCCACGGTGAGCCGCACGTGGTCGCCGGGCTTCATCAGGTACGCGGCGGTGGCCGCGCCGGACAGCACCAGGCTCCCGGCGGGCAGCGCCTGGCCGCGCTCGGCGAGCAGCGCGCAGAGCTGGATGAGGGACACCACCGGGTCTCCGGAGATGGCGTCCGAGCGCGCCTCGCCCTCCACCCGGCCGTTCACCTCCATCCGCATCTGGAGCTTCGTCAGGTCCAGCTCGCGCGGGGCGCGCTCCAGGGTGCCCGGCACGAACAGCGACGACGACGCGTTGTCCGCCACCACGTCCGGCAGGCTGAAGTACTTGAAGCCCACGAAGCGCGAGTCCAGCACCTCCATCGCCGCGAAGACGGCCTCGCACGCGTCCAGCACCTCGTCGCGCGTGACGGCGCCCTGGAGCGGCTTCGACGTGCGGAAGGCGATCTCGGGCTCGATGCGCGGGTGGATGCCCGCGCCCACGTGCACCACGCCGCCGGCCTGCACGCGCATCCGGTCCGTGAGCACGCCGAAGATGGGCGAGCCCAGGTTCATCTGCTGGCGCTTCGCCTCCGACGTGAAGCCCATCTTCAGGCCCACCACCCGCTCGCCCCGGGCCTCGCGCAGCCGGATGCCCTCCGCCTGCACCGCGTAGCCGTCCGGCACGGTCAGGTTCGGGTGCGCGTGCGTCAGGGGCGGCACCTCACGCCGCTCGCGCCGCGCCGCGTCCAGGATTCCAGCCAGGGCCGCCACGTCCACTGTCGAGGTCATGCGCGAATCTTTTCCATGCCCGGCCCGCAATTCCACCAAGGATTCACCTTCGGAGCGGGTCATGTGACACCGAGCGCCGGTCAGCCGCGCAAGCGAGCGCCAACCGACGTCCTGCGTTCGGAATCCTGGAGGCGATGGACAGCCGCGACATACATTGCCGCGTCTGCCTGGGAGGGCGCTGCCTTGGAAGAGGTCCTCAACTACATCGGTGGCGAGCTGGTGCCCGCGGCGGGGGGCCAGTGGCTGGACAAGCCGGAGCCCGCGACGGGCCAGCGCTATGCGCGCGTGCCGGACTCGCGCGAGGCGGACGTGCGGTCCGCCGTGGAGGCCGCGGGCCGGGCCTTCCCCGCCTGGTCCGCCCTGCCGGCGATGGAGCGCTCGCGCTACCTGCGCCGCATCGCCGGGCTCCTCCAGGAGCGCCTGGACGCCTTCGCGCGGGCGGAGTCCGTCGACACGGGCAAGCCGCTGTCGGTGGCCCGCACGGTGGACATCCCGCGCAGCGTGCTCAACCTCGAGTTCTTCGCGGACGCGGCGACCCAGTTCTCCAGCGAAGCGCACCCCATGGACGGCGTGGCGCTCAACTACACGCTGCGCTCGCCGCTGGGCGTGGTGGGCTGCATCTCGCCGTGGAACCTGCCGCTGTACCTGCTCACGTGGAAGATCGCCCCCGCGCTGGCGGCGGGGAACTGCGTGGTGGCCAAGCCGTCGGAGGTGACGCCGATGACGGCCTACCTCCTGTCGCGGGTGTGCCGCGACGCGGGGCTGCCGCCGGGCGTGCTCAACCTGGTGCACGGCCTGGGGCCGCACGTCGGTGGGCCGCTCACGCGCCACCCGGACGTCAGCGCCATCTCCTTCACCGGCAGCACGCGCACGGGCGCGGAGATCGCCCGCGTGGCCGCGCCGTCGTTCAAGAAGCTGTCCCTGGAGATGGGCGGCAAGAACCCCAACGTCATCTTCGCGGACTGCGACTTCGACGAGGCCCTGGCCACCACGCTGCGCTCGTCGTTCGCGAACCAGGGGCAGATCTGCCTATGCGGCCCGCGCATCTTCGTGCAGCGCTCGCTGTATCCGCGCTTCAAGGAGGCGCTGGTGGCGCGCACGAAGGCCCTGAAGGTGGGCGACCCGCTGGTGGAGGGCACGGACCAGGGCGCGCTGGTGTCGCGCGAGCACTTCGAGAAGGTGCTGGGCTACATCGCGCTCGCGAAGCAGGAGGGCGGCAGCATCCTCACCGGCGGCCAGCGCGCGAGCGTGCCCGGCCGCTGCGCGAGCGGCTGGTTCGTGGAGCCCACGCTGGTGGAGGGCCTGGCGCCCACGTGCCGCACGAACCAGGAGGAGATCTTCGGCCCGGTCGCGACGCTCATGCCCTTCGACGACGAGGAGGAGGTGCTGTCGTGGGCCAACTCCACGCGCTACGGGCTGGCCGGCAGCGTGTGGACGAAGGACCTGACGCGCGCGCACCGGTTCGCGTCCCGGCTGCACAGCGGCATCGTCTGGGTGAACACCTGGATGCTGCGCGACCTGCGCACGCCGTTCGGCGGGGTGAAGGAGTCCGGCGTGGGCCGCGAGGGCGGCTGGGACGCGCTGCGCTTCTTCACCGAGCCCAAGAACGTCTGCATCAAGCTTTGAGCGGGGAGAGCCACACGTGAGCGCTGGCGAGCGGATCGATTCGAAGAAGGCCCCGGAGCCCGTGGGGCTCTACCCCCACGCGCGCCGCGTGGGGAACCTCTTGTTCCTGTCCGGCGTGGGCCCGCGCGAGCGCGGCAGCAAGGCCATCCCGGGCGTGGAGCTGGACGCGGCGGGCAACATCGTCTCCTACGACATCGAGACGCAGTGCCACTCCGTGTTCCGCAACGTGCGCTACATCCTGGAGGACGCGGGCTCGTCCTGGGAGCGGCTGGTGGACGTGACGGTGTACCTCACGGACATGAAGCGGGACTTCCCCACGTACAACCGGCTGTGGGCGGAGTACTTCAAGGACAACCCGCCGTGCCGCACCACGCTCGAAATCAACGCGCTGCCCACGCCCATCGCGATTGAGCTCAAGTGCATCGCCACGATTGGAGACGAGTGACATGGGCCGACTGACCCCCATCAACTTCAAGAAGTGGATCGACGAGCACCGCCCCCTGCTCAAGCCGCCGGTGGGCAACCAGCAGGTGTGGGCGGACCGGGACTTCATGGTCACGGTGGTGGGCGGGCCCAACTCGCGCACGGACTTCCACGTCAACGAGGGCGAGGAGTTCTTCTACCAGTTGGAGGGCGACATCACCCTGCGCGTCATCGACGAGGGGCAGGTGCAGGACATCCCCATCCGCGAGGGGGAGATCTTCCTCCTGCCGCCCAAGGTGCCGCACTCGCCGCAGCGGCCCCCGAACACCATCGGGCTGGTGCTGGAGCGCCGCCGCCAGCCGCAGGAGCTGGACTCGTTCCTGTGGCTGTGCCCGAAGTGCGGCGAGAAGCTCTATGAGGAGTCGCTGCACGTCACCAACCTGGTGACGCAGCTGCCGCCGGTGTTCGAGCACTTCTACGGCAACCCCGACCACTGCACGTGCAAGCGGTGCGGCACGAAGGTGACGCGGGGTGGTGCGCCCCAGTGAAGGTCGACATCCACACGCACCTCCTGCCCCCGGAGCTGCCCCGCTTCGCCGAGCGCTTCGGCTACGGCGGCTTCATCACGCTGGACCACCACGCGCCCTGCCGCGCGCGGATGATGCGGGACGACGGCAAGTTCTTCCGCGAGGTCGAGAGCAACTGCTGGGACCCGCACCAGCGCGTCACGGAGTGCGACGCGCACGGCGTCCAGGTGCAGGTGCTGTCCACCGTCCCGGTGCTGTTCAGCTACTGGGCGAAGCCGAAGGACGGCCTGGAGGTGGCGCGCTTCCTCAACGACCACCTGGCCGGCGCGGTGGCGACGTCGCCCAGGCGCTTCGTGGGGCTGGGCACGGTGCCGCTCCAGTCCACCGACCTGGCGATTCAGGAGCTGGAGCGCTGCGTGCGCACGCTGGGGTTCGCGGGCGTGCAGATTGGCAGCCACGTCAACGACCTGAACCTGTCCGACCCGGCCCTCTTCCCCTTCTTCCAGGCGGCGAGCGACCTGGGCGCGGCCATCTTCGTGCACCCGTGGGACATGATGGGTGAGGCGAAGATGGCGAGGTACTGGCTGCCGTGGCTGGTGGGGATGCCGGCGGAGGTGTCGCTGGCCATCTGCTCGCTCATCTTCGGCGGGGTGATGGAGCGGCTGCCGAAGCTGCGGTTCGCGTTCGCGCACGGCGGCGGCGCGTTCCCCGGCACGCTGGGCCGCATCCAGCACGGCTTCGAGGTCCGCCCGGACCTGGTGGCCGTGGACAACCCGGTCGCGCCGCGCGACTACCTGGGCCGCTTCTGGGTGGACTCGCTGGTGCATGACGCGGACACCCTGCGCGCCATCGTGAAGCTGTTCGGCGCGGACAAGGTCGCGCTGGGCAGTGACTACCCCTTCCCGCTGGGCGAGGACCGGCCCGGCACGCTCATCGAGTCGCTGACGGACCTGGCGCCCGCGGTGCGCGAGCGGCTGCTGTCTCGAAATGCCCTGGAGTGGCTGGGGCGCTCGCACGAGGACTTCGCACGATGACAGCCCCTGTCTACGAGAACAGCGACGTGTTCGCCTACGGCCTGGACGCGAAGGATCCGCTCCGGCCCCTGCGCGACGAGTTCCTCTTCCCCCCGGCCCCCTCCGGCGCGCCCACCATCTACCTGGCGGGCAACTCGCTGGGGCTCCAGCCGCGCAAGGCGCGCAAGTACGTGCAGATGGAGATGGAGGACTGGGAGCGGCTGGGCGTGGAGGGCCACGTGCATGGCCGCCACCCGTGGCTGCCCTACCACGAGCTGCTCACCGAGCAGGTGGCGCGCGTGGTGGGCGCGCAGCCCGTGGAGGTCGTGGTGATGAACACCCTGTCGGTGAACCTGCACCTGATGATGGTGTCGTTCTACCGGCCCACGCGCGAGCGCTTCAAGATCCTCATCGAAGGCGGCGCCTTCCCGTCGGACCAGTACGCGGTGGCGTCGCAGGCGCGCTTCCACGGCTACGACCCGAGGGAGGCCATCGTCCGGCTGACGCCCCGCGAGGGCGAGGACACGCTGCGCCCCGAGGACATCCTCGAAGCCATCGAGCGGCACGGGAGGGAGCTCGCGCTGGTGATGCTGGGCAGCGTGAACTACCTCACCGGGCAGGCCTTCGACCTGAGAGAGATCACGCGCGTGGCGCACGCGCAGGGCTGCAAGGTGGGCTTCGACCTGGCGCACGGGGCGGGCAACCTGAAGCTGTCGCTGCACGACGACGGGCCGGACTTCGCGGTGTGGTGTTCGTACAAGTACCTCAACGGCGGCCCCGGAAGCCTGGGCGGCGTGTTCGTGCACGAGCGGCACGCGCACTCACCCGAGCTGCCGCGCTTCGAGGGCTGGTGGGGGCACAACAAGGCCACGCGCTTCGAGATGGGCCCCACCTTCGACCCGCTGCCGGGCGCGGAGGGGTGGCAGCTGTCCAACCCGCCCATCTTCCAGTTGGCGGCGCTGCGCGCGTCGCTGGAGCTGTTCGACAAGGCGACGATGTCCGCCCTGCGCGCCAAGAGCGACCAGCTGACGGGCTACCTGGAGTTCCTGCTGGACCGGCTGCCCGCGGGGTACGTCACCATCACCACGCCGCGCGACCTGACGCAGCGCGGGGCGCAGCTGTCGCTGCGCTTCAAGGGCGAGCCGAAGCGGCTGCTCCAGCGGCTGTCCGCGGCCGGCATCGTCTGCGACTTCCGCGAGCCGGACATCATCCGCGCCGCGCCCGCGCCCCTCTACAACACGCACCTGGACGTCTTCCGCTTCGTGAAGGCGCTGGAGGCCCATGCCCTCGAATGAACCGAAGCTGACGGTGGTGGGAGCGGGCCTGGTGGGCTCGCTGCTCTCGCTGTACCTGGCCCGCCGGGGCCACACGGTGGAGGTGCTGGAGCGCCGCCCGGACATGCGCCGCGAGACGGTGGACGCGGGGCGCTCCATCAACCTGGCCATCTCCACGCGCGGCCTGCATGCGCTGCGGCAGGTGGGGCTGGAGGAGGAGGCGCTGAAGCACGCCATCCCCATGCGCGGGCGGGTCATCCACCCGGTGAAGGGCGCGCTGGCCTACCAGCCGTATGGGAAGGACGACTCGCAGCACATCAACTCCTTGTCACGCGGCTGGTTGAACCAGTTCCTGATGACACAGGCGGAGGCGACGGGCCGGGTGTCCATCCGCTTCCGCCAGCGGGTGACGCAGGCGGAGCCGGCGTCAGGGACGCTCACGGTGCTGGACGAGGCCACGGGCGCGACGCGCGAGGTGCGCGACGCGGTGGTGTTCGGCACGGACGGCGCGGGTTCGGCGGTGCGGCAGGCGATGCAGTCCCAGCCGGGGTTCCAGGCGGACTCGCAGACGCTGGGGCATGGCTACAAGGAGCTGACGATTCCGCCGGGCGCGGGCGGGCGCTTCCAGATGGAGAAGCACGCGCTGCACATCTGGCCGCGCGGCACGTACATGCTCATCGCGCTGCCCAATGAAGACGGCAGCTTCACGTGCACGCTGTTCCTGCCGTGGGAGGGGCCGCTGAGCTTCGCGTCGCTCCAGACGCCCGCGGCGCTGGAGGCGTTCTTCCAGGAGCAGTTCCCGGACGCGAAGGCGCTGATCCCAGGGCTGACGGAGGAGTTCTTCTCCCGGCCCACCGGGCACATGGTGACGGTGAAGTGCGCGCCGTGGCAGGCGGGCGGGCGCACGCTGCTGTTGGGCGACGCGGCGCACGCCATGGTGCCCTTCTACGGGCAGGGGATGAACTGCGGCTTCGAGGACTGCGTGGTGCTGGACGCGCTCTTGTCGAAGCAGCCGGACTGGGCGGCGGCGTTCGGTGAGTTCCATCGGCTGCGCAAGACGAACGCGGACGCCATCGCGGACATGGCGGTGGAGAACTTCATCGAGATGCGCGACAGCACGGCGGATCCGCGCTTCCTGCTGGAGAAGGGCGTGGAGAAGGTGCTGCTCAACGCGTTCCCGGGCGAGTTCGTCAGCCGCTACTCGCTGGTGAGCTTCAGCCGGGTGCCCTACCGGCTGGCGTACGGGGTGGGCAGCATCGCGGGCGGCATCGTGTCGGAGCTGGCGCGGGAGCTGAAGCGCCCCGAGGACGTGGACCTGGACCGGGCGGCGAAGCTGATTCGCGGCCGGCTGACCCCTTTCATGGAGGAGCACGCGGATGGATTTCGGCTTGAAGGGTAGGCGCGCGCTGGTGACGGGCGCGTCGTCGGGGCTGGGGCGGGCCATCGCGGACACGCTGGTGAAGGAGCGCGCGACGGTGGCGGTGTCCTCGCGCGGCGGAGAGAAGCTCCAGAAGGCGGCGAAGGAGCTGGGCGCGGCGCTGGCGGTGCCGTGTGATTTGACGCAGGCCGGGGCCGCGCGCGGGCTGGTGCGCGAGGTGACGCAGAAGCTGGGCGGCCTGGACGTGCTGGTGGTGAACGCGGGAGGTCCGCCGTCGGGCGGCTTCGAGGCCATCACGGTGGAGCAATGGCAGACAGGGTTCCAGAGCCTGTGGCTGGCCACGGTGGAGGCGATCCAGGAAGCGCTGCCGGGCATGAAGGCGCAGGGCTGGGGCCGCATCGTGCTGGTGACGTCCACGGCGGCGCGCGAGGCGATGACCAACCTCACGGTGTCCAACGGCCTGCGCGCGGGGTTGCTCGGGTTGGTGAAGAGCCTGAGCAATGAAGTGGCGCCGTATGGCATCACGGTGAACGCGGCGCTGCCGGGCTACCACGCGACGGACCGGATGAAGGACCTGGGCCTGTCCGACGAGAAGGTGGCGCCGAACATCCCCGCGCGGCGGCTGGGGAGGCCGGAGGAGTTCGCGGCGCTGGTGACGTTCCTGGCGTCGGAGCCGGCCGCGTATATCAGCGGGCAGTCCATCGCCTGCGACGGTGGAGCGCTGCGGGGCTTCTGAGGCATCAGGGCATGTCAGTGGACGGTCCGCCCCCTGCCGCAAGGGGGCGTTGAGAGGACATCGCAGTGACGTCGGTGGCCTCCCGGGGGGAAGGCCATGGACGCGACGAAGCGGGCGCTGAGCACATCGCGTCCGAGCCCTGGAGCATCCCCTGACGCAGCGGGCCAGCCATTTCAGCTCTTCCGGCAAAGTCTTCAAGATTTGGGCTGGTGGATTTATCACGTTTTGCGACAGAGTTCGCCGCCTTCGCCGGGAGGGGCGCAGACGTGCTCAGACGAATCCGTGTCATCCGTGGGCTGTGGCTCATGGTCGTGTTGTGGGGAGCGGGGGCTTGGGCCCAGGGCAACTCGGTCATCACCGGGACCCTGACGAACGCCCTCGACAAGAAGCCCCTCGTGGACGTCGTGGTCACCGCCACCTCGCCCCAGCTCCAGGGCGAGCGCACCGTGCTCTCCGACAAGAGCGGCCTGTACCGCATCCCCCAGCTCCCGCCGGGCACGTACGCGCTGCGCTTCGAGGCCCAGGGCTACCAGCCCTATGCCCGCGACGGCATCCTGCTGCGCATCGACCGCACCATCCGCTTCAACGCGGAGCTGGCGCCGGACTCCCTGAGCTCCGACGTGGAGGTCGTCGGCTCGCCGCCCACCCTGGACGTGGGCTCCAGCGCCGCCGGCGTCACCGTGGACCAGGAGTTCATCCGCAACATCGCCGTCATCCGCCCCGGCACCAAGGGCTCCGCGTCCCGCTCCTTCGAGGGCCTGGCCGAGCTGGCCCCCGGCGCCACCGAGGACCGCTATGGCGTGAGCATCAGCGGCAGCTCCTCCCCCGAGAGCCAGTACGTCGTGGACGGCCTGTCCGTGAACGACCCCGGCGTGGGCACCCTGGGCACGCCCCTGTCGGTGGAGTTCGTCAAGGAGGTCAACGTCATCACCGGCGGCTACATGCCGGAGTACGGCCGCTCCACCGGCGGCGTGCTCAACGTCGTCACCAAGTCCGGCTCCAATGAGCTCCACGGCTCCGTGTTCGCCAACTACGCGCCGGGCGCGTTCCAGACGTCCGGCAAGGAGATCCTCCGCGAGGGCAGCGTCATCTCCGCCCAGGGCAGCGCCTACAACCTGGGCGACTTCGGCTTCGACCTGGGCGGCCCCATCCTCAAGGACAAGCTCTGGTTCTACGTGGGCGTCGCGCCGTCCTTCAATCGCATCCAGGTGGACCGCCAGCTGAGCAGCTACGAGCTGTGCGCGGAGGTGGACCCCGCGAACGGCTGCTCCGCCGTGGGCGCGCGCCGCAAGGACCCCACCACCGGCTTCTCCCAGGTGTCGCCCATCGAGGGCAGCAGCACCCGCCGCTTCGCGGACGAGCGCAGCGTGCAGTACCTGGGCAAGCTCACCTACAACTTCAACCCGGACCACAGCCTGTCCGTGTCCGTGTTCGGCACGCCGCGCTCCTCCGGCGGCAGCGGCAAGTACTCCTTCAGCGACGACGGCGAGCCGGAGGTGTGCACCAGCCTGTCGTGCACCAGCTACGTGCAGGGCGCGTATGAATCCATCGCCACCCGGCGCAGCAACAGCGCGCTGGACATCGTGGCGAAGCAGGCGTCGTCCTTCTTCGACAAGAAGCTGCTCGTGGACGCGACGCTCGGCTGGCACCACCAGGCGGACTCCATCCTCCCGTCGGACGGCTCCGGCCTGGGCTCCGGCGAGGGCCTGTCCGCGAAGCCCAACATCGCGTGGCGGCGCACCCGCAACCCGGGCTACCACACCATCAACGAGTTCGAGCCGCTCCCGGACGCGGACGCCTGCGGCACCACGCCCGAGGAGCAGCGGCTGCGCTGCCCCGTGGCGGCCTACTCCACGGGCGGCCCCGGCACCATCAGCATCCAGCGGCTGGACCGCGTGCAGGGCAAGGTGATGGGCACGTACCTGCTGGAGGCCCTGGGCCACCACATCCTCAAGGCCGGCGCGGACATCGAGCGGATGAGCTTCTACAACAACCGCGCGCGCACCGGCCTCACGCCCTGGCAGGAGTGCACCGGCGGCGACTGCTTCTTCAGCCTCAACCAGTACGGCTACCTGGAGGGCCCGGACCAGCCGGTGTTCCTGCCCAACAAGGAGGGCACCTCCACGTCCACCACCGTGGGCGGCTTCCTCCAGGACAGCTGGTCCGTCGTGGACAAGGTCACCGTCAACGTGGGCCTGCGCTACGACGTGCAGACCCTCTACGGCCTGGACGGCGAGGTGGGCCTGCACCTGCCCAACCAGTGGTCCCCGCGCCTGGGCGTCATCTACGACCCGACGCAGAGCGGCCGCGCCAAGCTCTTCGCCAACTACGCGCGCTTCTACGAGAACGTCCCCCTGGACATGGCGGACCTGTCCTTCCCGCAGCAGCAGCTCTTGTCCGCCACCTACGACACCCCGCCGTGCAACCCGTCGCATGAGGGGTCGCTGCTGGTGGACTGCACCCTGGACGGCAACCGCCAGCCCATTGGCAACCGCGAGAGCCCCAACCAGCTCTGGGACGCGCAGGGCGGCGACCGCGTGCCGGTGGACCCCCAGATTCGCGCCCAGTCCGCGGACGAGTACGTGGTGGGCGGTGAGTACGAGCTCTTCACCGCGAGCCGCCTGGGCGCGACCTACACCCGGCGCGCGCTCAACGACGTCATCGAGGACATGAGCCGCGACGACGGCAGCACCTTCTTCCTGGGCAACCCGGGCAAGGGCTACTCCACGGACTTCCCGCTGGCGAAGCGCAGGTACGACGCGGTCAACCTCTACTTCCAGCGCGCCTTCACCAACGGGTGGCTGGCGCAGGCCAGCTACACCTGGTCCAGCCTGCGCGGGAACTACTCCGGCCTGTTCCGCGCGGACACCGGCCAGCTGTCCCCCAACCTCACCCGCGACTTCGACCTGGTGTCCCTCACCGTCAACCGCGACGGCCCGCTGCCCGGGGACCGCGCGCACGCGTTCAAGGTGTTCGCCGCGAAGGAGCTGGTGCTGGGCCAGCGCACCAGCATCAACGTGGGCGGCAACTACCGGGCGCGCTCCGGCACGCCGCTCAACTACCTGGGCGCGCACCCGCGCCGCAGCGGCTCGGAGACGTTCATCCTGCCGCGCGGCAGCGCGGGCCGGCTGCCCTGGGTGCACGGCGTGGACGGGCACCTGGGCCTCAACCAACGGCTGACGGGGGACTACGTCCTCACGGTGTCCCTGGACGTGTTCAACCTCTTCAACTTCCAGCAGTACACGGACGTGGACCAGACCTTCACCACCACCCGCGTGTACGCCATCGAGCAGGGCGGCAAGCCGGACGACCTCACCGCCTGCCTCACCGAGGGCAACCCCCATTGCAAGGTCATCTCCACCTCCACGAACGCGCCCATCGGCGAGGCGGACATCAACCCCAACTTCAAGCGGCCCACCGCCTACCAGGCGCCGCGCTCCATCCGCCTGGGCGCGAAGCTCAGCTTCTAGGCCAGACGCCCATGAGGACCTACGCGATGAAGCTTCGTTGGATGGCAGTGAGCGCAGGGGCGGCGGCCGCGGTCGCCGCCGTGGGCGCGTGCGGCAGCGCGCCGGAGGCCGAGTGCGTGGTGGCGCGCGCCGTGTCGGACGGCTCCACCGGCTCGTTCGCCGCGACGTACCAGCTCAAGGCCGGGCAGAACCCGGACCGCGTCTGCGCGCGGCTCACGCCGGAGCCGCTGGGCCTGCAGAAGTTCTTCAGCCAGGACCCGGCCGCGCCCGACACCGTGGGCGTGCGCAGCGCGCGGCTGGGCAAGCTGCTGGAGGACTTCGCGTCCCGGCTGACGGCGGACTCCCAGGCGTCCGCCACGGCGGTGGGCCCCTTCGCCTCCGCGACGCCGGGGGCGGACCACTTCTGCTCGGTGCCGGAGCTCACGCCCACGCGGCTGGAGGTGCCCGCGTCCACCGCCCCCGACGGCGGCGCGCTGGCGGCGCAGGACTTCGGCTACGCGTGGAGCAACCTGCGCATCTACAACACGCCGGAGATCCCGGGCACGCAGTTCACCGCGGACCTCGTCTACTCGGAGAACGGCTGCACCGCCGAGTACACCGTGAAGGGCATCTGGCCGGTGGTGAAGTGCCAGAACAGCGCGACGAAGCTGCCGGACGACGCGCTGTGCGACCCGTACGCGGACTACGACGCGGGCCGGCTGCGCGGCTCCGGCATCAACCCCCTGTTCCCCGTGAAGTGCGACCCGGACGCGCTCATCTGCGTGCTCACGGGGGAGGTGCCGTCGGCGCCGTGAGGCCGTGGCCTCCGGGGCGCAGCGCCCGGGGCAGGTCCCGGAAGTCCTTCACCAGCCAGTCCGGCCGCTCGCGCAGCAGCACGTCGCGCGGGAACGACGTGGCGACGGCGACACACGCCGCGCCCGCCGCCCGCGCGGCCCTCAGGCCCGCCACCGCGTCCTCGAACACCACGCAGACGCGCGCAGAGACGCCCAGCGCGGCGGCGGCCTTGAGGTACACCTCGGGATCCGGCTTGCCGCGCGTCACGTCCGTGGACGTCACCCGCACGGGGAACAGGTGCTCCAGCCCCACGCGCTCCAGGGCCCGCTCCGCGTTCCGCGCCAGGGCGCTCGTGCCCAGGGCCCAGGGCACGCCCGCATGCTTCAGGGCCATCAGGTAGGCGCCCACGCCGGGGACGGCGGACACCGGCTCGTGGTCGAGCAGCCGGTGGAAGGCCCGCTCCCGGTCGTCCGTGAGCGCGGCCACCTGCTCGTCGTCCAGCTCCGCGCCGAACCACGCGCGCAGCGTCTCCCCGGCCCGCCGGCCGTTGGTGGCGAGCAGCTGCTCCCGCGTGGGCACGTAGCCCCGCTCGCGCGCGAACTCGTCCCAGACGCGGTAGTGCAGCTCGGTCGTGTCGATGACGACGCCATCCAGGTCGAAGAGGACGGCGCCGAAGGTGGTGAGGTTCGAGGTCGATGAAGACATGGAGGTCCCGCTCTTTCTCTCTCGAAGATCCACACGGCACGCCCCTCAACACTATTCACGGAGCAGGGGCGCGGACGCGGCTCCAGGTCCCATGGCCCACGTCCCCCATGCGGGCGGCCGTGGGGCCGGTTTCCGGGGGAGTACCAAGGGGAGTAGAGAGGAGCGCCCGCCTGCCAGGCCCGGAGGCAGCCAGCCCGTTGTAGGCTCCCGGAGCGCTCCATGTCGCCCAAGAACCCCACGGATTTCTCCACGACCGCCGTCCGCTCGCAGGGCACGCCCGCGCAGGCCGCCCAGCTGATGCCGGCGCTGACGCTCATTGGCCATGCCCAGCCCCAACGCATCGGAGAGCGGCTGCTGCTGGACGGGCTGCTCTCCGGAGAGCGCGCGGTGGCGCTGTCGCGCAACGCGCCGGACTTCAGCCGCCCGGGCGCGGTGCTGGCGCTGCCCCTGGGCGACCCGTTCCTCAGCCGCACGCCGGTGCGCTTCGAGGCGGGGACGGACGGGAGCGTGCGGCTGCTGGTGCCGGAGGGCGGGACGCCGGTGTGGGTGGGCAACGAGCCGGTGCGCGGCGGGCGCGAGTTCCCCGCGGAGGCGCTGGTGGCGGGCGTGCCGCTGGTGCTCGCCGGACGCGTGGCGCTGCTGCTGCATCAGGCCACGGTGCGCGGTGCCTGCGCCCAGGGGGACTGGGCGGCGCTGGGCATGGTGGGCACCAGCGAGGCCATCGTCCGCGTGCGCGAGGACGTGCTGCGCGTAGCCGACCTCCAGGTGCCCGTGCTGGTGCGGGGCGAGACGGGCACGGGCAAGGAGCTGGTGGCCCGCGCGCTCCATGCGCAGAGCCCCCGCCGCGAGGGGCCCTTCGTCAGCGTCAACCTGGGGGCCCTGTCGAAGGACCTCATCGCCGCGGAGCTGTTCGGCGCGTTGCGGGGCGCGTTCACCGGCGCCGCGCGCGACCGGGAGGGCTTCTTCCGCGCCGCCCACGGCGGCACGCTCTTCCTGGACGAGGTCGCGGAGGCGCCTCCGGAGGTCCAGGCCGCGCTCCTGCGCGTGCTGGAGACGCAGGAGGTCTACCCCGTGGGTGGGCAGACGCCGGTTCGCGTGGACGTGCGGCTCGTCACCGCCACGGACGCGGACCTGGAGGCGCGCATCCGCGACGGCCACTTCAAGGCCCCGCTGCTGCACCGGCTGGCGGGCTTTGAGATCACCGTGCCGCCCCTGCGCGAGCGCCGCGAGGACATCGCGCCGCTGTTCCTCCACTTCGCGCGCCAGGAGCTGGAGTCCACGGGCGAGGCCGGGCGGCTGACCTCCTCTGACGCGCGCGCGGAGCCGTGGCTGCCCGCCTCGCTCGCCGCGCGGCTGGCCCGCTCCGCGTGGCCCGGCAACGTGCGCCAGCTGCGCAACGTCGCGAGGCAGCTCGTCATCGGGAGCCGGGGCCTGCCCGGGCTGCGCGTGGATGCGCGGCTGGAGCAGTCGCTGGACGCCGACGCGCTCCCCATCCCCGGACAGCCGCTGAGCGCGCGGGCGCCCTCCTCCGCCGCGGAGGACACGCCCGCGCCGTCGGCGGTCCGCGCCCCCGCGCGGCGCAAGCCGTCCGAGGTGAGCGAGCAGGAGGTGCTGGAGGGCCTGCGCGCCTGCGCGTGGGACCTGAAGGCCACGGCGGACTGGCTGGGCATCCCGCGCTCCTCCGTGTACGTGCTCATCGACAAGAGCTCGCTCCTGCGCACCGCGCGCGACCTGAGCCCGGAGGAGATCACCCGCTGCTTCCACGAGTGCGAGGGCGACCTGGACCGCATGGTGCAGAAGCTGGAGGTCTCGCGCCGCGCGCTCCAGCGCCGCGTGCGTGAGCTGGGATTGGAAGCCAGCTGAAGCTGGTACGACGTCTGCAGTAGCGACGGGCATCATGGCCAACATCACCATTGACGTCTCCACGACCCCCGTCACCTACACCCCCAGCCCGGATGTGAAGCACGGCGACACGGTCGTCTTCACGTTGGGCAGCGCGCTCAACGCCACCGCCACCGTGACGTTCCCGCATGGCACCTGCCTCACCACGTCCGGCCCGTACACGCTGGGAGGGGCCACGATGGCGACCTCGCCCCTGACCGTCTCCCTGACGGCGGAGCGGCGGGTCTATGAGTTCGACGTGGACTTCAACAACGGGCAGGAGTCCCAGGCCCGCAAGGGCCACGAGTGGGACCGGAAGAACGGCGGCATCGACGTGACCAGCGACCCGCCGAAGGAGCTCCGCCGGTAGGCGCCGGACACGTCAGCTCCCGGGCCGTGACGTGCCATTGACGCGTCCGGAGCGCACGGCCGCGGCCCCGGCCGTGAAACATCCGAGCACGTATTCAAAACATGAATGTTGGTACAAGGGCTGCAATGCTATGCGGACCTATGGCCACCATCACAGTTGACCTCTCCACGGATCCCATCAGCTACAGCCCCGGCCCGGAAGTGAAGCACGGCGACACGGTCGTCTTCTCGATGGGCAGCTACCCCTCCTCCTACACCGCCACCGTCACGTTCCCCGACGGGAACTGCCTCACCGTCTCCACCGCGAACCCGTACCCGTACCAGCTCGGGGGGAGCCACGCGCTGGCGACCTCCCCGCTGACCGTCTCGACGACGGCGCTGAAGCGGGTCTACTCGTTCGACGTGACCATTGACGACGGGTCCGGCGACCGGAGCGGGGCCAAGGCCGGCCCGCTGGAGCTGGACCGGAAGAACGGCGGCATCGACGTGACCAGCGACCCGCCGAAGGACCCCCTCTAACCGACGGACACGTCCGCCCCGGACCGTGACAGGCCCTTGACGCGTCCGGGGCCACGGCGCTCACGGTCCGGGCGTCGCGACCCAGCGCGGGCCCAGGGCCCCCACGACGGGGACGCGCACCGACGCCCCGTCGGAGCGCCTGACCGATGCTCCGCCGACGGCCCGGAAGCACGGCGGCATCGGCGTGAGCAGCGACCCGCGAGGCGAGGACCGCAGGTGATGGGCCCTCCTCATGGCACGGGCGCGGCGGCCTCGGGCTCCGCGGCCGGGGCGCGGGCCCCGGCGCGCAGCGCGACCAGCCCGTCCCTCACCGCGCGCGCCTGGAGCCACCGGGGGCGGGCCGCCACCACCGCGTCGGCCAGCTCCAGCCCGCGCGTCAGTCCGGCCGCCGCGTCCTGCCCTTCGCGGATGCGCCACCGCGCCCACGCATCGTGGAGCTGGGCCGCCGCGAGCCGGTACTCCAGCCTCGGGTCGAGCCTCATCGCCTCCTCGAAGTCCTGCGCCGCGCGCGAGAACACCTCCTCCGCCGCGCCGTGACCCTGCGCCCTCCAGCGCGCCCGGACGCCGGCAGCCTCCGCCAGGTAGCGCCAGGCATTGCCCAGGCGCGGGTTCTGCGCGCGCGCCCGGTTCAGCGCCGCCTCCGCCTTCGCGAGGCCCGCCGCGGGGTCTCGCGCCCGAGACAGCGTCCACGCCGCGTGGCGCACCCACGCCTTGCCCAGGTTCGCGAGCAGGTCCGCGTCGTCCGGCAGCCGCTTCAGCGCCTCCGTGTAGTCGTCCACCGCGGCTCGCAGCGCCGCGCTGGGGTCCTCGCCCCTCGCGAGCTGGAGCTCCGCGCGGAAGACCTCCCACTCGCCCAGGTTGTTGAAGGCGAAGCCCTGCGTGGGCGCCAGGGCGCGGGCCCTCTCGAACGACGCCCTCGCCTCGTCGAGCAGCGCCTTCGCGTCGCCGCCCTCCTCCGCGCGCAGCTCCGCCTGCCAGAACACCGCGGAGCCCAGCGCGTTGTGGAGCGCGGGCTGCTTCGCGTTGAGCGCCAGCCCCTGCCGGTACAGCGCCAGGGCCCGCTCCAGGTCCACGCTCACGTCCTCGCCCTTGAGGTACCGGGCGCGCGCCAGCTGCTCCGCCACCTCCGCGCCGTTGAAGCTCGCGCCGAAGTTGTCCGGGTTGAGGGACAGGGCCCGCGTGAGGGCGCTGTTCGCCCGGCGCAGGTCGCCCGGCGCGTCGGGGGCGCTCGGGACGCCCGCCCGCTTGCGGTACGCCACGCCCAGGTTGATCCACGAGAACGGCTGCTGCTCGCTCAGCTGGAGCGCCGCCTGGTACTCGGAGATGGCCTTGTCCAGCAGCGGCAGCGGGTCTCCGCCGCGCGCGGCCTCCGCGTCCGCCTGCCCCTGCCACGCGAGGCCCAGGTTGGCGTGGAACGCGTAGTCGCGGTCCTCGGGGCGCAGCTGCTCGAACGAGGCGATCGCCAGCCGCAGCTGCTCGCGCGGATCCGCCCCGTGCAGCTGCTGGTAGCGCGCCCACTGGCGGTGCGTGAGGGCCCGCTCCAGCGGGATGCGGTCGCTGGGCGTGGCCACGGCCTCCGCGGTGCGCAGCGCGGCCAGGGCCTTCTCCAGCAGCGCCTCCACGCCCTCCCCGCCCTGGTTCGTGCGCTGCTCCGCGAGCCGGCGGTGGAAGCGCGACATCAGCACCAGCGAGCGGGCGTGGTCCGGCGCCGCGGTGAGCGCGTGCGACAGCGCCTCCAGGCCGCGCTCGTAGTGCGGCAGCACGTTGCCCTCGCCGTACAGCTCCATCACCAGCGCGGCCAGCTCCAGCCGCCCCAGCACCGCGTGCACGACCGGCTGGCTCTCCGCCGTGGCGACGGCGGCGGCGTAGGCCTCGCGGCTCAGCGCCAGGTCCGCCTGCGAGCCGGGCCGGTCCCCGCCGTTCCAGCGCCGCATGGCGCGCGCGAGCAGGATGTCACCACGCAGCAGCGGCGCCTCGTAGAACCACGGCGACTGCGCGCCCGGCGCGTCCAGCAGCGCCAGCGCGTCCTCCGAGCGGTCCTCGTAGAAGGCGAACAGGGCCTTCACGAACGACGGCGGCGCGGGCACGTCCGGCCCCTCCGCCTGGCGCAGGTACGCGAGCGCCGGGTCGCGGTAGCGCTCGTTCAGCTCCTTGAGCCGGGCCTCGCGCTGCGCGGGGGCGCGGCGCTCCACGTCCAGGAGCAGCTGCTCGCGGTAGAGGTGCCCCAGCACCTGCGCCAGCGCCCACGCCACGCGGGGCTCGCGGTAGCCGTGGGCCCACGCGGCCTCCAGCTTCGCGCGCGCGCCGTCCAGGTCGTCCAGCGCGAACAGGGCGCGGCCCAGGGCGTACTCACCGGGGCCCACCGCCTGCTCGCCCGCGCGGGCGACCTCCGCCGCCAGCGCGGCCATGCTCTCGCGCAGCGCCGCGCGGTCCTTGCGCGTGTCGTGCAGGCGCGACAGGGCGGAGTAGCGCGCCGAGGACTCGATGCGCTCCACGCGCTCCGTGAAGGCGCGGGCCAGCCGCTCGCGCTCCGCCACCTCGCCGCGCGCGAGCTGGGCCTGGGTGAGGGCGCCGGCCACCACCGCCACCACCGTGCCGCCCAGCGCCAGCGCCGCGCGGTGCTTGCGAACCTTCTTGCCCAGCCAGTAACGCGCGCCGTGGCGGGCCCGCACCGGCTCCCCGGACAGGAAGCGCTCCAGGTCGTCGGTGAAGGCGCGCACGGAGTCGTAGCGGAGCGGGCGCTCCTTCTCCAGGCACTTGAGGACCACCGCCTCCAGGTCCTCCGGGATGTCCGGCTCCAGCGCGCGCGGGCGCGGAGGCGGCTCCGCCTGGAGCTTCGCGAGCACCTCCTTCTCCGTGCCGCCGGTGAAGGGAGGCTGCCCGGTGAGCAGCGCGTACAGCGTCGCGCCCAGCGCGTAGACGTCCGCGCGGCGGTCCAGGCGGTGGCCCTCGCCCCGGGCCTGCTCGGGCGGCATGTAGTGCGGCGTGCCCAGCACCGCGTGGGGGGTGGCGCTGTCCTCGCGCCAGTCCCGCGCGAGCCCGAAGTCCATCACGAACGGGAGGAAGCCGCCGTCCTCCGTGCGCTCCACCAGGATGTTGGTGGGCTTCAGGTCGCGGTGGACCAGCCCCACGCGGTGCGCGGCGTGCACGCCCTCCGCGGCCTGGCACAGCACCCAGACGCGCTGCTCCAGCGTGAGCGAGTTGGAGAGCTGCCCCAGCGACGGGCCCTCCACGTAGCGCATGGCGATGAAGGCGTGGCCGCGCACCTCGCCCACCTCGTAGACCTCGCACACGCGCTCGTGGCGCACGCGGGCCTGGGCGCGGGCCTCGGCCAGGAAGCGGCGGGCCAGCTCCGGGTCGCCGTCGCGCACGAACTTGAGGGCCACGTTGCGGCGCAGGAGCGGGTCATAGGCCAGGAACACCTGCCCCATGCCGCCCTGCCCCAGGAAGCGCACGGGCTCGTAGCGGTCCCAGCCGGGCACGGGAAAGGAGGGCTCGCCGCGCACGGCCAGCGAGGTCGGGGGCGCCGCCGTCGACAGCGTGGCGGCCTCCTGGATGGGAGCCGTTCCCCGATCCGTGTGACCGCGCGCCAGGTCCTGCCGCAAGAGGTCCAGGGTGTCCTCCGTCAGCCGGCCCCGTTCCTTCAGCAGCTCCAGGGGCCCGCGGTGCAGGCGGAGGGCCTCCTCGCGCAGGGCGGCCGCCTCGTCGGAGGACAGCAGCCCCTCATCCAGCGCGAGCAGGACCTCCTCCTCGTACAACCTCTGATGACCAGCCCCGGGCACGGACGAGAGCATACGGGGAAGGCCGGTGACCGCGGGAGCGCCGCCGGAAGGGCGCCTTGAGAGGGAGCGAGGGGGCGCTCCCGAGGGGGAAGGCCCACCCCTCCGGCGGGCTCCGCGAGCCGCTAGACGGCGCGGCGCTGACGGCGGCGCAGCCCCGGCACCCCCATCAGGCCCAGGAGGGCCAGCCAGGAGGCATCCGGCGCGGCGCTGCACCCGCCGCCCGCGAAGGCGCGCGCGTTCACCACCGTCCAGGTGTACCCCGCCGGGGTTCCATCCGCGTTGCCGCCGCCATCCACCGCGCGGACGAGCAGGACGTGGTCCCCGCCGCCGACGGTGTAGCTGTCCTCGCAGGGCTCCCAGGCGCCACCGTCGAGGCTGCACTCGAACGTGGCGCCCTCCGCCGTGGAGGCGTACTCGAAGTCCGCCGTGCGGCTGGAGGTGGTGGCCTGCGGGCCCCTCACGATGGAGGTGTCCGGGGCCTGGGGGTCCTGGGCCATGAGCGCGGGCTCGTTGGAGGCGGCGGACGGCGGGTCGTCCGGCCCGCAGCCGATGAGGAGGAACAGCGCGCACAGCGCCAGGGCGTGGATGCCCGCGTGCAGGGCCATGCGGGGTGAATCTCTCCGGAGGAACTTCATCAGGGTCGTGAACATGGACGCTCCGCCTTACTTCTCGGGGGTGCCGGGGGAAGAGGAGGAGGCCGGCGTCGGCTGCGCGCCCTCGGTCTCCCCGACGATCTTGAACTCGACGCGGCGGTTCTTCGCGCGGCCGTCCGCCTTCGCGTTGTCCGCGATGGGCTGCGTGAGCCCGAAGCCCTTCGCCTCCAGCCGCTCGCGCTGCACGCCCTTGCCCACGAGGTAGTCCACCACCGCCTCGGCGCGCTTCTGGGACAGCTCCAGGTTGTACTCGGCCTTGCCGGTGTTGTCGGTGTGGCCCTCCACGCGGACCTTCTCGATGTCCGGATGGGACACGAGGATGGACGCGACCTTGTCGAGCACCGCGTGGCTGCGCTTCTGGATGACGGTCTGGCCGTTCTCGAAGAACACCGCCTCCATGATGCGGATGCTGCCGGAGTCGATGCGCGCGACAGGCGCCTCCTTGCAGCCGCCGTTGGCCTCGGTGCCGGGCTCGTCCGGGCAGTTGTCCAGGCGGTCCACGACGCCGTCCCCGTCGCGGTCCGGCTCCACGTCCGGGCAGCCGTCCTGGTCCTTGTAGCGGTTGAACGTCTCCGGCTCGTGGGGGCACTGGTCCTTGGAGTCCACGATGCCGTCCCCGTCGGAGTCGGGGTCGTCCGGGCAGCCGTCCTCGTCCTGGAAGCCGTTCTTGTTCTCCGCCTGCGTGGGGCACTGGTCCGCCAGGTTGGGGATGCCGTCCTGGTCGTCATCCGAGTCCGGGCAGCCCTGGAGCTGCGCCAGGCCGCCCGTCGTCGGGCACTGGTCGTCGCGGTTCTTCACGCCGTCGCCGTCGGCGTCCAGGTCGGGACACTCGGCGGCCACGTGGGGCTGGCCCGCGATACAGACGGGGCCCTTGGGCGGGGGAGGCGTGCCGAACGACACGCCCGCGAGCACGCGGAAGCGCGGCGTGCCGGGCGTCCGGCCAAAGCCCGGGCCGCCCATGATGTACAGCTCGGTGCCCTCCGCGGAGGGGACGCGCAGGCCCAGCAGCGCCTCCAGCGAGCTGGGCGAGTCCTGCGTGGGGACGGTGCCGCGAACGAGCACCTCTTCCTTCAGGCCCCAGAGGCCGGCGGACAGGTTGACGCCGCCGCTCAGCTCCACGCCCATCTCATCCTGGTAGGGCTGCGTCTGCGGGGTCAGCGCGTACGTCTTCGTGCGCACGAGCGCGCCCACGTCCGCGCCCACGCGGAAGGTGCCGCCCAGCTGCTTGCCGGCGCCCAGGCGCGGGGAGAAGGTGAAGCCCTCGTCGCGGGTGAGGGCGGCCTTGCTGCCCAGGGGCAGGGCCGCGCCCAGGTGCAGGCCCAGGTCCAGGGGGCCGCCCCGGTCCTCGGAGAGGAAGCCCACGCGGGCCTGGAGCCACGGGGTGCCCAGCCCGCTGGTGGTGGGCCGCGTCACGCCGCCGCTGGTGATCTCCGGCCCCCACTGGCCCATGACGGGCACCTGGGCGCCGAGCTCCAACCAGCTCGTGAGGGCGTACGCGGCGCTCACGTGCGCCGTCACGCGGTTCGAGATGATATCGGCCTGCCGCTCGTCGCCCTCCACGAGGACGAGGGGCCGGTTCTCGTAATGCGCGGTCAGCCCGATGCGGAACTGGCCCTCGGGGAGCAGGTCGCCGGTGGACAGCACGAGGCTGTCGCGCATGCCGGGGTTGAGCTGCAGGCGCTCCAGTTCGATGCCCGGGATGGTGCTCTGGGCCTGAGCGCTGAAGGCGCAGAGGACCGTCAGTCCTCCGAGCCCCAGGTGATGCCTTCGTGCGAACAAGCGTTCCTCCACATGCACTGGCCCTTCGAGAAGGGAAGGGCGCACCGGGCAATGCATGTGGAAGGCCAGGGACTGTCCACGTCCCAACGGCGGGAAATGGCTCGGGAATCCGGCGGGACCGCGCGCCGGCGACCCGGGCATGACGCGTCAGCGGGGAACGCGGACGCGCGCTGACGCGTCACGGGAGGACGCGGAGGCCTACAGGTGGAAGTGCCCCGCGGCCTCCGGCTGGTAGGGCACGGCGATGATGCGCAGGCGGCGGGTGCGGCCATTGGGGAGCGGCCACTCCACGGTCTGGCCCACGGACAGGCCGATGAGGGCGCTGCCCACGGGGGCGAGGACGGAGATGCGGCCCGCCTCGCTGTTGGCGTCCTTGGGATAGACGAGGGTGATCTCGCGCGTCTCGCCGGCCTCTTCGTCCTCGAAGACGACGGTGCTGTTCATGGTGACGACGTCGCGGGGAATGGCGGAGGAGGAGGTGACGACGGCGCGGGCGAGCTCGGCCTCCAGCTGCTCCACGAGCTCGGCGTTGCGGGCGTTGCCGTACTGCTCGACGACGCGCTCCAGGCGCTGGAGGTCGGTGTCGGTGATGATGAGGGGGTGGTCGTGGGTCATCAGGGTCATGGGTGCCTCCAGCGTGAAAGGGGGGATGGGGACGGCGCGCGCTCCTGAAGGATGGGAGCGAGGGGCGCGAGGTTCAGCGGGGGTGAAGAGGACGCCGTCCGTCGTGAGCTACGCGAGACGGGCGGCGTGGGTGACAAGCCAGGCGGTGGCTCGGCCGTGCGCGGGCAGCGTCCGGCGCACGGGAATCCGGCGCGGAGCGGGCTGCAGGCAGGCTGTGAGCGAAACCGTCATCTGACGAGGGACCCGGGGGTGGCGAAAAGCGCTGAAGGGGTGAATGTAGCCGTGTGCCGGGTGATTGCAACCGGGCCCCGGGCCAAGAGCGGCCTGGCGAACAGCCGCCGTGACGCACGGAGGCGCGGAATCAGCGGAGCGGGGACACGTCCTTGAACTGCACGCCCGTGGCGCCGAGGGACTCCAGCGCGAGCTTGATGTCCTCTGAGACGATGAGCGCGATGAGCCAGCCCCAGGGGCGGAAAACCTTCGCATCCCCGGTCCTGGTCGGGTCGATGCGCAGCCGATGGACCGCCTGGTAGGTGCCGACCCGCTCGGGCCGCCCATCCTCGGGCGTCCAGTAGCGCACCTCACCCGAGCTGGCATCGTCGATGCACTTCACGACGCGCACGACGTTGACGAGGAAGTAGGCGTTCGAGGTGTCCTCCACCGCGACCGGGAACAGCTCCACGTCCCCTGGAGCCAGTCGGGACAGCACCTCCGCGACCCGCTGGGAAACGACAGGAACGGCCCCGGCATCCGCGAGCGAGAAGTCGAGCGCGCTCCCTCGCACGTAGGACGGGACACGCAGCGAACGCTCGACACGCGCGGGGGTCCCCTGCATGAACAGCCACGAGCCGTGGTCCTGGCCCTGGTCATCCACGGGAGCTCCCAGCTCCCATCGGCCAGGGAGGGTCACGTCGTCCGTGAGCTTGAAGTACCGAGCCGTCACGCGAGCATCTTGCCTCATCCCCCGCTCCGGGTGACGAGCGTGTTGAGCCAGGTGTTCTCCGTCGTGAGCTCCTTCGCGAGGATCCGCAGCGCCTGGATCAGGTCAGCGCGGCACTGCTGAATCGTCCTGCAGGTGCTGGTCGCGAGCCTCAATCGTTCGAAGACCGCTTCATGGTACTCCTGCGGATGCGGCCCCTTGTGCCCCGGAACGTGAACCTGGTTCTCCGGATCGTTCAGGGACATGCCAGCCTTGTCGAAGAGTTGTTGGTAGCGCGGCGTCCACGGGCCGCCGTTCGCGGTGGACGTGCTGAACTTGTCGGACGCGATGTGGTGCTTCGGCCCCGGCACCTCCACGGGCCCGCCCATCGCCACCGCGCCTGGCGCCAGGGTGAGGAGGAGGTCACCCGCCGTGGACGCGGCGACGGACTCCACCTGGGCGGCCGCGACCAGCCGGAAGCCGCCCTCCGCCGCCGCCACGAGTGAGGCCTGCGCCGAACCGGGCAGCGTGGGCACCTTCGCGGCCAGGGTCTCCGCCGTGCTGCCCAGCGCCGCCGTGGCCAACATGACGAAGGCCCGCGCGGCGTTCTCTCCCATCACCTCGCCGTACTGCTCGCCCGCGTCGCGGAGCGCGTCGAAGGTCGTGGCCTCCGCCACCGCGTCCGAGAGCCGCCTCCACCCCTGGATGAGGCTCCACACCGTGTCGACGCCCAGATAGGCAATGAGCGCCGCCGTCAGGGTCGCCGCGACGCCCTTGGACACGGGCTCCGGCAGCAGCCACAGGCCCAGATACAGGGCGCCGGTCGTGACGACCATGGAGAGCACGGCCTCGCGGTCCGTCATGCCGCGCAGCGCGTCCGCGGTCTCGTCCCACACCGAGTCCAACGCGATGGAGAAGGCCAGCGTGCGCTTGCCGTCCACGTCCAGCGCGGGCCCCCGCTCCAGCAGGTGGAGACAATCGCCGGAGAGCGACTTGCGCTTGCACCACCGGCCATAGGCCGCCGCCAGCGCCGCTCCATCGTCGTTGAGCCGCACGCGTCCCCGCCCCGGCTCCTGCACGGAGATGAGGCCCAGGTGCCCGCGCACCTGGGGGCGTGGCGGAAGCGAGGCCACGAGCAGGCGCCGGGCCGCCTCCAGGGGGTGCGTGGACACAGGCGCGGCGCGCGCGAGGCCCGCGACCGTGTCCACGAAGCCCTCTTCCTCCAGCACCCCGGGCCGAACAGCCCGTTGAGGAGTGTGAACGAGGGCGGGGCCGCGCCCCGTGCTCAGGTGCACACTCCGGGACGACGCACAGCCCGTGCCGACGAGCAACATCCACGCGATGACGGTCGCGTGCGTCAGCCGAACAGTGACAGCGGAACCGCGCGGGCGGTGAGGTTTACCCAGGACGTGGGGCTGTGGCATGGATGAAGAAGTCTACCCGCCATGAAACGCCGCCCCGAGTTCGACAGTCTGCGCGGAGTGCTGCTCGTCCTGATGACGCTGACGCACCTGCCCACCCGGCTGAGTGTCCTTGGCAATCAGCCGTTCGGCTTCGTGTCCGCCGCCGAGGGCTTCGTGTTCCTCTCCGCGTTCCTGGTGGGCGTGGTGCACGCGAAGAAGCGGGACACGGCCGCCGTGTTCAAGAGCCTCTGGCGCCGGGCCCTCAAGGTGTACGGCTACCACGTGGCCCTGCTCGGCTTCTCGTTCACCATCATCGCCGCGCTGGGGGTCGCCGCGCGCAGGCCCGCCATCCACAACCTCATTGCCTTCTTCCACCAGGACCCGTTCACCGCCCTGTGGAGCAGCCTGTTCCTCCTCTACTGTCCCCCGCTGCTCGACATCCTTCCGCTGTACGTCGTGCTCCTGTTGCTCACCCCCGCCGTGCTGGTTGGGGCGCGCAAGGAGGGGTGGACGCGGGTCCTGGGGCTGAGCGCCCTCATCTGGGTCTGGGCGCAGGTGGGGCTCAAGCGCGCGCTGTATGATCTGCTCGTCGCCATCCCCGTGCTGCCGTGGCCGCCGTTGAGCATCGACCTGTCGGGCGCGTTCGACCTGTTCGCGTGGCAGTTCCTCTGGGTGCTGGGGGTGTGGCTGGGCGTGGCTCGCGCCACCGCGCCGGAGCAGCGCGAGCCCGTGTCCCGCCGGCTCCTCACGGGCGCCCTCGTCGTCAGCCTGGGGTTCTTCGTGGTGCGGCACCTCGACCTGGACCTGGGCACCGCCTCCGTGCTGTTCGACAAGTGGTCGCTCGCGCCGCTGCGGCTCTTGAACTTCCTGGCCGTGGCGCTGCTCGCCAGCTGGCTCGCGCCCCGGGTGTTCCGCTGGCTGCAACCCAAGGTGCTGGAGGCGCTGGGGCAGGCGTCGCTGCCCGTGTTCGCCGTGCACGTGGTGCTGTGCCTGCTCAGCCTGTCGCTGCTGGACGAGAACGAGGACCCGCTGGACTACTGGGATGAAGCCGCGGTCCTGGTGGCCACGTTCTGCAGCATGTACTTCGTGGCGCTGCGCCAGCGCATCGCGGGCCGGAGCATGGGCCCGCCCTCGCCGTCCTGAGTCAGCCGCGCGCGGCGGACAGCGCGGCGTCGGTCTCCGCCACCAGCGCCCGCACCAGGTCCGCCGCCGGGCCCTCGCGCGACAAGCCGATGCCCTGCCCCGCCCACAGGGCCATGAAGCGCGGGTCGTTCTGCTTCGACGACGCGGCCCGCAGCGCGCGCGTGGCCCCGTGCTGCTGCGGGAAGGGCAGGATGGCGCCGGCCTCCTCCAGCGCGGTCGTGAGCTCGTTGGGGATGGCCCGGGCCGGGCGCCCGGAGAAGGCGCGGGTGATGCGCGACGACTCATCCCGGGCCTCGCGCAGCAGCGCCTTGTGGGCCGCCGCCGCGCTGGACTCCTGGCACCGCAGGAACGCCGTGCCCAGCTGCACGGCCGCCGCGCCCAGCATCCGGGCCGCCGCGATGCCGCGCCCGTCCATGATGCCGCCGCTGGCGATGACCGGCACCCGCACGGCGTCCACCACCTGCGGCACGAGCGCCATCGTCCCCACCATGCCCGCATCGAACGAACCGCCGAAGGAGCCCCGGTGACCGCCCGCCTCCGAGCCCTGCGCGACAACCGCATCCACGCCCGCGGCCTCCAGCGCCCGGGCCTCGCGCACGTTCGTCGCCGTGCCCACGACGAGGACGCCGCGCGACCGGAACGCCTCCAGCACCGGCGCGGGCGGAACGCCGAAGGTGAAGCTGAACACGGCGGGCGCCGCGTCGAGCACCGCCTCCACCTGCTTCGCGAAGTCCGGCATCGCGGCCGCCGAGGTCACGGGGGGAGGAAGCCCCAGCGCCGCATGGAAGCGCGCGAGGATGGCGAGCGTGGCCTCCGGCTCCACGGGAGCCACGGCGGGCTGTGGCGCGAAGAGGTTGATGGCGTAGGGCCGCGAGGTGAGCGCGCGCACCGCGCGGGCCTGCTGGGCGAGGTCCTCCGGCTGCATATAGGCGGCGCCCAGCGAGCCCAAGCCGCCCGCTTCGGACACCGCCGCGACCAGCTCCGGCGGCGTCAGGCCGCCCGCCATCGGAGCCTGGATGATCGAATGCGCCACCCCGAGCCGCTCCGCGAACCTGCGCCACGCCTGCGGATCCATCATGGCTACACCTCCCCGTGATTCAGCCGGACAGCACTAACAGCCAGGGCTCACGCGGGGACGCCATGCGCCCCGGAGGCATCAGTCCTTCTTTCACGCCCCATGCCACGCACGAGGCGCACCGTGCCGCCCGCGTCAGTCCAACGGGGTTACGGCGTGACGCCCCCCCGCCCGGGCTGGTCCCAAACTTGTCCGACTGTCGGACAGGTTTCCGTCGTCCGAGCCGGTTCGACTGTCGGACAGGTCTTGCCGTGCCGTCCCAGCCTGTCCGACTGTCGGACAGGTTTTCGCGGTCCGCCTCCGGCAGGGAGTCCGCGCGGGACTCTCACCTTCTCAACCCTGGGGACTGGATTCAGGTCGGACCGCCTTGGGCACCGCACGTCATTCGCAGTCGTAGCTCGGCGCCGGCGTCCCAGGCTCCAGCACCACGGGCGCGGGGCCTCCGGCCTTCGCCAGCGCGTCACCGCAGTCCAGCGCCGCGTCCTTCGCCAGGTGCCGGTACAGGACACAGGACGCGCGCTCCACGAAGAACGCCTGCCGCGGCCAGTCGGGCCCGCGTGAAGCCAGGAGGGCCACCGCGTACCGCCCACCATCCGGCAGCGTCACCAGCCCCACCTCGTTGAGCACGTTGTAGCGAGCGTCATCCCCACAGCAGCCCGGCGGCAGCCACCCGCCCTTGTGCTGGAGCGACGCGCGGCCCCCCGCGGGCAGGCGCGTCCCCAGCCAACCGCCACAGCCCTCTCGCGGCGTCAGCTCCATCCACTTCAGCAGCCGCGCCGTGGGCTCCGGCGGCAACACCTCCCGCCGGTCCAACCGCGCCAGGAACGACACCATGTCATCCGCGCAGAAGTAGTTGTCCCGCCCCATCGCGCGCGGCGAGTTCGTCGCCCAGCGCTCCCGGCCGTAGTTCCACTTCGTCAGCGCCGTGTGCGCCAGCCCCAGGCCGCGAAGGTAGACATTGATGGCATCCGGTCCGCCCACCAGGTCAATGACCTCGCCCGATGCCTCGTTGTCCGACGTGCGGAACACCTCCTCCGCGAGCGGCGCCACCGTCGCCAGGTCCCGCTGCCCCAGCGCCGCCGCCACCCAGAGCACCTTCGCGGAGCTGGCGGAGATGTGCGGCTCCAGACCGGAGACGCTCGCCAGCTCCCCCGTGCGCAGGTCCATCACCGCGAGCGACAGGTCCGTCCCGGGCGTCAGCCGCGCGGCCTCGCGCGCCAGCGACTCCACCACCGCGCCCAAGGACTCGCGCGGCGCGCTCGGCGCCGGCGTCGTCGCGCAGCCTCCCAGCGCCAGCAGGCACGCCCAGCGCAGCACCGTCCGCATCCGCGTCTCCCTTCAGTGAAGCAGCCGGTGCACCTGCTCCAGCATCAGCGCGGTCACCAGGCCGCAGTAGGTGCCCAGCACATATCCCAGCACCGCCAGCAGCACGCCCACCGGCGCGAGCGCGGGATGGAAGGCCGCCGCCACCACGGACGCGGAGGCCGTCCCGCCCACGTTCGCCTGCGAGCCCACCGCCGCGAAGAACACCGGCGCCTTCAGCCACCGCCGCGCGCCCATCGTCACCGCCGCGTGGATGCACATCCACAGCGCCCCCACCGCCACCAGCGCGGGCGCGTCCCACAGCCGCCGGAACTCCGCCTGCGCGCCAATCGTCGCCACCAGCAGGTACAGGAACAGCGAGCCCACCCGGCTCGCCCCCGCGCCCTCCAGCCTGCGCACCGGCGTGAACGACAGCACCACGCCCACCGTCGTCACCAGCAACACCACCCACGTGAAGCCCGTCACCACGTTGCCCAGGTCCGGCAGGTGCCTCGCCAGCGCCGTGCACGCCACCGTCACGCCGAACGCCACCGCCAGCATCGACAGCAGGTCAGCCAGGCTCGCGGGCCGGGCGGACGCCGCTTGAAGGCGCGCGGACTCCTCGCGCACGCGGTCCAGCGCCGTCCGGTCCGCGCCGATGCTCGCGTCCATCGCCTTCTCCCGCCCGGCGAAGGACAGCAGCACCGCCGTCCACACGTTGGACACGCCCACGTCCACCACCACCAGCATGCTCAGCGTGCTGTCCAGCGCGCCCACGCTCTGGCCAATGGCCACGAAGTTCGCGCTCCCCCCAATCCATGACCCGCTGAGCGCCGCCAGTCCCTTCCACGCCTGGACCCCCAGCTCCGCCGGCACCAGCCACCCCAACGCCAGATACGCGAGCGGCCCGCCCACCATGATGCCCACCGAGCCCGCCAGGAACACGCCCACCGCGTTGCGCCCCAGCCGCGCGATGGCGGGCAGGTCCACCGACAGCACCAGCAGCACCAGGCTCGCGGGCAGCAGGTACACGCGCGTGAAGCGATACAGCTCCGACTGCGTGGGGATGACGCCCAGGTTCGACAGCAGCGTCGGCACGAAGTACGCGAACACCAGCAGCGGCACGACGTTGAAGAACCGCTCCACCGCCGGGTAGCGCTGCAACGCATACAGCCCCGCCAGCACCGCGAGCAGCACGGCGAGCACCGCCATCGGGTCCTGGATGAGCGGTGGCGTCACCGGGGCTCCACGCCCAGGCCCGCGCCCGCCCCCAGCTGGATGCGGCCCTGCACCACCGGGTGCGCCCGGAACGGGTCCTCCGCCAGCAGCAGGTTGCCGTCCAGGTCCACCCAGTCCACCAGCGGCGCCAGGTGCGCGCCCGCCGCGATGCCCAGCCCCGTCTCCACCATGCAGCCCAGCATCACCTTCAGGCCGCACGCGCGCGCCGTCTCGATGATGCGCAATGCCTCGCGGATGCCGCCGCTCTTCTGGAGCTTCACGTTGATGCCGTGGAAGCCCTCCGCCAGCCCCGGCACGTCCGCCGCCTTCGTCAGCGACTCGTCCGCCACCAGCGGCAGCGGCGAGCGCGCGCGCAGCCACTTCGCCCCCTCCACGTCCGCCGCGGGCAGCGGCTGCTCCACCAGCTCCACGCCCTGCGTGGACAACCACTGGATGTGCGCCAGCGCCTCGTCCGGCGTCCACGCCTCGTTCGCGTCCACGCGGAGGGTCTGCGCCGTGAGCTCGCGCACCGTGCCGAACACCTCCCGCACGCGGTCCGCGCCCAGCTTCACCTTCAGCACCGGGAAGTCCGCCGCCTCGCGCACCTTCACCGCCAGCGTCTCCGGCACGTCGATGCCAATGGACATGGACGTCACCGGCTGCCGCGTGGGGTCCACGCCCAGCATCCGGTAGAGCGGCACGCCCATCACCTTGCCCGCCCAGTCATGCAGCGCCAGGTCCACCGCCGACTTCGCCGCGGGGTTGTCCGGCAGCGCCGCGTCCACGGCCTCGGACACGTCGCGGAAGTGGCGCGGGTCGCGGCCCTCCAGCACGGGGGCCAGCTTGTGGAGCGCCGCCTCCACCGACTCCCACGACTCGCCGTAGCGCACGTTGGGCGCGGCCTCGCCGTAGCCCACGCGCCCTTCCGCGCGCACCTCCACCAACACGTTGCGCTTCACCGTGCTCGTGCCCCGGGCAATGGTCCAGGCGTGACGCAGCGGCAGCTCCACGGTGCGAAAGCTCAACGGCGAGGCCATGGGCGGAATCCCTCCAGGGCCCCTCCCTTAACACGGCACTCCCGGCAAACACCGCTTCCGTTGCCTTCCAGGGCCGGAAGGCGCGAGCCTCCGCGCCATGCGTCTCCTGCCCCTCGTCATCGCCTCGCTCGCGCTGGGTCCAAGCCACGCCGCGTCATCCCGTCCCGCGCCGAGGGATGAGCTGCGGACGCTGCTCGCGGAGCTCGTCGCCGCGGATACCTCCAACCCGCCCGGCAACGAGACGGCGGCGGCCCGGGTGGCGGAGAGGTGGCTGCGTGAGGCGGGCCTCGAACCGGAGCTCATCGAGCCCTCGCCCGGGCGCGGCAACCTGCTGGTGCGCCTGAAGGGCAGCGGCAAGGGCCGGCCGGTGCTCGTGCTCGCGCACCTGGACACGGTGCCCGCCGTGAAGGCCGAGTGGGCCACCGACCCGTGGACGCTCACGGAGAAGGACGGCCTGCTGTACGGCCGCGGCGTGCAGGACAACAAGGGCATGGCGGCGGCGAGCATCCTCGCGCTGCGCCGGCTGAAGCAGGAGGGCGGCGCGCGCTCGCGCGACATCCTCCTGTACCTGGGCGCGGACGAGGAGGTGGGCTCCGGACAGGGGCTGGACTGGATGCTGGAGCACCGCCCGGAGCTGAAGGAGGCGGAGCTCGCGCTCAACGAGGGCGGCCTCACGGAGCTGTCGCCGGACCGCAGGGAGGTGCGCTTCGTGGCGCTCCAGGCCGCGGAGCGCGTGTCCCGCAACGTGACGCTCAAGGCCTCGGGCCCCGGGGGCCACTCCTCCGCGCCGCCCGTGGACGCCGGGCCCCTGGTGCGCGTGGCCTCGGCGGTGGCGCGCGTGGGCGCCCTCACCTTCCCCGCGCACCTGACGCCCGCCGCCAGGCTCCACGTGCAGGGCCGCGCCCAGGCGACACCGGGCGCGCTGGGCGAAGCGCTGCGCCGCATCGCCGCCGCGCCGGACGCGCCGCCCGAGGACGCGGTGGCCACCGTGGCCCGGCTGGAGCCCGCGCTGGGCGCCGTGCTGCGCACCACCTGCGTGCCCACGGTGTTCACCGCGGGCGCGAAGTCCAACGTCATCCCCGCCACCGCCGAGGCCACCGTGAACTGCCGCCTGCTGCCGGACGCGGACCCGCAGGCCGTGCGCGAGCGCATCGTCGCGGCCGTGAACGACCCGGGCGTCCAGGTGGAGATGGACGTGTCGCCGCCGGACTCGCCCATGTCTCCCGTGGGCGACAACGCCATGTTCCGCGCGGTGAAGGCCGCCGCGGCGAAGGTGTGGCCCAAGGCGCCGGTGATTCCCCGCATGTCCACCGGCACCACCGAGTCCGCCACGCTGCGCCGCGCGGGCATCCACGCCTACGGCATCGACCTCTTCGCGCTGACACCGGACGACGCGCGCACCGCGCACGCCCCCAACGAGCGCGTCCCGGTGGCGTCCCTCCAGCCCGGCGCGGAGTTCGTCTACCTCACCCTGAAGCACCTGACGCGCTGACGTTCGACGCCCGGAGGGAGCGGCCACAGCGCCGCTCCCTCCAGGAGACAGCGCTACATGTCCTTCACGAGGTCGTAGAGGCTGCCGGCCGTGTCGTAGCTGAAGTACGGGCCCTGCCACTTGTAGACGTGGGTCGGATCCGGGTTCCAGAACTGCCAGCTGTTGACCGAGTACAGGTACGCCCAGAACGTCTGCCCATAGCTCTCCAGCCACGGGCCGCCGCTGGCGCCGCCCGTCATGGAGCAGCTGATGGTGGGGAAGCCGCTCTCGTTCCAGGTGGTGCCCGCGCAGTAGTACAGCTGCGAGCCGTCGTAGGGCGGATCCGCCGGGTAGCCGAACTGGTAGATGTACTGCCCGTACCCGATGCCCCACTTGATGCCCTGGCCGCCCACCGCGTCCACGATGCGCACGCCGTTGAGCGGGTTCATCACCGCCGCCGCCACGTCATAGGAGCGGTCCGCGTTGTTGATCCACCCGTTCTTCGTCCAGAGCTGGTACGACGTCCACACGCCGTAGGGCGAGCCCGCGTGGTACGCCGGCACGAAGACCCAGTTGGAGTGCCAGCCGCGCCCCGCGCCGCCGCCGTGCACGCAGTGGCCCGCGGTGAAGACCACCCGCTTGCCGTTGCTGTTCACCGTGCTGCCGGAGCAGGAGTAGTTCCCGCCCTGGTCGCCCGTGAAGAAGACCCGGCCGCTCATGGAGTGGATGTCCGCCGCCCCCATGGGCACGCCGCCCCGGGGCTCCGCGCCGTCCACCTGGCCCCACGCCTTGTCCTCCGGCGTGCGCCGCAGGCTGACGGGCGCCGTCCCCGACGTCGTCGGCACGTCCACCGGGACCGCCGCCGCCATGCGCTCCGGCGTCCAGTACGCGAGCACCGCGGCGAGGTCCGACTGCGCCGCGAACGTCCGCGAGCCCGCGTTGTCCGTGGGGTCCGCCGACACGCTCGCCTCCGACGCGGCCCGCGCCGCGCCCCCACCCACGACCAGGGCGACCACCGCCGCGGCGAAGGCGTTACGGCATCTCAAACCGAAGTGCATGTCTGCCTGCCTTTCCCATCCAACTGCGAGTGAAGGCTGGCAGACTAGAAGTGACGTCTGACATCAACGCGTCAAGATTATGTGATTGCGTCCGGGCGGTATTCTTGAAGCCAGACTTTCTCAAACCCCCAGGTAAAGAGCATCCACTGGTGGACATGGCCGGTGAAGCCTTCCGCCTGGATGGGACGCGTGACCGTGATGATGCGCGTGCCGGGGGCGCAGGTGCGCAGGTGGGCGACGAGCCGGGCCTTCGTCTCCGGGCTGAACGCCACCCAGTTGCAGAAGATGTGGGTCGCGTCTGCCAGCGGCTCGCGGGTCATGTCGCCCACGGTGAGCGTGATGCCCGCGGGATTGAGCCACGGCGCCACGCGCGCCACGTGGTCCGCGAGCAGCTCCACGCCATGCGCGCCGGCCCCCCACCAGCGCGCGGCGAGCAGCACGCGGCCGCGCCCCGCGCCCAGGTCCACCACCCGGCTGCCGCGCCCCACGCCCGCCTTCTTGAGGAACCACAGCGCCGTCACCAGCGGCGTCTCGCCGTACATCAGCTCGCGGAACGACTGGCCCGTGGTCTGGAGCACCCGCGTCATCTCGAAGGTGCGCCGCGCGCGGTAGGGCGTCCACAGGATGCGCTGCCACCACAGCCCCAGGTACGGCTTCAGCAGGCGGGGGCGCGGGAGCAGGAGCAGCAGGTCGGTGACGCGCAGCACGACCGCGATGAGGATGCCCAGCAACTGGAGCGCCAGCCGCTCGTGGAACGGCAGGTCGTACGCGTCCAGCACGTCGTCGCTGCGCGATGGAGGCGCGGGAGGAGGAGCGGGAGCCGTCATGCGGCACGGAGGCTGTCCGGATTCCGGGCACCACGCAATGGCTCGCGGTGGACCGGAACGCGCGCGGAGCCCCGCCTGCCCCCGCGCTTCAGCGGGGCCGCCGGGAGGCCCCTCCCCCCTGACGGCCTCGCCCACTGGAATCGGCCTCCCCCCGAAGCGGTCGCGCCGGGCGTCACAGGAGCTTCTTCGCCGCCTTGGCCAGGGCCTTGTCCCCGGCGACGGCGGGGAGCTCCAGGAGGCGCGCGGCCACGACCTTGCCCACCGCCGGGGTCCCCGCCGCGGCCTTGAGGTACACCGCCGCGCGCGTGAGCAGCTCCGGGTGCTCGCGGGACGCGTCCACGCGGGCGAGCAGCTCCTTCGCCAGGAGGGGCGGGTCGAAGGCCTCGAAGAGGCCGCGCAGCGCCTGCCGCTCCAGCACCTCCGGGCGCGACTCCGCCAGGTTCAACGCGGGCCGCAGCAGGGCCAGCCCCAGCGCGCGCATGGACTCCGCGACGACGCCGGGCTTCCACCCGTCCGCGAACGCCAGCAGCAGGGCCTCCGCGCCGCGCACGTCGCCCAGCATGCCCAGCGCGTACACGGCGTGCTTGGCCTCCACGTCGTCGTGGCCGCGGCCCTGCACCATGTCGAGGAACCGGTCGAGCACGTCCGCGTCCCCCATCCGGGCCAGGGCCTCCGCCGCCTCGCGCCGCACCTCGCGCGCCGGGTCCGAGTGCAGCACCTGGCGCAGCACGGGCATCGCCACGGTGCCCAGGTCCGCCAGCATCGCCACCGCCGCGGCGCGCGCGTCCTTCGTCGTCTCCGACAGCGCCGCCTGCATCAGCGGCACCGCCTTGTCCTTCCGGCGCCGCGCCAGCTCCGCCACGGCCCGCTCCCCCGCCTCCCGGGCCTGCACGTCCTCCAGCGTCTCCCGCGCGAACAGGCGCAGGCCCATGTCGTGCCCCGCGCGCGTCAACGCGTCCAGCTCGCGCCGCGCCTGCACCCCGCCCATCGCGCCCAGCACGCGGATGGCCGTGCGGCGCACCATGCGGCTGTGGCGCTCGTTCAGCGCGCCCCGCACGACCCCCAGCGCCGCCTCCCCGCGCGCCGCCACCGTCCGCGCCACGAAGGCGCTCGCCGCGCCGTCGCTCCACGCCGGATACAGGTCCCGCATCAGCGCGTCCGGCCCCAGGCCCGCGTAGTAGCGCGCCGCGTGCGCCGCCGCCTCGTAGCGCGTCAGCTCGCCGCGCGCCCGGCGCACCATCGCCTCGCCCGGGCTCAGCACCTCCGCCGGCCGGAGCACGTGGATGCTCGGGTGCGTGGGCACGGGCTCCAGCCCGGCCAGGTCCACCTGCACCGCGCCCGCCAGCCGCACCAGCGCGATGCCCAGCACCTGGTACACCTTGATGAAGTCCTCCAGCCGCTCCGCCGGGTCCGAGCGCTGTGCCAGCGCCTCCAGCAGCGCGCCCGGCTTCTCCAGCCCCAGCTCCTTCAGCCGGGCCACCAGCGGCTCCACCGTCCGCGGCCCCAGCGCCGCCAGGCCGCTGGCGAACGCGTCCGCCAGCTCGTCGCGCACCTCCGCGAGCGCGATGGCCGCCCGCGACGCGCCCGCCGCCCGGGCCGCGTCCGCCCACCCGCTGCGGGGCAGCGCGCTCGGCGTCACGGGGGCCCGCACCCGGCCGCGCCGCCGGGGCGCCCCGGCCGCCTCCGCGGGGCGCCCCAGCGGGCGCAGGTCCAGCCCCTCCGGCGTCCGCACCACGACGGCCGAGGGGAACAGCGTCGGCAGCGCCGCCTCCAGGCCCACGTCCCCCAGCACCGCCAGGAGCCTCGCGTCCTCCAGCGCGCTCGCCAGCGGCTCCTCCAGCGACGGGTCCACGGGCAGGAAGAGGCCCCGCCCCGCGCCGTCCACGAACTGCGAGCGGGCCCCGCTGGCGAGCAACAGCTCCACCCGCACGGCCACCGGCAGCAGGTCCGGCGCGAACACGTCCTTGCGGTGCTCCTGGAAGGCCGCCATCACCGCGGCCACGTCCGGCAGCGCCACCTCCACCAGCCGCTCCAGCGCCGCCCGGTCCACCGGCGCCCCGTCCTTCCACGCCTCCAGGTCCAGCCGGTGCGGCGCGAAGCCCGGGTACTGCCCGCCGTGCGCGCCCTGGAGCACGGAGCCCGCGTGGCTCATCTTCGGCGCCACCGTCTTGAGGCTGGCGGGGAGGATCTGCTTCTCGCTGTAGTGGCCGCCGGACGCCAGGTCCACGAAGCGGCTCTCGCGGATGAGGAACCGGTCCGGCGTCACCTTGGAGGAGAACGCGTACTCCACCAGCGCGAGCCCCGCGACGGGCGCGCGGTCCTTCTTCGTCCACGTCTTGCCGATGAGCTCCTCGACGTGGCGGGGCTCCAGCGCCTCGCCGCCCAGGTGCTTCTCCACCTTGCGCGCGGTGAGCAGCATGTCCGCCACCAGGTCCGTGTAGACGGGCGCCTCGAAGGTGCCCGTGCGCGCGGCCGCCGCGTCCAGCAGGCCCGCCAGCTCCACCGCCCGCGCGGACAGCCGCCGCAGGCCGTTGGCCCGGAGCGCCTCGCCCAGCGCGCGCACCTGCTCCGGCCGCTCCGAGCCCAGCGACGCCACGCCGGACAGGCCCAGCTCGCGCACCAGCGTGGACACCTGCGCCACGCCGGCCTTCATCAGGTCGCCCGTCTCCGCCTTGCCCTTCTTCACGCTCTTCTTCGCGCCGCCCGTGCCCGGGGGCGCGGCCGGGGCCGCCTCCGCCGTCACGAAGGCCTGCGGGGCCCGGGCCCACGCCACCAGCAGCGCCGCCGCGTGCTTGCAGAACGGGCGCGAGCGCGCCGCCATGCACGAGCACCGCCCCTTCACGTCCGAGCGCGCCTCGCCGAACACCAGCGACACCTTGTATGGCGTGGCCCCGGAGCCCGCCGCGTCCGCGAAGAGCCGGTTCTCGAAGCGCGACAGGTTGGTGAGCTGCTTGCCGTCGAACAGGGCCGCGCCCTTGGCCAGCTCCGCCTTGTCGCTGATGATCTCCGTCATTCCGCCCATCCCGATGACGGGCCGCACCTCAGCCATGACGCTCCCCCTTCGTGTCGTTCGACGCGAGCAGCGGCGCCAGGTCCTGGTTGCGCATCACCCGCTCCACCACGTCCACCAGCTTCCGGGGCGTGCACCCGAAGCAGGGGATCCCCAGCGCGGTGAGCTGCTCGGCCATCGCGTGGTCGTAGGACGGCCGCCCGCTGTCCGACAGCGCCAGCAGGCACAGCACCCTGGAGCGTGAGTCCACCAGCTGCCGCAGCCGGGCCACCAGCTCCTCGGCGTTGCCGCCCTCGTACAGGTCGGTGATGAGGATGAAGAGCGTCTTCTCCGGCCGGCGCACGTAGTGCTCCTGCGCGTAGGCCACCGCCCGGTTGATGTCCGTGCCGCCGCCCAGCTGCGCGGAGAAGAGCACCTCCACGGGGTCCGACAGCACGGGCGTCATGTCGACGATCTCCGTGTCGAACAGCACCAGGCTGGTGCGCAGCACGTCCAGCGACGCGAAGATGGCCGCCATCACGGAGCTGTACACCACGCTCTCCGCCATGGAGCCGGACTGGTCCACCACCAGCGTCACGTCCCACTCGTGGTGCCGGCGCTGGTTGGGCCAGAAGTAGAAGCGCTCCGGGATGAGCCGCCGCCGCTCCGCGTCCCAGCCCTTCAGGTTGGAGCGGATGGTGCGGCGCCAGTCGATGTTGCGCGCGATGGGGATGGGGCTCGTCCTGTCCCTGCGCAGCGCCCCCAGCACCGCCGTGCGCAGCGGGGACTCCAGCTTCTTGCGCAGGTCCTCCACCACCTCGCGGATGATGGCGCGCGCGGTGTCCTTGGCCTGCTCCGGGATGAGCCCCCGGGCGCTCACCAGCGTCGTCACCAGCTCCAGGTTCTTGTCCAGGAAGGGCAGCGTCTCCGGCTCGAAGAGCAGCTGGGTGAGGCCCTTGCGCTCGATGGCGTCCTTCTGCACCAGCGCGATGACGTCGTCCTGGAAGAAGTCGCGCAGCGCGCCCAGCCACCTGGGCAGGTACGGCTTCGAGCCGCCCCGCCCCGCCGCGCGCTCGCCGTAGACGAACGAGAGCGCGTCATCCAGGCCGTCCAGGTCGTCGCCCTTCAGGTCCACCGTGTCCGCGCTGGCGCCCAGCGCGCTCAAGGACGGGCAGGCCCCCGTCTTCTCCGCCTCCGGGCCCAGCGCCAGCCGCCAGCGCAACAGCGCGTCGCGGTCCTTCGGGTCCAGGTCCTTGGGGTCCACGCTCATAGCAGGTCATCCAGGTCATCGAGCGCCTTGCCCAGGTCCGCGCTCAGGTCCTTCAGCGTCGCCTTGTCCTGCTCCTCCAGCACGGCCTTCACCGCGCGGCCCTGGTCCTTCAGCTGGCGCACGCCCATCACGTTCTCCATCAGGTAGCGCCGCTCCGTGGCCCCCAGCACGCCCAGCGCCCGTCGCAGGACGGGCAGCGTCTGCCGGAAGCGCTCGGGCTCCACGCTGACGAGGAACGCGTCCAGCGCCTTCACCACGTCGCGGCTCTTCACCAGCACCAGCGCGTTCACCTGGAGGAAGCCCTCCAGGTACGCCGCCGCGTCCGAGGGCTCCACCGCCGCGGACAGCCGCCGCCCCACCTCCAGGGCCACGTCCGCCTCCGGCAGCTCGCGCGCCAGGTACAGCAGGCCCGTGGCCAGCCCCGACGTCGCGGGGTGCACCGCGTGGCTCTCCATCAGCCCGCGCGCCTCCGCGAACCAGGCCGCCTTGTCCGCGCGCGGCTGGGACAGCGCCACCTCCTGTAGCGTGCGCAGCGCGTCCAGCACCGGCGGCACCGCCTCCGGAGCGCAGGCGCTGGCCTCGCGCACGCGCAGCAGCGCCCGGTTGAAGGTCTTCTCCCCCAGGGCCGCCACCGCCTCGTCCCCCACGTCCGAGTGCGCGCGCGAGGTGCCATAGGCCATCAGCCCCGACAGCGCCCGCGCCGCGCTCGCCAGCGACGGCAGGTCCGCGTCCGTGGCCGCGTGCGCGTCACAGGCCCTGAGCGCCTGGGCCACCGTCTGGGAGCAGCCGGTGATGACGGACTCCAGCAGCACGTCCGCCGCCTCGGCCGTCGTCTTCGCCTGCGTCAGCCGCTCCTGGAGCACGCGCGTCGTCACGCCCTCCAGCGAGTCGCCCAAGACAATCTTCTCCACCAGCGCCACGTCCGTGGACGGCGTCCACTGCGCCTGCCAGGCCTCGCGCACCCGGGTGAGCGCCGCGTAGCCGCCGGGCTCGCCGTCCGCGCCCTGCTTGCGCGACGAGCCCGTCCCGGACAGCGACGCATAGGGAATGCCCGCCACGCGCAGCCGGTGGAGGAACACGGAGGAGCCCACCTCCACCGGGTTGTTGAGGCGCAGGGTGAACGTCTCCGGGCTGTCCGTGCGCGGCAGCCGGCGCTCGCCCACCTCGCGCCAGAACTCCGCCTGGAGCGAGTTCTGCCCGATGCGGCTCGCCACCTGCCCCACCTCGTGGCCGATGACGCTCTTCCACAGGAAGCCGTCCACGTGCGTCGCGTCGCCGCGGCACAGCGTGGCCACGGTGGCCTCGCGCAGCTCATCCAGGCCCGGGGCGCTCTTCTCGCGCAGGTCCGACAGCGTCACCGCCAGCCGGTACGCCTCCAGCACGTCCGACAGCGACGCGGAGAAGCCGCGCATCCGCAGGTGCGCCGCGAAGTCCAGCAGCACCTCCAGCGTGGCCCGCCGGAAGTCGCAGTCCGCCTCGTGGGCCTTCTGGTAGAAGTGCGGCGCCCGGTTGCCCGCGCCGTACCCCAGCTGCTCCGCCAGGCGCGGGAAGCTGTACGGAATCACCGTCACCGCGCACGGCCCGCCCGCAGGCAGCTTCGCCTCCTCCTTCGGGTCCACGTCCCCCGCGAGGAACGCGGCGGTGTGCGCCGCGCCCGCCACCACCGCCACCTGCTCCGGCGCCACGCCGCGCCCCACCACCTCCAGCACCTTGCGCGCCATGAAGGCGTCGCGCTGGCGGTGGTAGGCCTGCCGGGGCCCGGCGTTGACCACGTCCGCCCAGGCGGTGAGCACCGGCCGGAACTGCTCCGGGCTCCAGTCCGGCGCCTCGAAGGCCGCCTCCCAGAACTCCTCGAAGGAGCGGTAGCCCTGCGAGCGCGCGAACGCCTCCGTGAGCGGCACGGCTTCGTCGGGGACCGGCGCGTGCGCTTCGGCCTCCTCCGTCTCCACGCCCAGCCCGGGCGCCTGGCGATCCACCGCGAGGCTGACGCCCACCGGGATGTCGATGAACTCCACCCGCGCGCCGTTCGCCCGGGCCCACTTCAGCGCCTGGTACTCCGGCGAGTACGCCGCGAAGGGCCACAGCGACGAGGACGGGGTGCCGTCCGTGCGGTAGCCCAGGATGGCCACGGGCGGCCGCGTCTGCGCGTCGCACAGCACGTCCACCAGCGCCGTCGCGTCGCAGGGGCCCTCCACCAGGACGACGGCGGGCTTCACGCGCTCCAGCCACTTCAGGAGCACCGCGGTGGTGCGCGGCGAGTGGTGACGGACCGGGAAGTGCTGCACCCGGGAGAGCAGTGCCAGGTCCATCAGCCCCTCAAGAGCTTCTTGCTGGCGGTGTAGAGCTCCTTCCACGGGCCCGTGCGCCCCTTGGCCACCGTCTCCATGTATTCGCGCAGCGCCTTGACGTCGTCCTCCTGCTCCTTCACCACCGCGCCCACCAGCGACGCCGCCAGCTCCTGCGACGTCACCGTCCCGGAGCCGAACTGCTGCGCGAGGATGGAGCTGTTGAAGAGCACGCTGATGGCCTCCGCCGTGGACAGCACCGCGCCCGGCGTGCGCACCTTCGTCTTTCCATCCTTCGTCACGCCCTTGCGCAGCTCATGGAAGAGCGTCAGCAGCACGCGCGACAGCTCCTCCGGCGGCGGCACGCCCACCTGGTAGTCCGTGCGCAGCTCCGCCTCGCGCTTGGTGACGATTTGGATCTCCTGCTCCAGGTCCTCCACCACCGGCACGGTGACGAAGTTGAAGCGGCGCTTGAGCGCGGCGCTCATCTCGTTGACGCCGCGGTCGCGCGTGTTCGCGGTGGCGATGAGGTTGAAGCCGCGCTGGGCGCTCGTGACCTCTCCCAGCTCCGGCACCGACACCTGCTTCTCCGACAGGATGGAGATGAGCGAGTCTTGAATCTCCGGCGACGTGCGCGTCACTTCTTCAAAGCGGGCGAACCTGCCCGCGCGCATGGCGCGCAGGATGGGCGACGGCACCAGCGCCGCGGGCGTGGGGCCCTGCGCGAGCAGCAGCGCGTAGTTCCACGAGTACTTGATGTGGTCCTCGCTGGTCCCCGCCGTGCCCTGGACGACGAGCGCGGACGTGCCGCTGATGGCCGCGGAGAGGTGCTCGGACAGCCAGCTCTTCGCGGTGCCCGGCTCGCCCACGAGCATCAGCGCGCGGTCCGACGCGAGCGTGGCGATGCACACCTGGATGAGCCCCTTGTCGCCCACGTACTTGGGCGTGATGGCGACGCCGCCCACGGGCTTGGGGCTGCCCAGGATGTACGTCTCCACGGCGCGAGGCGACAGCGCCCAACCCGGTGGGCGGGGCTTGTCGTCATGCGCGGCGAGTGCGTCCAGCTCGTTCTTGTACTTCGCTTCGGCAGGCAGGCGGATGTCCGGCATGAGCTGCACGCTATCCACTCGGTCTGACATCCGGCAAACGCCCTGGTGACCTCCCCCGTCGCGTCCGGGCCATCCGGGCACACGCGTCAGGAAATGAGGCGGCCCCCTCAGGAATCTGATCATTCCCGGGGGTTCCGGAGCACCGTGGCAGCGCGGCTTCCCTCTGGAGGGGTCCTGGCATCCGCATTGCTCTGGCGCACGGACACACCTTCTTGGGGAGCTGCCCTCCGTGCACATCCATCGACTGCGCCGTCTCTTCTCGCGGGCCCTGCATGCCTCGCTCGCCACGCCGCTGGTGCTCGCGGGCTGCGGCGTCAACCTGGGGAACAGCACGGACCTGACGGGCTTCTCGCAGGTCGCGTGCGAGGCGGGCCGCCTCTCGCTCGGAAACCTGACGCCCGCTTCCGCGCAGGACTTCGTCCAGCTCCGGTCCTTCTCCCCCTGGCTGGAAAACCCGAGGTCCTCCGAGGTCTCGTCATCGGGGCAGCCCTGCGCGACCGCCACCGACGTCCCCACCTGCCAGGCGGCCGTGGCGGACGCGACCACCGAGCAGGGCTTTCATCGCGACTGCATCGACTCCTGCGAGGAGTTCTTCCTGCTCGCGACGTCCGGCGACACCGTGACGACGTACACGACCGAGGAGGCCGTGCAGGGCCTGTTGGGCACGGTCGACACGGCGGAGGAGGCCGCGCTCCGGGCCTTCGCGGCGGGCTACGACCTGAGCTGCTCCGAGCTGAAGCAGGGCGCGGTGAAGAAGAACGAGGACGGCAGCTTCGACGTCGTCGGCACGCAGGGCTACGCGTGCGGTCCCAACACGGCGCTCACGCAACACCGGGTGCGGGTCTCCACCTCTGGCGAGGTGAGCGCGGTGGAGAAGCACGTCCTGGAGAAGGGCAGCCCCCACTGCAACATCGGCCGGCGGCCGGCGGGGCTCCAGGTCGCGGAGGCGCGCGAGAGCGCGGAGGCGCTGGGGCGCTACTTCGCGGACGCGGCGCGCCTGGAGGCGGCGTCCGTGCACGCCTTCCTGCGGCTGCGCGATGAGCTGGCGTTGCACGGCGCGGACCTGGGGCTCCAGGACGCGGCACGCCGCAGCGCCATGGAGGAGGTCATGCACGCGCGGGTGACGGAGCGGATCGCGAGGCGCTTCGGCGGCACGCCCCAGCGCCCGGTGGTGGAGGAGCTGCCCCTGCGCTCGCTGGTGGACGTGGCGCTGGAGAACGCCGTGGAGGGCTGCGTGCGGGAGACGTATGGCGCGCTGCTCGCGCACCACCAGGCGCTGCACGCGCGCGACCTGGAGGTGCGTCAGGCCATGGTCGGCATCGCGGAGGATGAGACGCGGCATGCGGCGCTGTCCTGGGACATCGACCAGTGGGCCCGGCCGCGCCTCTCCGAGGAGGAGCGGGCCGCGGTGAAGGAGGCGCAGAAGCGCGCGGTGGCGCTGCTGCGTGAAGAGGTCGCGGTGCCGCTCGACGCGAGCATCATCACGGAGGCGGGCATGCCGACGCCGGAGGCGGCGCTGGCGCTGCTGGACACGCTGGAGCAGGACCTCTGGGCGTAGGCCACCTGCTCCTCACGGACCCTGGCAGGTGTGACGCGTTCAAACCACAAAGAGCCAACACCGCCAGTCACGCGGGCCCGAGCTCGCGTGACCGGGTCGCACGCTTCCGCATGATGCGGCCCTTCTTCGCGGCCACGGAACGGCGAGGGCCGCGCCCGACAGGCTCCAGCCGGAACGCATGGCCCATCGCATGGGCCACCCTGAACAGCGTCAGCTCGGTGGCATTCGCCCTTCCGGACTCGAGCCTGCTGCTCTCGCGCTGGGGCACACCTGACATGACGGAGAGCCGCGCCTGTGTCAGTCCCTGAGCCTTCCGCAGCAGGGCAGCTCCCGGGCGATGCGGAATCGATCCCGCTGCTGGGCTTGTCGCTCGTGGAGAGCGAGGCGTGGTGCATCGTCGCGACCCCACCGGGTCGCGCACGGCGCGCTACCCGCCGCGTCTGACATTCCAGCCCCCAGGGCCCGCATCTGTCCGCCCGGCAGGACTTTCAAGGAATCCGACTTGAGACCCCCTGCGAGCGTTTGCGACAATCGCGCACGTGAACGCCCGCGCTCGCGTCCTCTCCGCCGTCCTGCTGGCCACCTGCCTCTGGGCCTGCGCCTCCTCGCCGCCTTCACCGCCTCCGGACGCGCAGACTCCAGAGACCGGCTCGCCCGCGCGCCTGTGGCAGAAGACGTCCGTGGCGGGCGACCTCGCGCGCTTCTCCCGCGACGGCACGCGCGTCACCGCGGAGGGCGCGCTGGAGCTGGACCCCGCCACCGCGAAGGAGGGCACCGACCCATTCCCCGCGGGCGGCTGGCTCGACGGCGGCAGCTTCTACAATGGCGGCACCTTCCGCGTCGGCACCGCCACCTCTGAAGTCCAGCCCGTCCCCGGCGGCTTCGACAGCGTGGTGCCGTCCTTCGACGCCCAGACACCTCCCGGCACCTGGGTGAAGCTCACCGTCTCCGCCCGCATCGAGGGCACCTGGACCCAGGACTACGAGCTGGGCATCTGGGCCTTCGACGCCTCCACCGTCGCGCGCCACAGCGTGGACGGCCAGGGCGACGCCGACGGCACCGTCCTCACCGACACCCTCAACCTCAAGCGCCGCGCGGACGCCCTGCGCGTCACCGTCCACCTCTTCTCCGAACGCCCCGACTCGAGCCCCCGCGTCCGGGCGCTCGCCGCCGCCGTCACCGACACGCGCCGGACGCCCAAGGACCTCGCGTCGGACCACACCGCCTGGGGCGTCGTGCTCGACGTGCCGGGCTACTCGCAGATGATCTACCCCGACGGCGGCGAGGTCTGGTGCTCCCCCACGTCCACCACCATGCTGCTCGGCTACTGGAGCCGGAAGCTGGGCCGCGCGGACCTGGAGCACCCCGTGCCCACCGCCGCCGCCCACACCTATGACTGGGTCTACCGGGGCACCGGCAACTGGGCCTTCAACACCGCCTACGCCGCCAGCATGGCCGGCGGCGCGCTGCACGGGCTCGTCGCCCGCTTCGACTCCTTCGCCCCCGTGGAGCGCCTCATCGCCGCCGGCATCCCCGTCAGCATCAGCATCGCCTACGAGCCCGGCGAGCTGCCCGGCGGCGCCTCCCGCCGCACCGACGGCCACCTCATCGTCGTGAAGGGCTTCACCGACAAGGGCGACGTCGTGGTCAACGACCCTGCTTTCGACTCCAACGAAACCACCCACGCCACCTACCCCCGCGCCGAGCTGTGGCGCGCCTGGCAGCACTCCCGGGGAGCCGCCTACGTGCTCTGGCCCGCCGGGACCCCGCTCCCGGAACAGGGCCTCGTCCCCCTCCCGTGAGCCTGGACGTCCGAAGGCGGACACGCCGCCAACGCGGTGCGGCGCGCAGTGTCCACTGGCCGGGGCATCGGGCACCCCGTCCCTTGACGTTCGGGCATGCGTGAGTGGCCGGACACAGTCTTTAGCCTTCAGTTCTCAAAAATTAGGCTTGATTTAGATTCATGGAATGTAAATACCTGCGCCTGTGACTTTGGTGCCCTCGCCGGTATTCCGGAACCGGGGACACGCCTGGAGGCAGGACCATGGAGCAGAAGCCGCTGCGGGACTTCCTGGAGATTCCCTACGACGAGCTGGAGGAGCTCAACCTCCGGGTGAAGGAACAGCGCCTCCGCCGTGAGTCGCCGGACAAGATTCGCGAGGAGCGCCTCAAGTACCTGGCCGACGAGAAGCGCATCAAGGCCATCACCGTGTGCTTCACCGACCTGGAAGGTCGGCTGCACATGCTGGACTACGACAAGAAGTTCCTCCTCAAGAGCGCGGACAACCTCACCTTCGACGGCTCCTCCATCCGCGGCTTCTCCGCGCAGGCGGAGAGCGACCTGCGCCTGAACGTGGACTGGGGCGCGTTCTACTGGCTGCCGTCCGACGTCTTCGGCCCCGGCAAGGTGCTGGCGTTCTGCGAGGTGCTGGAGCGCGACGGCACGCCGTACCCCTCGGACATGCGCGGCCAGCTCAAGCGCGCCACCGAGCAGCTGTTCCAGAAGGACGGCACCGTGTTCCACGCGGCGCCGGAGATCGAGGGCTTCCTCTTCAAGGGCCGTGACGCCGAGCGCCACTACCACGAGGAGGGCAAGTTCGAGTTCATCTCCATCGGCGGCTACTACCACGCGCTGCCGGGCGACGGGCTCCGCACCTTCATCGACAAGGCCGCGGAGGCGCAGCGCGCCATGGGCTTCCAGAACGAGAAGGACCACCCGGAGGTGGCGCCCTCCCAGTTCGAGATGAACTTCTCGTACAGCGAGGCGCTGGTCTCCGCCGACCAGATCCAGCTCTACAAGCTGCTCTGCCGCCAGGTCGCCGCGCAGCAGGGGCTGACGGCCAGCTTCCTGCCCAAGCCCGTCACGGGCGTGAACGGCAATGGCATGCACATCAACATGTCGCTGTCGAAGAACAACAAGAACCTGTTCTACGACAAGGGCGGCCAGGACGGCCTGTCGGCGATGGGCTGGGACTTCATCGACCGCATCCTCACCAACGCGAACGACATCTGCCTGGTGCTCAACTCCAGCGTGAACTCGTACCGCCGCCTGGACCCGCACTACGAGGCGCCCAACCAGATCAAGGCCTCCGCGAACAACCGCGGCGCCATGGTGCGCATCCCGTTCGGCAACGAGCGCAGCGCGCGCATCGAGTGCCGCTCGGTGGCGCCGGACGCGAACCCGTACATGGTCCTCTACACGCTGCTGAAGACGGGCCTGGAGGGGCCGCAGCCGCAGGAGGACGCGGAGACCAAGCGCAGCCGCACGCGCTTCCTGCCGGACAACATCTACGACGCGGTGCGCTTCTTCAAGGGCAGCCAGTTCATCGCGCAGGCGCTGGGTGAGCAGGTGCAGGGCAAGTACGCGGAGCTGAAGGTGGCCTCCGCGGACCGCTGCCCCAAGCAGCTGGGCACGCGCGTGAAGGACGCGGAGATCCAGTTCCACCACGAGGTGACCAACCAGTACCTCTGGAACCTCTTCTAGCGCTGGCGGTCGCGCGCCTGGAGGGACAGGTGGGCGGCGCCGGCCATCAGGCCCGCCGCCCCCCTCCCAGGCGCGCGCTCCACCCCTCCTGGCAGCGCGGTGGCACCGGATGATCAGCGCAGGGTGCGCACGGCCTGCACCACGCGCGGCCACTCCTGGGAGCGCGGGTCGATGAGCTCGAAGTGGCCCGCGCCCTTCAGGGGCACCAGGTGCACCGGGTCCTTCTGCTGGACGCCTCGCGCGTGGAAGCCCTCGCTGACCTCGAGGGGGACGGTGTCATCCTCGGCGCCGTGGAGGAGGACCTGCGGCAGCTTCAGCGGCTGGAGCGCGGCGGGCGAGGCGACGGCGTAGCGCTCGGGGACCTGCTCCGGGGCGCCGCCCATGAAGGTCTTCACGATGCCCTTGCCCAGGTCCAGCGCCGCGCCCTGGGCGAGGTCCAGCACGCCGGCCAGGGACACCACGCCCTTCAGCTTCAGGGGTGCGTCGCGGTACAGCGCCTGCTTCGGCGTGAGGCGGTGCCGCGCGGCGAGCCACATGGCCAGGTGCCCGCCCGCGGAGTGCCCCATGGCCACCACGTTGGACAGGTCCAGCCCCAGCGACGGGGCCGCGCTCAGCAGGTGATCCGCCGCGGCGGCCACGTCCTCCAGGGTGCCGGGGAAGCCGCCGCCGTCCTGGCCCACGCGCCGGTACTCCACGCTCCACGTGGCGAAGCCTCGCTTCGTCAGGTCCGCGCACAGGTGGCCCGCATGCTCCAGGCCGTACTCCGCGCGCCAGAAGCCGCCGTGGACGAAGAGGACCACGGGGTGCGGGCCCTTGCCCCTGGGCCTGCGCAGCTCGGTGAACTGCTGCGGGGCTTCGCCATAGGCGATGCGGGCGTCCGGCGGCGGTTGCGGCGTTTCCAGGACCCACTCGGAGCTCATGCGCGCATCTTGGGAACGGGCGGTCGGGCACCGCAAGTCGCGCCGCGGCGCCGTGGGCCGAAGCGCGGGGCTCCGGTACGCTCCCGGGCGATGGGAGCGTGCTGGCGTGCTTGAGACGAACGAAGCGGAGCTGCGCATGGCCCTGGCCGAGGGCCTCCTCTCCCGCGAGGACGTGGAGCGCCTGCGCGAGGAGGCGGCGCGACGTGGCGTCTCCCCGTTGCAGCTGCTCGTGGAGCAGGGGCGGCTCAACGCGGACTCGCTCGCGTCGCTGCGCCGGAGCATGGCGGTGGAGGCGGAGCCCCCCCCGCCTCCGGATGGCGGCGCGCGAAAGGGCACCGCCGACGACACGCTGCCTCCGGGCGCCGCGCCCGCCGCGGGAGTGGACGGTCCCGCGTTCCCGGTGCCGCACTGGACGCGCTACCGGCCGCTGCGCTTCCTGGGCCAGGGCGGCATGGGGCGCGTCTTCCTGGCGCGGGACCTGCGGCTGCACCGCGACGTGGCGCTGAAGTTCGTGCGCGACGAGGACCCCGAGCTGTCCCGCCGCTTCATCTCCGAGGCCCGCGCCCAGGCCCGCGTGGACCACGAGCGCGTCTGCCGCGTGTACGAGGTCGGCGAGGTCCAGGGCCGCGCGTACATCGCCATGCAGTACATCGCGGGGGCGCCGCTGCACACGCTCGCCGGCGCGCTGTCCGTGGAGCAGAAGGCGCTCGTGCTCCGCGACGCCACGCTGGGCGTGCACGCGGCCCACCTGGCCGGGCTCGTGCACCGCGACCTCAAGCCCTCCAACATCCTCGTGGAGCGCGGCGACGACGGCGCCCTGCGCCCCTATGTCATGGACTTCGGCCTGGCGCGCGACTGGAGCAGCGACGACGCCGCCACCGCCACGGGCACCGTGCTGGGCACGCCCCAGTACATGGCCCCCGAGCAGGCCCGCGGTGAGGTCACCCGGCTGGACCGGCGCGCGGACATCTACAGCCTGGGCGCCACCCTGTATCACCTGCTCACCGGCCAACCGCCTGTCACCGGCGCCAATGGCTTGGAGGTGCTCGGACGCATCGCCACCCAGGAGCCCCGGCGTCCCCGCGAGCTGGACGCGGCGATCCCGGCGGACCTGGAGGCCATCGTCCTCCAGTGCCTGGAGAAGGACCGCTCGCGGCGCTACAGCTCCGCGCGGGCGCTGGCGGACGACCTCACGCGGTTCCTCGAAGGGGACCGGGTGCTCGCGCGCACGGGCCCCGCGTACCGCGCGCGCAAGTGGGTGGCCCGTCACCGGGTCGCCGTCGTCGTCGCGAGCCTCACCGCGCTCGCCGCGGCGGGCGCGGTGGGCCAGGGCGTGCTGGCCCGGCGGGAGGTGTCGCGCCGCGAGGCCCTGACCCGGCGCTTCACCGAGGGCGTCGAGCGCATCGAGGCCCAGGCCCGCTACTCCGGCCAGGCGCCCCTGCACGACACGCGGCCGGACCGCGACGCGATGCGCGCGCGCATGCGCGACATCGAGGCCTCCATGCGCGACGCGGGGCCCGTCGCGGAGGGCCCGGGGCACTACGCGTTGGGACGCGGGGCCCTCGCGCTGGGGGACGAGGAGGCCGCCCTCACGCACCTGGAGGCCGCCTGGGCGAAGGGCTTCCGCGAGCCCCGCGTGGCCTATGCGCTCGCGCGGGTGCTGGGCCACCGCTACCAGCGCGAGCGGCTGGAGGCGGACCGCATCCCGGACGCGGCCCGCCGCGAGGCCAAGCGGCGCGAAGCCCAGACGCACTCCCGAGACCCCGCGCTGGCCTACCTGGAGCAGGGCCGGGGCGCGGAGGTGCCCGCGCCTGAATACGCGGAGGCCCTCCGCGCCTTCCACCAGGAGCGCTTCGAGGACGCGCTGAGGTCGCTGGACGCGCTGGGCACGCGATTGCCGTGGTTCCATGAAGCGCCGCTGCTCCGAGGGGACATCCTGCTCGCCCGCGCCGTGCGCCACGCCCTGGCGAGCGAGCGCGACGCGGCCCGGGACGACCTGGAGGCCGGGCGCCGGGCCTATGAAGCCGCGGCGGACATCGGCCGCAGCGTGCCCGCCGTGCACCGCGCTCGGGCGGAGCTGGAGCAGGAGGCCCTGCTCCTGGAGCTGTCCGGACAGGGAGCCGTGCTGCCCGCGTACACGCGAGGGATGGAGGCCGTGTCACGCGCGCGCACGGCGGCGCCCGAGGAAGCGGACACCTGGGTGCTGGAGGCCCGGCTCCACCGGCGCTATGCCCAGGCGAGCCTCAGCAGCGGAGGCGACCTGGAGCCGCTCCTCGCGCGCACGCTCGACGCGGCGAAGGAGGCGCTGCGGCTGGCTCCCGGGAAGGTGGAGGCGCGCCACGCGCTGGCCATGGGCTGGTGGCAGTGGGCCCGCTACCGGCAGGAGCGGAACGAGGATCCGCGCGAGCAGCTGCGCGCCGCGGTCGCCGCCTTCGAGGCCATCCCCGAGGCCGCGCGCGACTACGACTTCCACCTGGACCTGGGGCTGGTCTTCAAGGTGTGGGCGGACTCGGAGGACGGGCGCGGAGGAGACTCCCTGCCGTTCCGGCAGCAGGCCATCGCGGCCTACCGGCGGGCGTTGGCGCTGGACGCGAAGCGGCCGGACGCGTGGATCAACCTGGGCACGGCCTACGTGAACCGCGCCAACCATCCGCGCGCGCCGTCGAAGGACGCGGACCTGGAGGAGGCCCGGGCGGCGCTGGAGCGCGCGAGCACGCTCGACCCGGGCCATGTCGTCGCGTGGTTCTACCTGGCGGAGGTGCACCGAGCGCTCGCCCTGCGCCTGCGCGACCGGGGCGGCGACGCGGGGCCGGGGCTCGCGCACGCGCTGGAGGCCTACCGCCGTGGCATCGCCATCAACCCGAAGCTGCCTCCGCTCCAGAACGGCGTGGGCACCGTCCTGCTCGACCAGGCCCGTGAGGCATGGGACCGGGGGGGCTCGCCGGAGCCGCTGCTGGAGCAGGCGGAGCGGGCCTTCCAGCAGGCCATCGCCATCGCGCCCAGGGTGGGCTTCGCGCACAACAACGTGGGCGAGGTGCGCATGTGGCGCGCGAGCTGGCGACTGGCGCGCGACCAGGACCCCATGGCGAGCGCGAAGGAGGCCCTGGACGAGCTCCAACAGGCCACCGCGTTGCTGCCGGGGCTCGCCGAGCCATGGGCCAGCATGGGCCAGGTGCACCACACCGTCGCTGCGTATGCACAGCGACATGGAAAGGACGCGGGACCGGCGCTCACCCAGGCCACGGAGGCGCTGGAGCGGGCGCTGAAGCTCAACCCATCTCTCGCGCAGGCGTGGCGCTGGCGGGGCGAAGCGAGGGCGCTCCAGGCACGCGACGAGGCTCGCCGTGGCCTGAAGCCAGACGCGTCCTTCCAGGCCGCGGCGAGCGACTTCCAGAAGGCGCTGGAGCTGGAGCCCGGAAACCTGGATGCGCGCCTGGCCTACGGCACGCTGCTGCGTGACTGGGGCGTGGCCGGCTCCGGTCCGGACGCGCGTGCCCACCTCCAGCAGGGGCTGTCCCTCATCGAAGCCGTGGCCACCGCGCGGCCCCGCTGGAAGGACGCGAGCAGCCTGCGGGATGACCTGCATCGCGCACTCGCAAGACTGCCACCAGGGTAGACACCAACAAATTGCCGTCAGCAGGAAACCGAAGAGACAGTGTGACTTGCCCCGTTCTTCGGGCCACGAGTTACGAGAGTCCTGCGGCGCTGCTGATACCGTGCTTGGGGGATGAATCGGCGGGGCCGGCATGGGCACGGCGAGTTCAGACCTCCGCGGGTGCCTTGTAGCCCCGGACTGCTGTGCGGGCGCTTCTCGTTGTAGTCGCGCCGCCACGCCTCGATGAGGACGACGGCCTCCCTCCTGCTGGCAAACCACTCCGCCGACAAGCACTCGTCGCGGAAACGACCGTTGAAGCTCTCGTTGGTGCCGTTCTGCCAGGGCTTGCCCGGCTCGCTGTAGGCCGGCTGAATGCCGCTAGCCTCCAGCCACCTGTGTAGGGCCTTGGCAATGAACTCCGGGTCGTTGTCGCTTCTCAGGTACCTCGGCGGACCGAGCACCGCCACCAGGCGCGAGAGCACCTCGATGGCTCGCCTGGCGCTGATGCGCCCGGCCACGTCGATGGCCAGGCACTCGCGGCTGTGCTCGTCCATGACGGTGAGGCACTTGAGCTTCTGCCCATTGGCACATGCGCCGTGCACGAAGTCCCAGGCCGATACGGCGTTGACGCCCTCGGGCTTCGGCTGCCGTGGCTGTCCGAGCTGGCGGCGCTTTCTCGGCCTCCTGCGAGACAGCGCCAGCCCCTCCTTTCTCCAGAGCCGTCGCACCCACTTCACATTGACGGCAGGCCCGTCACGCCGTAGCAGGGCCCAGGCCCGTCGATAGCCGAACCGGGGGCGTGCCCGTAGATCGTCCGCTCGGTGATGCCGTGCTTCCGGGCTACCTCCACTACGCTGGCGCCAGGGGCCTCCGCCTCCCTCAGGATGCGAACCATCTGCTCCTCAGTGAACCTACTCTTTCTCACGACCGACCTGCCTCCTGGCCGCGAGGACTCTCTTACGTTTCAGCTGGTCCGAAAATCGAGGAGCAGACCAAAGGCACTTGACGCTGGCGGTATTATCAAATGCAGGCCAGTGCAGTGCGAGCTGCCGCGAAACCTTCGAGACGATCAACACGATGAAGGCTACCGTCTCAACATTGAGACGTTCGATATATCCATCGCGAATTCAACGTACCCGACATCCTCTCCCGTAGCCGGAGAGACAGTAGTTGTAACAGTATTCCAGGCACCGGCGCGCAGGTCACTGGTGAGGAGCTGTTCCTTAGAGCGAAGCGAGGCACGCCATTCCTCTATCGACTGCGATGCATCACCGACCGCCACCTTCGGCATGCGCCTTCCCCACTTGAGCTTTAGCGTAGGGTGGCCATACGCAACAGCTTGAGGATTCCCAATTCGGAACGTCAGTCGTTGACCATCAGCATACGGCTCAATCTTTTCAAGCGATACAAGAAATGTCCCGCTCGGCGTGTAGAGCGAGCCATAGCCGGAACTGCCAGGCGAGAATTCAATGCTGCCTGCCAGCTTGGAGGAAAGAATCCTGGTTTCAACATATTGCCTTGCGGCCCCTGACTCCAACTCAGCGACCCGCTGCTGCAAGTCGCGGACATGCTGCTCCATGACCACGAGGCGCTGTTGCTCGACAGGATCTGGCTTGGACTGGCATGCGATTAATGTGGCGACGCATGCACCGAATAGAAGGCGCATTTCTCCAGCCTCCCGCGCTCTACGTGCCATCGTCAACGGACTGAAGAAACAAGTTCGACGCCCCCCGTCCCCCCTGCGCCTACCACTTTTGGGGGAGGAGATGTTCGCCCGTAGCCGCCGGAAAGCCCCTACTTCCTCTTGGTTGGCGCTCTTAGCTTAGTCGTCGTCGCCAATCACGCCGCTAGTCCAAGCACGGGGGTTGTTCGTGCCTCGCCAAGGAACGTTCTTCGCCTCTTGAGAAGGGGCGAACCGGAAGATGAAGCAGGGGGAGCCTAACTCGTTTGTGATGGGTCGGACCGACTTGATCTTACCGCCGAAGTAGGAGCGTGCGGCCTTTGTCCTGTGCAGGAAGATCATTCCTCCGATCAGCGCGTTGGCGTCGGCTGCCGTGACGAACCAGTTACCACTGTCATAGTCACCGTCTTCAGGGACTCGGTGGAGGTGAGCGTCCTCTTTGCAGATGAAGTGGATGGATGCCATGGGCCAAAGCATAGGCCTTCTGGGAATCCTGGCGCGGGTGGTCGTTATCCCACCCACGCGAAGCCGAGCTGCCCCACCGCGCTCACAGCTTCGTGCCAGCGTCCGCCGCGAAGTAGTGCTCGTCATCCAGGTCCGCCAGGAGCCCAGGCCCTTCGGGCCGCCAGCCGAGCTGCTCCCGCGTGAGGGCGCTCGACGCGGGGGCATCGAGCGCGAAGAGCGTCCCCAGGAAGCCGAGGAAGTCGCCCGCCTCTCCCGGCGTCTTCGAGGCGACCGGCACGCCCAGCCGGCGGCCGATGACGGCCGCGATGTCCCGCGCGGGCACGCCCTCGTCGTGGACGGCGTGGAGCCTCGACCCCGCGGGCGCCCGCTCCAGCGCGAGCCGGAAGAGCCGGGCCGCGTCGTGCCGGTGCACCGCGGGCCAGCGGTTCGCGCCCTCGCCCACGTAGGCCGCCACGCCCGTCCGCCGCGCGGACGCGATCAGGTGCGGCACGAAGCCATGGTCCCCCTTGCCGTGGACCGACGGCGAGAGCCGCACGATGGCCGTGCGCACGCCGCGAGAGGCCAGCGCGAGCATCGTCGCCTCCGCCCCGCCGCGCCCCGACGGGGCCGCCAGGTCCGTCTCCACGGCGGTGCGGCCCGGCTTGAGCCCCAGCAACCCCGACGCGATGACGAAGGGCCGGTGGGAGCCCTCGAGCACCGCGCCGATGCCCTCGATCGCGCGCGCATCGGCGCGCACCGAGTCCTCGAAGCGGGAGAAGTCGTGGATGAACGCCAGGTGGATGACCCCGTCCGCCTTCGCCGCCCCGGCGCGCAGGCTGTCCACGTCATCCAGCGAGCCGCGGTGCACCTGCGCCCCCGCCCCCTCCAGCGCCCGGGCCGAGGCCTCCGAGCGGGCAAGCCCCACTACCTGATGCCCCGCCCCCAACAGCTCCGGGACCACCGCCGAGCCAATGAAACCAGACGCACCCGTCACGAATACGCGCATGGAAAGCTCCTTGATGTCAGCTACTGACATCACTCCTAACAAGTGATGTCAGTGACTGCAATCAGGTTATGCTTGGGGCCATGGGCCGCTGGGAACCCAACGCACGAGACCGGCTCGCACAGGCCGCGATGACGCTGTTCCAGGAGCATGGGTACGACCGGACGACGGTGGAGGAGATCGCCGCGCGCGCGGGGCTCACCGAGCGGACGTTCTTCCGCTACTTCACCGACAAGAAGGAGGTCCTGTTCGGGGGCTCGGAGGCGCTCCATGAGCGCATCGTCACCACCATCGCGGAGGCCCCCGAGGGGGCGGCGCCGCTCGACACGGTCGCGGCCGCCCTCGATGCCCTGGCCCCCTTCTTCAAGGACCGCCGCGACCACGCCCGGGCGCGACAGGCGCTCCTCCTCGCGCACGCCGAGCTTCGGGAGCGCGAGCTGATCAAGCTGGCCTCCCTCGCCTCGGCCGCCGCGGACGCCCTGCGCGCGCGCGGCGTCCCCGAGCCCACGGCGAGCCTGAGCGCCGAGGCGGGCATGGCGGTCTTCAAGGTCGCGTTCGAGCGCTGGCTCGAGGACCCGAAGGCGCGGGACCTCTCACGGCACCTCCAGCTCGGGCTCGACGAGCTCCGGGCCGTCACCGCGAGCCCCCGCGCCGCGGCCCCGGCCGAGCCCCCTCGGAAGGCCCCCCGCCCGGCCAGGGTCCGCAAGGCCTGACGGGCCCCGCGCTCCCGGGCGGTGAGGGGCTGTCCGCTCAGTCCTCGCCGCGCCCGGAGACCTCCAGCGTGCCGTTGATGGTGTCCTTGATGCCCTCGGGCCGGGTGCACTTGGAGCAGTCGCTCTTCGGGCAGGACCAGAGGGACGTGCTCTCGCCGAGCTTGTCGCTGGAGCTCAGCGTCCACGTGGCGACCTGGCACGCGGGCACCGGCAGCGGGTTCGTGGAGCCCTCCACGAGGAGCCCGCTGTTCGCGACGCCGACGCACCGGTCCTGCTGCACCTGGGACACGAAGCTCACCGCCTGACCGGCCCGCACCTGCACCGTCTTGGTGCTGAAGTGCACCTTGCCCTCCGCGTCGGCGGTGATGAGCACCTGGGTGCCTCCCTCGGGCGGCGTCGGGTTCACCGCGCAGGGCTGCACCGGCTCGGAGTCGGACGACGCCGCTCCGGGGGAGGTGGAACGAGAGCCGCTGGCACAGGCCAGCAGCAGTCCGGTGAGGCACAGCGGGAAGAGAGTGCGGCTTCGCATGGGGAGCCCTCCAGGAGGATGACGACGGATGACGCGACAGCTCAGCAGCAAGCGTGCCACGCGGCGCCCTCTTCCGTTCACGCTCCCTTCGCCGTCAACCCCAGCTCCTTCAGCCGCCGCCCCAGCGCGCGCTTCGACACCTCCAGGGTGCGCGCCATCGCGTCCAGGTCGCCGCCGCAGGCCTCGAAGCAGCGGGTGATCTCATCCGCGCCCAGGTCCCCCGCGGTGCGCAGGGTGGGGCTCCGCTCGATGAGGTCGTAGACGGACGGCCGGGGAATCCCCAGCGCGTCCGCCGTGGCCTTCAGGTCCCACGCGCTCGCGCGCAGCGCGGCCAGCAGCTCCGCCTCCGTCACCTGCGAGGGCTTGCGTCGGGGCACCGCCGCGTCGCGGGCCTCCGGAGCGCGGCCCGCGCCCCGCGCCGGGGCCACGGCGGCGCCAGCCCCCCCCTGGACTCCCACCTCCGGGCCCCGCGCCGGAGCCGCCGCGCCCAGCGCCTCCTCCAGCTGGGGGTCCAGCTGCAACCGCGCCTGCCCCCGGCTCCCGATGACGAGCTGCCGCGTGAGGTTGCGCAGCTGCCGGATGTTGCCCGGCCACGCCGCCCGCACCAGCCGGGACGCCAGCGGCGCGGGCAGCCACGGCTCCGCGTGCGGCTCCTCCGCGTCCAGCCGCGCCGCCTCGCCCAGCGCCGCCAGCTCCTCGCGCGCGAAGTGGAAGAACAGCCGGCCCACGTCCTCACGCCGCTCGCGCAGCGCGGGCACGCGCAGGTCGTAGCCCGCCAGCCGGTGCAGCAGCGGCGCCTTGAAGCGCCCGTCGCGGATCTGCGCCTCCAGGTGCGCGTCCGTCGCGGCGATGAGCCGCACGTCCACCCTCACCGGCTGGCTGGCGCCCACGGGGTACAGCTCCCCCGTCTCCAGCACGCGCAGGAGCATCACCTGCACCTCCGGCGGCGCCTCGCCCACCTCGTCCAGGAACAGCGTGCCGCCGTGCGCGGCGCCGAAGAAGCCCTCGCGGTCCCGCGTCGCCCCCGAGTAAGCCCCCTTCCGCGCCCCGAACAGCTCCGCCGCCGCCAGCTCCTTGGGAATGGCGCCCAGGTTCACGCTGATGAAGCGCCCGGCCCGGCGCGCCCCCAGCCGGTGGATGGCCTGCGCCACCAGCTCCTTGCCCGTGCCCGTCTCGCCCCGGATGAGCACCGGCACGTCCAGGTCCGCCACCCGCTCGATGTGCTTGCGCAGCCGCCGCAGGCCCGCGCTCTCCCCCACCATGCCGGTCGTGTCCGCCGAGCCCTCGCCGTCCAGCTCCACCGTGTGCAGCAGCAGCACTACCCGGCCCGACAGCTCCAGCGCCACGCCGTCCTTCAGCTCCGACGGCCCGAAGTCCCGCGCGCCCTGGAGCGGCACGCCCGCCGCGACCACGTGCGTGCCGTCTTCCGGCGCCGTCAGCCGCACGCCGCCGTCCGGCAGGGCGGAGAGCTCCAGCGGCTTGCGGCTCACGAACGGATCCGCCAGCGGCAGCCCCAGCGCGCTGCCCGGCTTCGCGAAGTCCGGAGCGTTGCGAGACAGGGCCACCCCGCGCCCCGCCCCCAGCGCGTCCAGCAGCCGCCGGTCCCCCACGCGCCGCGGCACCGGGTGGGACACCACCGTCAGCGCGGGGACCTCGCGGGGGGTCCCCCGGGAGGCGCCGCGCTCCTGCATCGCGGCCGTGGAGATGTCGGCGAGGGGGTCATGCGGCATGGCCCACGACCCTACCGCACCCGCTCTGCCCCCTCGTCCGACATGTCGAGCCGCGTCGGTCGACCTGTCAGGGCTCCTGGCGCACCGCGTTTCCGAACAATCCGCGTAAAGTTCTTGAACCCTGGGAACCTACCGGGTTGAGACAGCCCCGGTCGCACGGCTAGCGTGGGAAGGCATGCCGAGTCCCGAACGCCTTGTGTTCCAGCAGAGCTTCGAAGGGCTGATTCGCGCCCTGGGTGACCACCTGGACGAGCCATGCGCGCGGCAGCTGCGCGAGATCGGCATCGATCCTCGCGGGAAGCTGGCGGTGGCGTATCCCCTGGAGGTGTGGGTGGGGTCGCTGAAGCTGGCGGCGTCCGTGCTCGCGCCCATGGCCACGCTGGACGACGGCGCGGAGGTGGTGGGCCGGCGCTTCCTGGAGGGCTACGGCTCCACGCTCATCGGCAGCGCGCTGCTGGCGGGCGTGCGGCTGCTGGGGCCGCACCGGATGCTGGAGCGGATGACGCGCAACCTGCGCACGGGCACCAACTACCTGGAGGCGCGGCTGGAGCAGACGGGGCCCACGCGCTACGTGCTCACCTGCCGCCCGGTGGTGATCGCCGGCTTCTACCGGGGCCTCTTCGCCGCCGGCCTGGAGATGAGCGGCGCGCAGGGCGCCTCCGTGGTGCTGATGCGCAGCGCGGGCGACGCGGCGGTGTACGACCTGTCCTGGCTGCCGGAGAAGGGCGCCAGCAAGCCCGCCGAGGCGAAGGCGCCGCCCCGAGGCCCCCAGCCGAGGAGCTGAGCGGGCCCTATATTCGGCCCATGCTCCGCATCCCGAAAACCGCCGTGGTGGTGCTCGCGCTGGCCCTCGCTTCCGGGGCCCTGGCCGCGAGCGGCAGTCCGCAGCTCCAGACCTACTTCCAGGGCTCGGTGGACAGCCCCGCCTACCAGCAGCAGGCCTTCCAGCGCGTGGCGAAGGCCTGGAAGCAGCCGGGCCCCAAGGGCACGCCGGCCCTGGGGAGGAAGACCATCGTCCAGGCCGTGCTCGACAAGGACGGCAAGCTGGTCTCCACCGCCATCCTCACCGAGTCCGGCGCCAAGGCGTGGGACGCGGCCGCGCTCGCCGCGGTGAAGAAGGCGGCGCCCTTCCCGCCGCTGCCCGGGAGCACCTCCACCGCCACGGTGGAGGCCCACTTCCACTTCGCGTGGGTCAGCTCACCTTGATGACAAGCTTTCCGAAGTGCGCGCCCTGCTTCATGTGCTCGAAGGCGGCGCGCGCCTCCGCGAAGGGGAACACGCGGTCCACCACCGGGTGGACGTCATGGAGCGCGAACGCGCGCGTCATCGCCTCGAAGGACTGACGGTGCCCCACGAACACGCCCTGCACGCGCAGGTTCTGCATCAGGATGGGGATGAGCGACACGGGGCCCGCCCCACCGGACAGCACGCCGATGACGGACACGGTGCCGCCCACGCGCAGCGCCTTGAGTGACCTCTCGAAGGTGCCCGCCCCGCCCACCTCCACCACGTGGTCCACGCCCACGCCGCCGGTGAGCGCGCGCGCCGCCTTCTCCCAGTCCGGCGTGGTGACGTAGTTGATGCCCTCCTGCGCGCCCAGCTTCAGGGCCCGCTCCAGCTTGTCGTCGCGGCTGGACGTGACGATGACGCGCGCGCCGAACAGCCGGGCGATCTGTAGCGCGAAGATGGACACGCCTCCCGTGCCCTGGACCAGCACGGTGTCCCCGGCCTTGAGCCCGCCCTGCGTGACGAGCGCGCTCCACGCCGTCACCGCCGCGCACGGCAGCGTGGCGGCCTCCTCGTCGGTGAGGTACGCGGGCGTGGGCACCACGCCGTCCTCGTGCAGGACCAGCGTGTCCGCGAGCGCGCCGTCCAGCGGTCCGCCCAGCGTGGTCGCGGTGATGGCCTTCGTCGGCTCACCGGCCTGCCACCCCTGCGCGAACAGCGTCATCACCCGGTCCCCGGGCTTCACGCGGGTGACGCCCGGCCCCACCGCGTCCACCACGCCCGCGCCGTCCGAGTTGGGCACCAGCGGCAGCTTCTGGCGCGGGTTGTAGCGGCCCTCCACCATCATCAGGTCGCGCGAGTTGAGGCTCGTGGCCTTCACCCGCATGCGCACCTGGAAGGGTCCGGGCTCCGGGTCCGGCCGCTCCGCGCGCACCAGGTGGTCCAGGCCGAAGCCGCCGCGAATCTCATGGACGTTCATGAGGGAGACCTTACGGCCGCGGCCAGGGCACCTGGGAAGTCCTTCATCGTGAAATGCCAACCCGGCATCTTCGTAGGCGCTTTCAACGCCAGGAGGCATTTCCCATATGACGAGTTTCTTCAGTCGTCCCGCGGTGCTGCCATGGTGCTGGCCAGCACGGGCTATGGCATTGGCTCGTACTACTCCCCCATGGAGCCCACCTACCTCGTCGAGGGCAACCAGCTGCTGGTGGAGCACCGCTGCTTCAACAACTCCACCCCGCAGCCCACGGACTGGAGGCTGCTCAACATCGAGCAGGCGGCGGCGGACCACCACCGCATCGTCCAGGCGTTCAAGCCGCTCTTCCCCGGCAAGTGGATCAGCAAGGGCGGCATGACGTCGCTGTACCACCGGGCGTTCTTCCCTCGCGACGTGGACGCCACTGGGACCTGCCTCGTGCGACGGGGAAGCTCCCCATTCACACGCCAGGAGGCGGCCACGGGCCGGATGGATTCGCGGCCCCGCTGATTTTTCTTCAGCCCCGCCCAACCGCCGGGAATGCCAGGGGTTTCACCGCCAGAGGTTGGTGCGCGCCAACTCCAGCACCTCGTTGGTGCGGCCATTGAGCAGGGCCTTGATGCCGAACAGGGTGAAGCCCGCGGCCATGGACGCGGTGATGCGCGGGGGCATCACCAGCTCCGCCTTGCTGACCACGGCGTCCACCAGCACGGGGCCGGGGGTCGCGAGCGCCAGCTGGACGGCCTCGTCCACCTGCCCCGGGTCCTCCACGCGCAGGCCCTTGACGCCCACGGCCTCGGCGAGCGCGGCGAAGTGGGGGTTCTGGAGCGCCGTGCCCACGTCGAGCATTCCGCCCACCTGCTGCTCCATGGCCACGAAGCCCAGGGAGCTGTTGTTGAACACCACGACCTTGATGGGCAGCCCCAGCTGCACCAGGCCGATGAAGTCCCCCATCAACATCGTGAAGCCGCCGTCACCGGAGAAGGAGATGACCTGCCGGTCCGGGAAGGCCTTCTGCGCGCCAATGGCCTGCGCCAGCGCGCTGGCCATGGAGCCATGGTTGAAGGAGCCCACCAGCCGCCGGCCGCCCTTCATGGTCGCGTAGCGCGCGGCCCATACGGTGGGCAGGCCCACGTCGCAGGTGAAGATGGCGTCGTCCGACGCCTGGAGGTCGAACGCGCGGGCCACCTGGGTCGGTCGGATGGGCCGCTTGCCCACGGTGCCCTGCCCCAGCGCGTCCAGCTCCTCGCGCGTCTTGCGGTAGTGCGCGAGCGCCCGCTCCAGGTGCCTCGTGTCGCGCTTCGTTTCGAGGCGGGGCAGGAGCGCCTGGATGGTGGCGGACACGCTGCCCACCACGCCCAGGTCCACCCGCGTGCGCTTGCCGAGGTTCTCCGCGCGCACGTCCACCTGGATGATGCGGGTGTCCGAGCTGTCCGGATAGAACTGCCGGTAGGGGAAGTCCGTGCCCAGCATCAGGAGCACGTCGCAGTCGATCATCGCCCAGTACCCGGACGCGTAGCCGATGAGCCCCGTGAGCCCCACGAAGTGGGGGTTGTCCTTCTCCAGGAACTCCTTGCCCCGGAGCGCGGAGACGACGGGCGCCTGGAGCCGCTTCGCCAGCTCCACCACCTGCGCGCCCGCGCCCGCGCAGCCCGCGCCGCATAGCAGCGTCACGCGTCCTCCGCGGTTGAGCAGCGCGGCCATCTGCTCCACCTGCGCGGTGGCGGGCATCAGCTGGGCGGGCGACACGCGCAGCGACCCTGGCGTGGGGAGCCGCGCGTCCTCGGCCTTCTGCATGGCGACGTCGCCGGGGAGCACCACCACGGCCACGCCGCCCTTGCCCACGGCGCTGCGGACGGCGATCTCCGCCGTGCGCTGCATCTGGTTGGGGCCGGAGACCAGCTCGCAGTAGTGGCTGCACTCCTTGAAGAGCACCTCGGGATGCGTCTCCTGGAAGTAGCCGGTGCCCAGCTCCACGGAGGGAATCTGCGCGGCGATGGCCAGCACCGGCACCCGGCTGCGGTGGCAGTCATACAGGCCATTGATGAGGTGCAGGTTGCCGGGGCCGCAGCTGCCCGCGCACACGGCGAGCTGCCCGGTGAGGTGCGCCTCCGCGCCGGCCGCGAAGGCGGCGGCCTCCTCGTTGCGCATGGGCACCCACTCGATGTCGCCGCGCCGGCGCAGCGCCTCCGTGAGGGCGTTCAGGCTGTCGCCCACCACGCCATAGATGCGCTTCACTCCCGCGAGCGCGAGGACCTCCGCGAACTGGTCCGCCACCGTCTTCTTCATGGTCCACCCCTCGCCTGGGCCGGTTCACCCCCGGCGAAGATGTGCACCGTCCCACCGCCCTGAGACCGGCCGTGCGGGCGAGCCCCACGCAAGGCTGGCTGTCCGGGGCGGGAGGAGCAGCCAGACCTCCGCCATTCGCCACGCCGTCCGAGTCACTGGCGACGTGGCCGTGAGCGGCAGGCTCCAGCCGCTTGGGTCGAACGACCGCGGCGAGCTGTCGGACACCACCGTCAGCACCGTCGCGCAGGCCATGCCCATCATCGGCAGCCAGCCCCACCAGGCTCGCAGGCCCAGGCGACGTCCCGCCCGGGCAAGGTGTTCGGAGGCGTCCTCCATGCAGCCCACGAGGGCCGCGAGGCCATCGGCCCTTACGACGAACCTCCCCTCCCCCGGGATGGCTCAGGGAAGGCCACTCAGGACGATCTTGCCCAGCGTTCGACCCGTCTCCACCGCCGCGTGCGCGCGCCGGAGGTTGGCCGCGGTGAGCGGCCCGAAGTCCTGCGTCATCGTGGTCCGCAGCGTCCCCGCCTCCACCAGGCCCGCCACCGCGTCGAGCAGCCGCTGCTGGGACAGCGGCTCCGCGTCGTAGAGCGCGCGGGTGAACATCAGCTCCCAGTGCAGCGCCAGGCTCTTGCGCTTCATCGCGTTCACGTCGAGCGGCGCCCGCGGGTCGTCGATGATGCCCATCTGCCCGAAGGGCGCCATCAGCTCCACCAGCTGCGCGAAGTGCTGCTCCGTCGCGGTGAGCGCCATCACGTAGCGCACGCCGCCCGGCACCAGCGCCTTCACCTGCTCGGCCAGGGGCTGGCGGTGGTCCACCACGTGGTGCGCGCCCAGGGACTCGCACCACTCCACCGTCTCCGGCCGCGACGCCGTGGCGATGACCGTGAGGTCCGTCAGCTGGCTCGCAAGCTGGATGGCCATGGAGCCCACGCCCCCCGCGCCCCCCACCACGAGCAGCGCGTCCTTCCGCGTCCCCGTCTTCCGCTGGGGTACGCCCAGGCGCTCGAACAGCAGCTCCCACGCGGTGATGGAGGTGAGCGGCATCGCGGCCGCCTGGGCGAACGTCAGCCCCCTCGGCTTGCGGCCGACGATGCGCGCGTCCACGACGTGCAGCTCGGAGTTCGTCCCGGGCTTCGCGATGGAGCCCGCGTAGAACACCTCATCCCCCGGGCGGAAGCGCGTCACGTCCTCGCCCACCGCCTCCACCACGCCGGCTGCGTCCCAGCCGAGCACGCGCGGCGAGGACTCCACCTGGGCCTTGGGCGCGCGCACCTTCACGTCCACGGGGTTCACGGACACGGCGCGCACGCGCACCAGGAGGTCGCCAGGGCCGGGCGTGGGGTCCGGCAGCTCCACGTCGGCGAAGGCTTCGGGGTGGTCACTGGGGAGATACTTCGTGAGGGCGACAGCTCGCATGGGAGGCTCCTTCGCGTGCAACATCGTCCCGAAGGTTGGAACGGACAAGTACGCAGGATTTCCGCCCATACACACGAAAAGGGAACCATGGCCCGGCACAAGACCTACGACTGCTCCGCCGGCTGTCCGGTGTCCGCGACGCTGGATGTGATTGGCGGCAAGTGGAAGGGGCTCATCCTCTACCACCTGCTCGAAGGCACGCTGCGCTTCGGGGAGCTGCGCAAGCGCATCCCGGACGTCACCCAGCGGATGCTGACGCAGCACCTGCGCGAGCTGGAACAGAGCGGGCTCGTGCACCGGCAGGTGTACGCGGAGGTCCCCCCGCGCGTCGAATACAGCCTCACGCCACAGGGCCAGACCCTGCGCGGCGTGATTGCCGCGCTCAAGTCCTGGGGAGAGACCTACCTGCGCCGGAAGCCCCCGGAGCCCACGGCCCCGAAGCGCCGGCTCGCCGTCGCGGCGCGCTGAAGGAAGCGCGGCCTATCCCGCCGCGCGCACCAGGCGCAGCACCACCGCGAAGTGCAGCCCCGCGCCCACCAGCGTCATCGCGTGGAACACCTCGTGGTAGCCGAAGACGCCGGGCCGGGGGTTGGGCCGCTTGAAGGCATACGCGAGCGCCCCCAGCGTATACGCCAGCCCCCCGGCGATGATGAGCAGGCTCGCGCCCGGCCCCACCGCGCGGAAGACGTCGCCGAAGTACGGCATCATCGTCCACCCCACCGCGATGGCCAGCGCCGCCGTCACCCACTTGGGCGCTCCCACCCAGAACAGCGACTGGAGGATGCCCAGCAGCGCCCCCGCGGAGAGCCACGCCATCAGCGGGTTGCCCACGGCGGGCGGCAGCCCCAGCAGGATGACCGGCGTGTACGTCCCCGCGATGAGCAGGAAGATGGCCGCGTGGTCCGCCCGGCGCATCCACGCACGGGCCCCCGGCGACCAGTTCACCCGGTGGTACGTCGCGCTGATGGTGAACAGCCCCACCAGGCTCAGCGCGTACAGTGCGGACGCCACCGCCGTGCGCGGCGTGGGCGCCATCGCCACCAGCACCACGCCCGCGCCCACCGCGAACGCCGCCGCCCACTGGTGCAGCACCCCTCGCAACCTCGGCTTCTCCATGCCCATCACCGCCGCGCTCACGCGCACCCCACCGTGGACTCGACACCCCGAGCATCCAGGCATTTCATGATGACGCCACCTCCTCGCCGCACCTACTCTTCGGTAGGTTTCGATTGGGTAAGTTACTGGTGGGTAGGTTCGAGGTCAACTTGAAGAAGAAACAGCGGCTCACGGGAGCGGAGCGCCGGGTCCAGTTGATGGAGATCGGCCGGGCGGCCTTCGCCTCGAAGGGCTACGAGGCGACCTCCATCGAAGAGGTGGCCCAGCAGGCGGGCGTGTCCAAGCCCATCGTCTACGAGCACTTCGGCGCGAAGGAGGGGCTGTACGCGGCCATCGTGGACCGGGAGCTGGAGGACCTGGTGGCGCGCGTGTCCGCGAGCATCGCGCAGGGCACGCCCCGGCAGCGCTTCGAGGACGCGGTGCTGGCCTTCATGGCCTACGTGAAGGAAGAGCCCGCGGGCTTCGCGGTGCTGACGCGGGACTCCCCCACGGCGGCGGCGCGGCGCGGGCTGACGCGCGTCATTGACGACCTGGCCCACCGCGTGGGCGACGTCTTCCGCAGCGAGTTCGAGCGCGCCGGCTACCCATCCAAGGTGGCGCCCATCTACGCCAACGCGCTGGTGGGCATGGTGACGCAGGTGGGCCACTGGTGGGCCGCGGAGGGCAAGGCCTTCTCCACGGAGAACGTGGCCCGCCACGTCGCGGCGCTCGGGTGGATGGGCCTGCGGCACCTGCCCAAGGACCCCGCCGCGCCCGGCGCGAGGCGCGAGGCGAAGCGCAAGGGCTGAAGGGCTACGCCTTCGGAGGCCGCGCCTGGAGCGCCGCCTGGATGCCCTCCAGCGCGCCTGGGTCCTCGATGGTGGTGAGGTCGCCCGGCTCGCGCTGCTCCGCCACGGCCTGGATGCTGCGGCGGAGCAGCTTGCCCGAGCGCGTCTTGGGCAGGCCCGCCACCAGGTGCACCGCAGCGGGGCGGGCCACGGCGCCCAGCGTCCGGCCCACCGTGTCCATCAGCTCGCGCGAGAGGGCGGCGCGGTCCTCCTCGCGCACGAGGCGCGCGGGGTCCTTGGGCACGGCGAAGGCCATCACCACCTGGCCCTTGAGCTCGTCCTTCACGCCCACCACGGCCACCTCCGCGATGGCCGGGTGGCCGCTGATGGCCTCTTCAATCTCGCGCGTGCCCAGCCGGTGGCCCGCCACGTTGATGACGTCGTCCGTGCGGCCGAGGATGAAGTAGTCCCCGTCCTCGTCGCGCGTGGCCCAGTCGAAGGTGTTGTAGAGGGGCGTGTCGAAGCTGGAGAAGTACGTGGAGACGAAGCGCGCGTCGTCGCCCCACACCGTGGACAGGCAGCCCGGTGGCAGCGGGGGCTGAACCACCAGCACGCCCTTCTGGTTCGCCGCCGTCACCTCTTCGCCGCTCAGCCCGTCCACCAGCTTCACGCGGTAGCCGTAGATGGCCGTGCCCGGGGACCCCAGCTTGCGCTTGCGAGGCTCCACCCCGGGAACGGGCCCCAGGATGGGCCAGCCCGTCTCCGTCTGCCAGTAGTTGTCCAGCACCTGCGTGGACGGCAGCGCGTCGGAGATCCACGCGTGCGTGGGCGCGTCCAGCGGCTCGCCCGCGAGGAACAGGTAGCGCAGGCTGGACGTGTCGTGCTGCTTCAGGAACGCCGCGTCCTGCTTCTTCAGGATGCGGATGGCCGTGGGCGACGTGAACATCACGCGGACCTTGTGCTGCTCGATGAGCCGCCACCAGATGCCCGCGTCGGGCCGGATGGGCAGGCCCTCGTAGAGCACCGTCGTCATGCCGTTCAGCAGCGGGCCGTAGACGATGTACGAGTGGCCCACCACCCAGCCGATGTCCGAGGCCGTGAACATCGTCTCGCCCGGCTGGCCCGTGTAGATGTGGCGCATGGACGCGGCCAGCGCCACCGCGTAGCCGCCCGTGTCGCGCTGCACGCCCTTGGGCTTCCCGGTGGTGCCGGACGTGTAGAGGATGTAGCTGGGCTCGGAGGACTCCAGCCACTCCACCGGCACGCGGGCGCCTTCGTGCTGCTCCGCCAGCGTGGCGAAGTCCACGTCGCGCCCCTGCGTGACGGGGCTGTCCGGGACGAGCCCCCGGTGGAACACCAGCACGTGCGCGGGCGGGTGCTTCGCGAGCGTGAGCGCCTCGTCCACCAGCGGCTTGTACGGGACGACCCTGCCCGCGCGCATGCCCGCGTCCGTCGTCACCAGCAGGACGGGCGTCGCGTCGTCGATGCGCATGGCCAGGCTGTGCGCCGCGAAGCCGCCGAACACCACCGAGTGGATGGCCCCCAGCCGCGTGCAGGCGAGCAGCACGAAGAGGGCCTCCGGCACCATGGGCATGTAGACGATGACGCGGTCGCCGCGCCCCACGCCCAGCGAGCGCAGCATGGCCGCCGCCCGGTTCACCTCCCCGTGCAGTTGGGCGTAGGTGTACTGGCGGCGCTGCTCCGTCTCCGTGGACTCGAAGACGAGCGCCGGCTGGTCCGCGCGGGTGGCCAGGTGCCGGTCCACCGCGTTGTGGCACAGGTTGGTGCGCCCCCCGACGAACCAGCGCGCGAAGGGCGGCCGGGAGGCGTCCAGCACCGCGTCGAAGGGCCGCTCCCAGTCGATGAGGCGAGCCTGCTCCGCCCAGAACGCCTCCGGCGCTTCGATGGAGCGGCGGTAGAAGTCCAGATAGCTGCCCATGCGGACGCTCCTGCGAAGGGGATGTCCCTGGACGATAGGGGCGGGTCCTCCCGGGTGGGAAGGACGGCTCCCGGAAGATGCTCGGGAATAATCAGCACCGCGGGCGTAACCCCTTCAGCATTTCCACTGAAGGGGAGCCCACACCATGAAGCGTTCCACGCAGACGTTGGGGATGTCCGCCGCGCTGGTCCTGCTGGCCGTGCCCGTGGCCTACGCAGGGTCGAAGACGCAGTTCTTCGTGACCATCAACTCGACCGCCCGCACGGCCTACGGCGCGATGGGCACGGCGCGCAACAGCGCGGACACCGTCCAGAACATCTATTGCCGCACCTTCGCGGACGCGGCGTTGGGTGAGTCGGTGCGGTGCTTCGCCAACAACGCGGCGGGCGCCTCCGTGTCCTGCTACTCGTCCTCGCCGGCGCTCATCCGCAGCGTCCAGTCCGCCAACGACTCGGCCTACCTCTACTTCGCCTGGGACGCGAGCGGCGTCTGTCAGACCATCGACGTGCTCAAGGGCTCGCACCTGGAGCCGAAGGGGCCGTAGTCCCGCCGCTTGCGCCACGCCCCCGGAGCCTTCGATGAAGACCTTCCTCCAGACGCTGTTGTCACAGGTCCCGGGCATCGCGCTCGGCATCACCGGGGGCGTGGCGCTGACCTTCACCACCCTGGAGTCCCGCGTGGAGCAGTTGCTGGACGCGAAGCTGGAGGCGCAGCTCGCCCGGCTCCGCCCCCTCGTGCAGTCCCGCCCCGCGCCCGCGCCCGTGGTGACGCAGGCGGAGGACTCCCGCCAGGAGCTGCGGCTCATCCGTGAGCAACTCGCCGTGCTCGCGGCGAGGCCCCCCGCGCCGGCGCCTCCCCCGGAACCCGAGGACGACGTGCGCCCCGCCCCCACGCCCGACCCGGTGGAGGCCTCGCGCCAGGGGCAGCAGGTGCTGGCGGAAGCCCTCGGGAGGGGCCGCTGGACGGAGGCGGATCAGCAGCGCTTCCACCAGGCCCTCCGCGGCGGAACGCGCGAGGAGCTGGAGGCCCTGGAGCAGCGCCTGTCGCTGGCCATCAACAGCGGCCAGCTCCGGCCGGTGCTCGGCGACGAGCAGTAGGGCGCGAAGCGCCCGCCCGCGCGACCGGAGGCTCCGGGTGGTCCGCCCCCTTGCTCAGTGGCTCCAGTCCACCAGGTTGGAGAAGACCAGCTCCTCGGTGGCCACGAGGAAGTAGGCGCTCGTGTCCACGAAGCGCTGCCACGCGACGGGGCGCGCGCCGGTCGCGGTGTCCACCCAGTCCACGAAGCCTCCCACGACGCCATCGACGGACGTGTTGTTGACCCAGCAGCCGGAGCCGCTCGACGCGCCCAGCGCCGACAGGGCGAAGTTGTAGTGGCTCCAGGCGGCGCCATACAGGTCGTGGTAGTTGCCCGTGGCCCGGGCGATCTTCCACTGCGCGTCCGCGAGCTGGAGCGCGGAGCCCGGGTAGACCTTGGTGTCCGTGCCTCCCTGCGGCGTCCACTGGTGCACGCCGCCCGCGTAGCGCCCGCCCTGCACGCTCAGGTACGCGCCGTTGTACGCCTGCCCGGAGTTCCACCAGTCCGCGAGCTTCTTCGCGTAGGCCTCTCCCGGGTCCCGGGCGCTGAACTCATACGGAGCGAAGCCCGTCTGGTCCACGCCGCCGTTGTAGACGCCGTTGCCGCCGCCATCGAGGTACGCGTAGTAGTTGCCCCAGGAGCCCGGGTCCTGGGCGGCGGCCAGCAGGCCCGACACCGCGTTCGCCCGGTCGTTGTAGTAGGCCGCCGTCGCGCTGTCGCCGACCGCCGAGGCCCAGTGCGAGAAGGCCCGGAAGGCCGCCACCGCGTAGGAGCGGTCGATGGTCCAGGAGCCCAGGTGCGCGTTGATGTAGTCCGCCATCTGGTGCGCCAGCGCGTACTCCTGCGACTGGTAGTTGGCCCGGTCGCCGTTGGGCGAGTACAGGCAGTACTTGCGCATGGCGATGAGCACCTCCGCCGTGGCGGCGGCGCCGCCCGGGAACGTGCGGGTGATGTTCCCGTGGGCGTCATAGGTGACGAACTGCCCCCCTGGCGGCTGCATGAAGCCGACGCGCGTGACGCTCCCGTCCTGCTCCACCACGTGGTTCTGGGGGTTGCGCACCCAGCTCCAGAAGTAGCCGCTCAGCGCCGTCTTCGCCCGCGAGTCCAGGTCGCTGTTGCTGCGCCCCGCGGACACCAGCCGCTGGTAGCCATACAAGAGCCCGATGGCGCCGATGGCGGACGTCCCCGGATCCACGGCGTCCGCCTGGCCGTTGCCGATGCGCCAGTCATTCAGGGCGCCGTAGCCCGGCGACGCGCTGGAGACGGCCCCCACCGTGGGGTTGGCGGACGTGAACGAACACTGGGTGATGTACGAGCTCTCCATCCACACGTTGTCGTAACTGTCCGCGCGCGCCGACGACGAGACGAACAGGAGCTGTGCCGCGACGAGAGCCACCCAGAACCGCTGGAGAAGACGCATATCCGTCCTTGCTGGAGCCACCCACCGACCTTGATGAGCCCAGCCGCTCTATCACTTTTTTCATTGAATACAGGTCCAACGACTTCCCGGCGCGCGTCCGCCGGACGGGAGTGTCACGACGACGACGGCTGGAGCGCGCGGGGGCGTCATCGGCGCCGTGGGGCCTCCACCGGACCGGCTCGGGTACACTCGCGCCCTCGGGAAGGTCGTTCATGCCCGTCCAGGAGCCGCCGCATGCACGCCGCCCCTTCCGACTCCGCGGTCCTCCCGCCCCGGCTTCCCGCGGGGCTGCCGTGGGTGGGGCAGGGGCTGGAGTACCGGAAGGATCCGCTGGGCTTCTTCCTGCGCTACGCGGACCGGGGCGCGGTGGTGCGGACGCGCTTCGTGGGGACGGACATCTACCTGCTCAACACGTCGGAGGCCATCGAGCACGTGTTGGTGAAGAACTTCCGCAACTACCCCAAGGACGCCTTCCAGAAGCGCGCCCTGGAGGCGGTGGTGGGGCATGGCCTGTTCACCGGCCACGGTGACTTCTGGATGCTGCGGCGGCGGATGATGCAGCCGGCCTTCCACAAGAACCTGCTGGCCGCGCACGGGAGCGTGGCGGTGAAGGCCGCGAACACGTGGATGGCGGCGCGGCGGGAGGGGGCGGTCTTCGACGCGTATCCGGAGATGATGGCGCTGACCCTGGACGTGGTGGCGGGGACGCTCTTCGGCGCGAACCTCTCCGCGCAGGCGCGGGAGGTGGGGCGGGCCATGGAGTCGGTGATGCTGCATGCCCAGTTCCTCTTCGACACGCCCCTGCCGCTGCCCGCCTGGGTGCCCACGCCGGGACAGCGGCGGTTCCAGGCCGCCCTGCGCTCCCTGCACGCCATCGTGGACGCCGTGGTGGAGCGTCGGAGGAGGCAGGGAGGCCCTGGAGACGACCTGCTGGGCCTGCTGCTGGAGGCACAGGCGGAGGACGGCGAGCACCTGACGGACGCGCAGCTGCGCGACGAATGTCTGACCTTGATGATCGCCGGGCACGAGACGACGGCCGCCGCGCTGGCGCTCAGCCTGTGGCTGCTGGCGCGCCACCCGGAGGCGGAGGCCGCGCTGCGGCGGGAGCTGGCCACGGTGCTGGGAGGCCGTGAGCCCACGGTGGCGGACCTGCCGTCGCTGCCGTACTGCGAGCAGGTGGTGAAGGAGTCGCTGCGGCTGTATCCCCCCGCGTGGGGCATGAGCCGGGTGGCGGAGGCGGACGACCGGCTGGACGGCGTGCGCGTCCCCGCAGGGACGGTGGTCGCGTGGTCCCAGTGGGCGCTGCACCGGGACGCGCGCCACTTCCCGGAGCCGGAGGCCTTCCGTCCCGAGCGCTGGGCGGACGGGCTGGAGCGGCGCATCCCGCGCTTCGCGTACTGTCCGTTCGGAGGAGGCCCCAGGCTCTGCATCGGCGCGGGCTCCGCGCTGATGGTGATCCGCCTGGTGCTGGCCACGGTGCTCCAGCGCCTCCACTTCGACGCCGCGCCAGGCCCCGCGCCGGAGGTCCTCCCCGCCATCACCCTGCGCCCGAAGCACGGCATCCCGCTCACACCGCGGGCGGTGTAGCGCCCGGGTCGCCTACGCGTCCTCTCGGAGCCAGAACCAGCGTCCACTGGAACGAAGCGCTCCGCGGAGGAACTCAGCGAATGAACCCGCGATCTGACGGCAGTAGTCCGGGTTCGGGAACGCTTCATTGTAGCCATCGCGAATGGGATATCTGCCGTCCCGCTGATGGCTTACGTCGAGCAGGATGTAGTTGCTGTCCTGCACCTCGCCGATGGCGTACCAGGACGCGGGCCCTGCTCGGTCGGTGTCGTCCTTGCGCATCACCACCCGCGCACGGCGAATCCGTTCCAAGGGAAGGAATGAGAAGGCGGGGTCGACGGAGTCGAACAGGTCCGCGCCATCGCAGTGCAGATAGAAAGCGCGCAGCTCCGGGTCCAGGCGCCATCCCACCCTTTGCTCGAACGCATCGATTTGTTCCGGCGTCGCGGGTGGGCGTGCGTGGTGCAGACGTGACACCTCTTCGAGCATTTCCCTCATCGACATGGGCCTACTCTCCATAGGGATGATCCGTGCCCACCTGGGTCCACGGCGGCTCGTTGGCGTAGCACTGGTTATAGAGGCCAAAGAGATCGTTGTTTCCACTCTCCTCGGTGGTGATGGACGGTCGGAGCGGCGCATCAAGTGGCTCACGGAGGTTCGGATCCGGTGGACTCGGACTCCGGGCACTTCATCGACGCGCAGGCGAAGGCCCTCGGGGCCCTGGCGCACTGAGGAGCACGGCGGACGCTCAGCCCGCCATCCGTGACCAGTCGTCCTCGTGGGTGAAGAGCGTCACGCCCAGGCGCTCGCAGACGTCCGCGTGCGTCTGGGCGGCGGGGCCTCCCACCCAGAGGGGCAGGCCCTTGGGCAGCGCCTGCCGGATGTGGCCGAGCACGTCCTCGAACACCGTGGCGCCCTGGTTGGTCACCGCGGACAGGCCCACTACGTCTGGCCTCGCCCGCGCCACCGTCTCGCCCAGCCCCTCCGCCGGCACGCGCTGCCCCAACAGCGTCACCCGCAGGCCCGCGTACCGCAGCCGCAGCGCCGCGCCCAGCAGGCCAATCTCGTGCTCCTCCTCCGGGAAGCACGCCAGCACCGCGTGCTTGTGCCCTCCGCGAGGAGAGCCGTGCAGCAGGCTCACCAGCCGCTCGCGCACCACCTGCGTCACCAGGTGCTCCTGCGCCACCGTGAGGGCTCCCGCATGCCAACGCTCACCCACCTCGCGCTGCACCGGCACCAGCACGTCCTCGAAGGCCCTCAAGGGCGGCAGCGCCGCCAGCACTTCATCCAGGACGCGCACCACGCGGGGCTGGTCATACGCCTGGGCCGCGGACAGCACCGCCGCGCGCCACGTCTCCGGCTGCGACCCGGTCCGCTCCTCGGGGCCCTCGACGGGAGGGGGAGCGGCCACCTCCAGCTCCGCGCGCAGCTGGGGCAACAGCTTCGCCGCCTCGCTGATGGACACCCCCTCGTCCGTCAGCGCCTTGAGCCGCTTGAGCAGGGCCACGTCGCGGTCGGTGTAGACGCGGTAGCCCGCGGGCGTGCGCTCCGGCGCGAGCACCCCGTAGCGGCGCTCCCAGGCCCGGATGAGCTCCACCCGGACCCCCGACAGCTCCGCGGCGACGTGGATGCGATAGGTGCGCTCAGCCATGGTGTGGGTGCTTCATGGTCGGTTCTGCGCGTTTCGCGCCTGCTGCCAGACGGCGATGAGCTCCTCCGCGGACTCCGCGTACTGCGCGCCCAGGGTGAACAGCGCCTTCAGGTGCTCCCGCGCCCCAGGACCGCCTACCACCACCGGCGCGGGCACGCACGCCTGCATCGCCTCCGACAACACCGAGACGAAGTCCCCCACGTCCCGGCGGCGGCTGAACGACAGCGCCACCACGTCCGGGCGCACCTGCAGGCAGGCCCCCCGCAACGCCTCCGCGGGCGTGTCCGCCCCGAGCAGCGTCACCCGCCACCCCCGCGCCTTGAGGTGCACGCCCAGCGCGAGCAAGCCCCCCTCGTGGTGGTCCCTCGCCGGACACGCCAGGAGCCCCCGGGGCCCCTCCCCCACGCGCTCCATCCCCGTCAGCAGCATGCGCAGCCGATGCCGCACCAGCGCGGACGCCATGTGCTCGCGCGCCACGTCCAGGCGGGAGGCCATGTCCCGCAGCAGCGGGACGAGGACGGTATCGCAGCACGTGATGGCATCCAGCCCCGCCTGGGCCTCGGACAGCGCCGCGTCCGCGGCCTCCGAGTCCAGCTCCATCACCGCCGCCCAGAAGCGCTCCAGGTGCCTCGCTCCCGGCGGGCCGAACGTGCGGGGCTCGTCGCGCACCTGGGCGATGGCCTCGCTCACCGCGAGGCCCTCCTCCATCAGCTTCGCCACCCGGTGGACGGCGTCCAGCTCATCGCGCGAATAGACGCGGTAGTTGTTCTCGCTGCGCTCCGGGCGCGGGAAGCCGTAGCGGCGCTCCCAGGCGCGCAGCGTGGCCTCGCGGATGCCGGTGAGCCGGGCGATGGTGCGGATGCGCAGGCTCATGGGCCCAGGCCCCGCGCGCGGTCCCAGCGCTCCGCCACGCCGCGCGCCCCCGCCACCTTCCGCGTGAAGCCCTCCAGGCGGGTGGCCTCGGACACCCGCCGCACCACCGTCTCCAGCCCGCGCTGGAAGCGCTCGAGCGGCCCGGCCTCGTGGACCGCGCCCACCTCCAGCAGCACGTCCGGGCGCTCGTGCTCGAAGAAGGCGTAGCGGATGGCGATGGGCACGCACTCCGCCTTCGCCGCGCGGGCCAGCAGCTCCACGCCACGCTCCAGCCGCAGCGGGTGGACGCCGAAGGGCCGGTGCTCGCCTTCCGGGAAGACACACACGGCCGCTCGCGGCCTGCGCAGCAGCTCCTTCGCGTACCTCAGGGAGGCCAGGGACGACATCGCGTCCTGCTTGCGGATGCTGAAGGCGCCCATCTTCGTGTGGAAGGGGTAGCGGCGCAGAGTGTCCTCGTCCATCAGGCAGTAGCCGTCCCAACCCGCGACCTGGCAGAGCTGGTGTAGCACGAAGCCGTCCCACCAGTTGGTGTGGTTCAGGTAGACGAGCCGGCCCACGCCGTCGGCGGGCAGCTCGCCGCGCACCCACAGCCCCCGGAACGTCGAGCGGACCTTCCACCCGATGTACCGGTCCACGGCCCACCCGAAGGGCCCACCCTTGGCCGCGCGAATCAAGACGCCCGGGCCTCCCTGCGCCGCAGGAGCGCCGTGAACAGCGCGAGCCCCAGCGACACCAGCACGCTCGTGATGAGGAAGAAGAGGAGCTCCTCCAGCGGCACGGCGCCCACGGAGACGCCGATGTGGCGGCCCTCGCCGAAGCTCCAGATGCCGGCGGAGATGGCCAGGTGGTCCGCGACGGACAGGTACACGCCGATGACGAGCGCCGGAGGCAGCACCGCGCGCAGCACCTCGCCCGAGCGGGCCTTGTAGTGATGCACGAGCGCCGCCAGCTGGAGGGCCATCACCGGCAGCGTCCACGCCAGCAGGTGGACGAGGTACGCCCAGCGCGTCTCCATCATGGCGACACCTCGGAGGACTCCAGGGTCCGCTCCGCGTGGACGGGTTTCTGCGCCTCGGCGACGCGCTTCGCCAGCGCGCGCTCCAGCCGGTCGCGCGCCCACAGGCCCACGAGCAGCGTCTGGAGGCCGAAGAAGAGGTACTCCTCCAGCGGCAGGTAGCCCAGCTTCACGCCCCAGATGCGCTCCGGGTCGAAGCCCCACAGGCCCCACTTCACGGCCATGTTGTCCCACGGCGACGTGGCCGCGTAGACGATGATGAGCAGCAGGCCCAGGGGCGCGAGCCCGCGCCACGACAGCGTGCGGCGGTAGCGCGCGAGCAGGAACAGGATGGGCAGGACGACGAAGAGGCCCAGGAAGCGCGCGTAGGTCATCCCGGGCCTCCACTCCATCGCGGTGTCACGCGCACCATGCGTCCCCCAGCCTCCAGCGCGTAGGTATGGCCACGCCAGGTCACCCGCCCCTGCCGCGTCAGCGACGCCGCGAAGGCCGCGAGCAGCAGCAGCTCCCCCCGCACCCAGTCCGTCAGCGCGTGGCCCGTGTCCGCCACGCCGGGCACGCGGCTGAGCACGGCGAGGCGCAGCGACAGCAGCGTGCGCACGGCGACGAGCGCCCCCACCGTGAGCCAAACAGCGGGCTCGTGGAGCCACGCGGCCAGGAGCAGCAGCGGCACGGTGGGCGAGAAGAGCAGCGGCACGGTGGGGTACAGGCCGGGCCGGTGGCTCGCGAGCACCTGCATCCAGCGCGTGAAGCGCTCCAATGGCACACGCCAGGGCGTCCCGTGGGCCACGGGCACCCAGGCGGGCGCGAGGCTCAGCGCCACGTCCAGGCCGTGCGCGTGCAGCCGCTTCGCCAGCTCCAGGTCCTCGCCGATGTGGTCCGACAGGCCGACCAGCTCCTCCGCCGCGCGCGGTGACAGCCCGAGCGCCTTGCCACACACGGCCCGCGCGCCCGCGCTCATCGCATGCAGCGCGCGGAAGCTGTGATGCGTGCAGCGAAGCAGCCCGGCCATGGCGCGGCCGGCCGCGTCCAGCGCGCCCACGGGGGTAGGGGCGGCGGTGCTCAAGGCGACACCGGCCGCGAGCGGAGCGGCCAGCCCCTCCACCAGCGCGCCCGTCACCGCCACGTCCGCGTCCACCGCGAGCACCACCCTTCCGCGCACGTCCAGTGTCCCCAGCGCGTAGAGCAAGTGACCCACCTTGCGGTTGGGGCACACCGGGTCGCTCGGGAGCCAGCGCACGCCCGCGGCCAGACGCGGGCGGTAGGGAGCCAGCACCACCTGCTCCAGCGGCCCCGCGTAGTCGATGGGGCGTCCCAGGTTCTCCAGCTCCAGCGGCGTGGGCGCGTCCACGGGGCGCAGGAGCAGCACGGAGGGCAGCGGGCCTCCGACCGTCACGGGCGCGCGGCGGCACAGCCGCGCCAGCGCCACGGCGCTGAAGCCCCCGGCCACCGCCGCCCATCCGAGCGTGAAGAAGCCGAGCGCGTTCATGGCGCCCGCCCCACGCGCGTCCGGAAGTGCGCCATCCAGCGGATGAACGGGGAATGGAAGCGGCGGAAGTCCGCCACCTCGCCCAGCGTGTCCAGCGTGTCCCGCCTCGACTCCAGCCGCGCGTAGAAGGGCGACGACTCCAGCAGGCGCGGCGAGCCCACCACCTCATTGCCCGTGTGCAGCCTCGCGGGGATGCGCAACCCCCAGCCCGTCAGGGTCATGGGGCGCGCCTCGGGATCCGGGCCGCGCTCGCACACCACGCCCGAGGGCCCCGCCATCATGCGCACCGGCGCCACGCCATCCGGCAGGTGGTAGTCCACCGCCGTGTGGTCCGCGTGGTGCGTGCGCGCCCAATGCCAGCCGGACAGCCGCGCGCCCAGCAACTCCTGGCCGTGGTTCGTGTCGTGGTAGCCCAGCCCCTCCGCCGCCACGCCCAGCGTGGCCACCTCCAGCCGGGCCTCCGACCGGGGCGCCAGGGCCTGCCAGTAGTGCGGCAGGCCCGGCATGAGCTGCACCTCCGCGCCCCGCCCCGTCAGCGGCCGCAGCGTCAGGCTCGCGCGCACCGGGCGGCCCCACGGCGCCGTCCCGTCATCCACGTCCATGCGCACCGTGCCATCCACCGCGTGCGTCAACGTGGAGCGGCCGATGCGCAGCCGCCCCGGCCCTTGCAGCTCCACGCGCGGGTACTCGCTGAGCACCCACAACCTGCGCACCCCCTGGTGGTAGAGCGCGAAGTTCACCGCGCTGTACGCCAGCGGATGCCCTCCGCGCCTCGCCGCCACCGAGTAGCGCGGAGAGAACAACGACCCCAGCATGAAGATGCACACCGCGCTGTACGGCCCGGCGCTCACGTCCGCGTAGAACCAGCGATACGCCCCCGCCGTGTCCGGCAGCGCCGGCAACGCGCACGACTCCGGCGTCTCGGACGGGACGCTCTGGGCGAGGATGGCCTTCATGCGACCTCCCGCAGGTGCGCGGACGCCAGCTGGGCCGCGAACCGGCCCGACAGCATCACCAGCGGAACGCCGCCCCCCGGATGCGTGCCACCGCCCGCGAAGAACAGCCCCGGCGTGCCGCCCCGGATGCGCGGCCTGCGGAACGGACCGAAGCGGCCATGCGGCAGGAAGCCGTAGATGGAACCGCCCGGAGCCCCGCGCGCCGCCAGGTCCACCGGCGAGCGCTGCCCCACCACGCGCACGCGCCCCTTCAACGCCGGGTAGTGCCGCAGGAGCTTCTCGAACATCTGCTCGCGCACGCGCGCCGCGTCGGACTCCCACTCGCGGCGAGCCTGCTCCGCCCTGCCCTCCTCCACCGGCATGGCCGGTGCGTTCACCATCACGAACAGCCCCGTGCGGCCGGGCGGCGCCATGCCCGAGTCCGTGGCGGACGGGTTGCAGACATACACCGTGGGGTCCGCCGCGAGCTGCCCCGCGAAGAGCGCATCGAACTCCTTCCGGTAGTCCCCGCCGAACATCACCGCGTGGTGCGGGACCGCCGTGCGCCCCTCCACCTCCAGGAGCAACACGAAGCCGGACAGCGACAGCGGCTCCGACTCCCGGCGCAGCGCCGCCAGCGGATCCGCGTTCACCACCACGCTGTCGAACACCTCCGCCACAGGCTCCACGCGGTAGCCCCCGGCGACGCGCTCGAAGCGGGCGCGCGTGTCCAGGTGCACCGTCACGCCCAGCCGCCGCGCCGCCCGCCCCAGCGCCTCCACGAGCGCCCCCATGCCACCGCGCACGTGGTGCACGCCATACGCATGCTCGATGTGCGGGATGAGCGCGAACGCCGCGCTGGACGCATAGGGCGAGCCGCCCGCGTAGGTGGCGAAGCGCCCCACGTACTGCCGCAGGTGATGCGTCTGGAAGTGCTTCGCCGCCAGCGCGTGCAGCGTGTCCAGCTTCAGCCCCGCCAGCATCGCGCCAATGCCCCTGCGGGCCACGCGCGCCATGAAGCCGGCCATGCCCTCGAAGGGGGCCTCCAGGTAGGGCTCCCCCGCCGCGCGCCAGATGGCCGCGGCCTCCGCGTAGAAGGAGCGCACGCCCTTGCGCTCTACGGGGCGCAGCTCCGCGGCGCTGTCCGCCATGCGCTCCAGGTCCTTGTACGCCGTGAAGCCGCACCCGTCCGCGAAGTGGTAGGTGCACTGCGGCTCCAGCTCCGTGAACGGCGGCAGCAGGTCCAGCGCGTCCAACTGCTCGAAGGTGCCGCGCACCAGCGCCGGCAACGTGAGCAGCGTGGGCCCCGTGTCCAGCGTGAGCCCCTCCACCGTCACCGCCTGCGCCTTGCCTCCGAGGGACGGGCCGCCCTCGAACAGCGTCACCGCGTGCCCCTCCTTCGCGAGCAGGCCCGCGGCCGTCAGCCCGCCGATGCCGCCCCCGATCACCGCCACGCGCGAGGCCTTCATCGCGGACCTCCCGTGCCCGTGGACACCAGCGGCGCCGGCGCGGAGGGCAGCGGCAGGGACGCCTCCGGCAGCGCGGCCCGGGGCCGCAGGAGCACGGTCGCCGCCAGCGCCAGCTTGCGGCCCGTCGTCGTGTGCGCCCGGCCGCGGAACACGTCGTAGTCCCGCGCCTCGATGTCGCGCAGGATGTCGCCGTAGATGGCGCCCATCAGCCGCACCATCCGCTGGCTGCCGAAGCCGGTGAGGTGGCGCACCCCCGCCGCCGCGCGCGCGTAGTACGCCCGCGCGCGCTGGATTTGAAAGCGCATGAAGTCGCGCCACCTCGCGTCCACCCGCCCCGCGCGCAGGTCGTCCTCGGCGAGGCCAAAGGCGCGCAGCTCCTCCGAGGGCAGGTACACCCGGCCGCGCTCCAGGTCCTCGCGCACGTCGCGCAGGATGTTGGTGAGCTGCATCGCGCGGCCCAGGTCCGCCGCCGGCGCCACCGCGCGAGCGTCCTCGCAGCCCAGCACCGGCGTGAGCATCAACCCGACCACGCCCGCGACGCGGTAGCAGTACAGGTCCAGCTCCGCCCACGTGTCGTAGCGCTGCTTCGTCAGGTCCATCTCCATGCCGGAGATGAGGTCCTGGAAGGGCTGCTCGGGAATCCGGGCGCGGTGGATGGTGTGGCGCAGCGCCGCGAACTCGCTCGGGTCCCACGGCGACGGCGCGTCCGCGCGGGGCTGGCGCGCGGACGGCGGGCCCAGCGCCTCCGACGCCAGCTCCGGCAGCGGCAGGTACACCTCCGCCACGCGCTCGCGCGCCCAGGCCAGGCGCGTCGCCAGGTCCAGGGGCGCTCCGCCCGGCAGCGCGCTCTCGCCCGCGTCCACCAGGTCGTCCAGCCGGCGGCAGAAGGCATACAGCGCGAAGGCCGCCCTCCGCCGCTGCCCGAAGAGGAGATACGACGCGAAGTAGAAGCTCCTGGCGTGGTGGCGCGTGACGGCCCGGGCGCGCTGGTAGCCCCGCGCGATGAGCGCCGGAGCGGCGGTGTCGCTCATGCCGCCACCTCCACCGCCCGGACGCCTTCACGCGGCGCCAGCGCCACGCCCTGCTTGCGGGCCCACGCCGTCAGCCGCTCGGTGACGAGCCGCGCGGAGATGAGCACCGTGGGCAGGCCCGTGCCCGGCTGCGTGGAGGCCCCCACGAAGAACAGGTTCTTCACGCGCGGATCCACGTTGGCCGGACGGAAGGGGCCAATCTGGAAGAAGTTCTGCGCCAGCCCGAACGCGCTGCCGCGCGCCAGGTTGTACGTGCCCGCCCAGTCGTCCGGGGTGAAGACGCGCTCCACCTCGATGTCCGCCTCCAGGTCCGGGTACCCCAGCTCCGCCAGGCGCTGGAACACCTTCGCGCGCACCTGGGGGCCCTCCACCTTCCAGTCCAGCCCGGGGTGCTGGTGCGGCACCGGCACCAGCACGTAGAGCGAGTCCTTCCCCTCCGGCGCCAGCGAGGGGTCCGTGCGCGTGGGCACGTTGACGTAGAAGCTGGGGTCCTCCGGCACGCGGAAGCGCCGGAAGATGTCCTCGAAGGAGCCCGCGTAGTCCCGGCCGAACATCACGTTGTGATGCAGGAGGCCCGGCACCCGCCTCTTCATGCCCAGGTAGAGCATGTAGCCGCTGGAGGTGTAGCGGAGCTTCTCCCCCCGCTTGAGCGGCGCGTCCTTCGGGTCCAGCAGCTTCTCATACGCGTAGGGCAGGTCCGCGTTGCACAGCACCGCGTCCGCGGACACCACGTCACCGCCCGCGAGCCGCACGCCCGTGGCGCGCCCGCCCTCGGTGAGGATGCGCTCCACCGGCCGGCCGTAGTGCAGCGCCACGCCCTCCGCGCGCGCCAGCCGCTCCAGCGCGAGGGGAATGGCATACAGGCCGCCCTTCGGAAACCAGACGCCCACGCCCAGCTCGGTGAAGGGCAACAGGCCATACACCGCGGGCGCCTCAAAGGGAGACACGCCCAGGTACATGGTCTGGAAGGTCATCGCCGCGCGCAGCCGGTCGTCCTGGAAGAAGCGGCTGACGTCCGCGTACATGCGGCGGTGCGCGCGCGCCTTGAAGATCCGGGCCAGCACCCCGGGGGAGCAGTAGTCGCTCACGCCCTCGAAGTTGCGGCCCACGAAGTGGTCCAGGCTGATGCGGTACTGGTCGCGGCCCTGCGCGAGGAAGGCCAGGTAGCGCTGGAAGCCCCCCGGCTCCACGCGCTCCAGCTCGCGGCCCATGGCGCACAGCTCGGACGTGAAGGTGATGTCCGAGCCGTCCCGGAAGTGCACCCGGTAGTTCGGGTCGCACCGCACCAGCGTGAGGAAGTCCTCGATGCGCCGGCCCAGCGCGCGGAAGGTCTCCTCGAACACCTCCGGCATGAGCACGATGGTGGGGCCCACGTCCCAGGTGAAGCCATCCACCTGGAGCTGGTTGCACCGCCCCCCCGGGCCGCGCGTCTTCTCGAAGACCTGGACGTCGAACCCCTGCCGCGCGAGCCGCGCCGCCGCGGCCAGCCCGCCCACCCCCGCGCCCACCACCACCACCCGCTTGCCCTGTGCGCTCATGACGGTGTCCTCAAGCGGCGCGGTGCGACAGCCGGGCGATGAGGGTGTCCAGCAGGTCCCTCATGCCGTGGGGGTTGGGCAGGACCTGGAGACCGCGCCGGGCCGAGCGCGACGCCCGCTCCACCGCGCGCTCACACGCCGCGCGGCCGCCGAAGTCCGCCACCAGCTCCCGCGCGCGGGCCAGCGCCGCGCCGTCCTTGCGCTCCACCGGCAGCGCCCACAGCCGCTCCAGCTCCTCGCGGCCCGCGGGAGAGGCGCGCACGTACGCGGCCACGACGGGAAACGTGCGCTTGCCCTGCGTGAAGTCGCCGTCGGACGCCTTGCCCGCCACGGACGTGTCGCCGAACAGGCCGATGAGGTCGTCGCGCAGCTGGTACGCGAGCCCCACCGCGCGCCCCACCCGCTCCAAGCCCTGCTGGAGCGCCACGTCCGCGCCGCCCAGCATGGCGCCGCACACCAGCGGGGCGCTGAAGCCGTAGCGCGCCGTCTTGAGGTGCGCCACGCGCAGCGTCTGGAAGAGCGACACCTCCGCCAGCGGCGCGCGCGCCAGGTCCAGGTCCAGGTACTGCCCGGCGGCCGTGTGCCGGCACACGCCCAGGTAGTAGCGCGCCACCCGCGCCGCGCCCGGCAGGCCCGACTCCAGCATCGCCTCCAGCGCGCGCGCGAAGAGGTGGTCCCCCATCACCACCGCCAGGTCCTCGCCCGGGCGGCCCGGGGCCAGCATCCGGTGCAGCACCGGCCCACCCCGGCGCAGCTCCGCCTGATCCGCCACGTCGTCGTGGATGAGCAGGAACGTGTGCAGCAGCTCCAGCCCCGCGGCGAAGCGCCACAGCCCCGGCGGGACCGCCGTGCTCCCGCGCGCCAGCCCGTGCCCCGCCAGCACCAGCGCGGGCCTCAGCCGCTTCGCCGGCCGCAGCGCATAGGCCCGCGCCTGCGCCGCCGCCTGTGTCCAGCGCGCGTCCAGGGCCTGCTCGTCCGGCAGCTCGAAGAGCCGGGCGAGCGCGGACTCCACCTGCCCCTGCACGAGCTGCAGCCAGGCCTGCTCAAGGTGCGCGGCGCCGGCGGAGGTCTGCTGCACGTTGGGAAGCAGGGTGGCCATGAAGCGGATCTCCGAAGTCGGGAGCACGGCGGCAGCCTTTCCCCTAGAGGTAGCGTTTGCGTCCAGAGATTGTCAAGGCTATGTCCAATGTTTACCGAAAACCTTGGACATGGAGACACCCGATGAAGGCGTGGATCACAGGTGCGTTGACGGTGACCCTGGCGGCGGGGAGCGCGCATGGCGCCGCCCCGGACGCGGAGCCGGTGGACGCGACGTTAAGCACCTCCAGCGGAGCGCGGGTCCAGCTGGCGCGCTGGCGTGGGAAACCCGTCATCCTCTTCTACGAGGACAAGGACTCCACGACACTCAACGCGGCCTTGAAGGCGGAGTTGTTCGCCCGGGGACGCGCGCGCGGACTCCTGGAGAGCGCGTCCGTGGTCGCCGTGGCCAATCTGGAGAAATATGACTTCTTTCCCGCGCGGGAGATCGCCCTGTCGTACGTGCGTGACGAAGAGAAGAAGGCCGGCGTGCCCATCCTGGTGGACCTGAAGGGCACCCTGGGCCAGCCCCCGTGGAAGCTGCCCACGAAGACGTCCTCGGTGCTGCTGCTGGACGCGGAGGGCGCGCCCGTCTACCGCCACTCCGGGCGCATGAAGCCGGAGGAGCAGGAGCGCTTCTTCACCGCCTTGGGGGCGCTGGTGGGCCAGGACCTGTCGACCCCGGCGGAGGACTCCCCGTGAGGGTGACGTGCACGGGTGCCACCGGCTTCCTCGGCCCAGGCCTTGTTCAAGGTTTGTTGGAAGCCGGCCACACCGTGCACGTGCTCAGCCGGAACGTGGAGCACGCGCTCGGCCGCCTGCCCGCCGGAGTGACGGGGTCCTTCTTCGACGGGAGCACGCCGCTGTCGCCGGACGCGCTCGCGGGGGCGGAGGGCGTGGTGCACCTGGCCGGCGAGCCGGTGGACCAGCGCTGGACACACGAGGCGAAGCAGCGCATCCACCACAGCCGCGTGGAGGGCACGCGCGTGCTGGTGGAGGCCCTGAGGCAGGCCGGCACCGTGCGGCACTTCGTCTGCGCGTCGGCGGTGGGCTACTACGGCGGCGCGCGCGCGACGCAGACGCTGACGGAGGAGGACCCGCCCGGCGACGACTTCCTCGCCCACGTGTGCCAGGCCTGGGAGGCGCAGGCCCTGCGCGCGGAGGAGGCGGGCATCCGCACGGTGCGCCTGCGCATCGGCGTGGTGCTGCACCCGGCGGGCGGCGTGCTGCACCGGATGCTGCCGGTGTTCCGCCTGGGCGCGGGCGCGAAGGTGGGCCACGGCCAGCAGTACGTCAGCTGGGTGCACCGCGAGGACCTCTTCCAGTTGATGCGCTTCACGCTGGAGCACCCCGCCCTGTCCGGCCCGGTGAACGCCACGTCGCCGGAGCCCGTCACCAACGCGACCTTCGCGCACACGCTGGGCGCGGTGCTGGAGCGGCCCGCGGCGCTGACGGTGCCGGGGCTGGTGCTCAAGGCGCGCTTCGGGGAGATGGCGCACGTGGCGCTGGAGGGCCAGCGGGTGATGCCCCGCCGCGCGCTGGAGGCGGGCTTCGAGTTCCGCCACCCCGACCTGACCGAGGCGCTGCGCGACCTGCTGTCCCCCTAATACAGTGCGCGCCACGCATGGATGACATCCGGACGCTGGAAGCCCGCGCGCGCGAAGAGGGCACGCCGCTCATCGACGGAGACACCGCCACCTTCGTGTGGAGGGGCCCCCGCCCCGTCTTCCTCCAGGGAGACTTCCAGGACTGGCGCGGCACGCCGCTGCCGCTGGAGCGCGTGGGCAGGGGGCTGTGGGCGCGCTCGCTGGCGCTGCCCGAGGACGCCTACGTGGAGTATGCGCTCCAGGACGCCAGGGGCCGCCGCGTGCGCGACGTCCTCAACCCGCGCCGCTCCGACAACGGCTTCGGCGACTTCAACCACTGCTTCTGGATGCCGAAGGGCGGGGCCACGCCGCTGGGCAGGCGCGCGCGCGGCGTGACGAGGGGCCGCGTGACGCGCCACCAGGTGGAGACCCACGAGTACGCCGTGGGCAGGAAGCGCGCGGTGGCCCTCTACGCGCCGCCCGCGCGGGGCCCCGTGCCGCTCATGGTGGTGCTGGACGGCGACGACTACCTGAGGCGCGTCCGGCTGCCCACGCTGGTGGACAACCTGATCGCCGCGGGCCGCATGCGCCCGGTGGCCATGGCCTTCGTGTCCAACGGCGGCCCGGCCCGCACCACGGAATACGCATGCAGCGAGGCCACCGTGCGCCTCCTGCACCAGCGCGTGCTGCCCCTGGCCCGCGAGCACCTGTCGCTGGTGGATGAGCGGCGCGCGCCGGGCGCGCACGCGGTGCTGGGCGCGTCGCTGGGCGGCCTGATGGCGCTCTACGCGGCCCAGCGCCTGCCGCGCGTCTTCGGCCGCGTGCTGTCCCAGTCCGGCGCCTTCTCCATCGAAGGCACCGACCTGGTCGTCTTCGACCTGGCCCGGCGCACCGGCCAGCCGCCCCTGCACGTCTGGATGGACTGCGGCCGCTTCGAGGGACTCCAGGACGGCAACCAGCGCCTCCTGCCCGCCCTCCACGCCGCCGGGCACCGCGTCACCTACCGGCCCTACAGCGGGGGCCACAATTACCCGGCGTGGCAGACCAGCCTCCCCGCCGGCCTGGAAGAAATTTTCTCGCCCGCCGGGTGACGCAGCGCGGCGAACGGCTGGATTTCCGCCCGGGCCGAAATCCCCGGGGAATCAAGGGGTTGGCGTGGAGGAAAGGCGGCCAAGGCCGGATGATCCCGGATTGGGAGGGGCCTCCGGCGCGGCAGACGGGCGGCCGGGCGGGGCTTGTGGACCCGCAGGCCACGCAACCCGGGGGAAGGACGGACCGATAACGGATGTAGGTGCGCAACCCGGCGCGAGTACCGCGACGGGTCTTCCCCCGCCCCTGGAGTCCCCTCATGTCTCGCGTCGATGGTGGCAACCGCCCGTCCCTCCCCCCGAAGCGCTCGGAGTTCGAGCGGTCCGAGCGGAGCGACGCCTCGCGCGACGGCAAGCCGGGGGCCGCGCAGGGCCGGACGCCCGCCAACGCCAACGTGCGCTCGTTCCAGGGCCGCAGCGACTTCGAGCCCGCGCGCCCCGCCCCCGGGCGCCCCACGCCCACGCAGACGCAGGCGGTGAAGGCCCCGCCCTCGCCGGCGGACGCGGAGTCCATCGCCCAGGCGGACATCGAGCTGGGGCTGCTGGAGGAGTTCCCGGACGCGGACGCGCAGAGCGGCATCGCCTCCGCGATGCTGCACGCGCACTCGGACGCGCCGGTGTCCCAGAACCGCATCGTGGAGCGGCTGAAGCAGGACGGCCGCCTGGAGACGCTCTTCGGCGAGGTCTTCCGCGAGAACAACCCGTACGTCGAGCAGCCGCACAAGAACGCCATCGTGAAGGCGCTCGACACGGCGCTCTCCCGCGGCACGGTGACTGGCGACGACCTGCGCGCCTTCTCCCGGGGCACCTACGCCCAGGAGTGGCAGGAGATCGGCGCCGCGCTGGACACCACCCGGAAGTAGCCGGCCGGCCTCCGCCAGGGTCGAGCCCCCGCGCGCTTCACGCTTCTTCACGCGCATGCCGGTTGCGCCGTGGCGCGTGCGCGCAAGGATGGGCTCCCCATGGTGGAAAGCCCGTTGCGCATCATCCTGTTCATCCTCCTCGTCAGCGTCGCGTCGGTCTACGCCCACATCTACCTGTACCGGCGCCTCTTCCGCGACACGTCCGCGAACCCCACCTGGCGCGCGGCCGGCAAGGGGCTGCTGACGGCGCTGTGCCTGCCGCTGCTGCTGTCCTGGGTGGTGACGCGCGTGGCGCCCTCCGCGTTCATCGTCGCCGTGGCCGCGTGGACGTGGATGGGCGTCGCCGTCTACCTGCTGCTGTCCCTGGCGCTGCTGGGCGCGGTGCGCTGGCTGGTGGCGCGCACGCGGGGCCACCGGGGCGTCGCCGCGCCGCTGGCCACGCCCGCGCCGGACCCCGCCCCGCCGCCGTCGCTGTCGGACCTGGCCGTCACCGCGCCGCCCGCGGCGCCCCCGGCTCCCGCGGCGCCGCCGGTGGATGAGGCGCGCCGGCTGTTCCTCGCGCGGGCCACCGCGGGCGGCGCGGTGCTCGCGGCGGGCGGCCTCACCGGCTACGGCATGTGGAGCGCGTTCCATCCGCCCGTGGTCAACGAAATCGCGGTGCGGCTGCCCGGCCTGCCCAGGGCGCTGGATGGCTTCACCCTCGTCCACCTGAGCGACATCCACGTGGGCCCCATCATCCAGCGGCGCTTCATGGACGAGCTGGTGCGGCGGACCAACGCGCTCAAGCCGGACCTGGTCGCCATCACCGGCGACCTGGTGGATGGCACGGTGGGCGACCTGCGCCACTCCGTCGCCGCGCTCCAGAACCTCCAGGCGCGCGCGGGCACGCACTTCATCACCGGCAACCACGAGTACTACTGGAACGCGAGCGCCTGGGCGGACGCGCTCACCGGCCTGGGCCTCACCGTGCTGCGAAACCGTTACGTGACGATTGGAGACGCGGGCGGCGCGTTCGACCTGGTGGGCGTGGACGACTGGTCCATGCGCAACGGCCCCCAGGGCTACAACCTGGACGCCGCCATCGCGGGCCGCGACCGCGACCGCGCGGCCGTGCTGCTCGCGCACCAACCATCCAATTGGGATGTCGCCGCGAAGGCGGGCATGGGCTTGCAGCTGTCCGGCCACACCCACGGCGGCCAGTTCTTCCCCTTCACCCTCGCGGTCTCCGCCATCTGGAAGCACGCCGCCGGCCTCTTCCAGGACGGCGACAGCCACCTCTACGTCAGCCGGGGCACCGGCTTCTGGGGCCCGCCCCTGCGCGTCGCCGCCCCGTCGGAAATCGTTAAGGTGACGCTCCTGGCGTGAGGTGTAGATTTACCTGGAAATGAGCAAGGAACCAGCGAAGCGCGAAATCAAACAGGAGCGGGCCGCGCGAACGCGGATCGAGATCCTGGAGGCCGCCATCACCTTGTTCGCCCGGCGGGGCTACCTGTCGACGACGATGTCGGACCTGGCGAAGGCCATCCGGATGACGCCGGGCGCCCTGTACTGGCACTTCCCCACCAAGGAAGACCTGCTGCTGGCGGCCATCGACGAGCTGCACCAGCGCTACCTGATGGAGTTCACGCCGCTGCTCGCCGAGCGCCGCACCCTGTCCGGCCGGGAGCAGCTGGTCTTCGTGGTGTCGCGCACCTCGCAGTTCCTGCGCTACCACCGCGAATACGGCATCTTCTTCGGGATGCTGTCCGCCGAGTCCGCGGAGGCCAACGACCGCGTGACGGAGGCGCTGCGCGAGAAGATCTCCCTCTACGTGTCGGTGCTGGCGGGGATGATCCGCTACGGCCAGAAGCGGCAGGAGTTCCGCCCGGAGGTGGACCCCGTGCACATGGCCCACACGATGATGGGCGGCTACCTGGGCATCCTCCTGCACCACAACCTGTACCGCGACACCGTGAGCTACGACCCGCTGATGGCGTCGTTGGATCAGATCCTCTCCGGCGACCTCCACGTGCGCAGCTCCTTGGGCTGATGCGCCGGGCCCACCGGGCCGGGCGGCCCGCGGCCCGGAAGGACAGACGCCCGGTCCCCCGCGCGAGGGGACCGGGCGTCTTCATTTCAGGGGGGCTTCAGCCCCCCGCTCCCCGGTGAGGGGAGCGGGGTGAGGCGCCGGCGCTACGGCATCTCGATGGGGCTCGACGAGTTCTGCGGCTGGCGCGTCGAGCGCTGCACGAAGTCCGCCGCGTTGTCGTCCGTGTCCTGACCGTTGCCGGCGAGCTCGTCCTCGCCGCCCTCCGCCATGGAGGCGGAGGAGGAGGTCGCCCGGGCCTTGCGCTCCAGACTGCCGCCGGACGCGGGGTGCGCCGGCGCGGCGTGGCCGCCCTCAGGGGCCGCGCCCGTGCCGTAGCCCAGGGTGTCGATGGCGTTCACGTCACCATCCGCGTCACCGAGGGCGGACGTTCCGATTCGCACATGGCCGCCGCCCGACGTGCTGGCGGACGAGTTGAACCCGTACTTCGCGTCCTCCTTCACGGCCGCGTCCGAGGGATAGCCGCTGCCGACCAGCAGGTAGTAGCCGTGCGCCTTGATGATCGCGCCCTGGGGCAGGCTGCTGGACTGGCTGTACTTGGAGGTCGCCCCCGCGGCCCGGTACTGGACCTTCCAGCCGCTCATGTCGATGTCCGCGTTCGTGGGGTTGTAGAGCTCCACGAACTCGTCCGACGCGTTGGCGGTGGTGCCGCCGCAGAACTCGCTGATGACGACGTGGCCCTGCACCTCGGCCACCGTCACGGCCGCCTGCTTCGTCACGCCCTGGTAGGACGCGGTGAGCTGGCCATCGCCCGTGGCCTCCGTGGCGGTGAAGACGACCGTGGCGGTCGTCTCGCCTTCCGGCACCGTCACCGTCGAGGCCGACAGCGAGCCCAGCTCCGACGGAGCGAACGCCACGTCCACGACCGCGCCGCCCGCGGGGGCCTTGCGGTCCAGCGTGACGGTGAAGGTCTGCGTCGTGCCCACCGTCACCGTCACGAGGTCCGGCGTGACGCTGGCGAGCTTCGCGGGCGGAGGGAGCACGGTCAGCGACGCCGAGCGCGTGATGCCGTTGAGCGAGGCGGACACCGCGCCCGCCCCCTCCCCATCCGCGGCGGCGGTGAACGTCACCGTCGCCGTCGTCTCGCCCGCGCCCACCGTCACCGACGTGGCGGACAGCGCGCCGAAGGGCGTGGCCGGCGAGGTCAGCGCCAGCAGCACCTGCACGGCGTCCGTCGGAGCGGACTCCAGCGTCACCGTGAACTCCTGCGCCGCGCCCGCGTTCACCGTGGCGGTGAGCGGGGTGAGCGACACGAGCCGCGGCACGTCCGTGATGACGTTCACCGTGGCGCTCAGCGCGCCCAGCGTCACCGTGCCGGAGCCGGTGCTGGCCTCCTCCACGGTCACGTCGAAGGTGGCCGTCAGCGCGTCCGCCGTCACGGCCTGGGCGGTGACGGCGCCAAAGCCCGCGGGCGCCACGGTCACGTCCAGCGGGGTGCCCGCCGGCACCGGCCGGTCGAACGTCACGGTGAAGCGCGCGACACCGCCCGGCGCCACGCCCTGCGTCGCCGGGGTGAGCTCCGTGGCGCCAGCCGCCTCGTCCTCCCCCAGCACGCGCAGCCCGGTCGTCAGGGAGGACGTGCCCAGCGTCGCGGTGAGGGTCACCGAGGCCGCCACCGCCTTCGCCTCCAGCGCCACCGTGGCGCTGGTCTGGCCGGCCGGGATCACCACCTGCCCACCCGCCGCGGTCAGCGCCGCCGCGTCGGCGGAGCTGATGGTCACGGTGACATCCACCGGGTAGGCGTTCGCGATGCTCACGGTGAGCGGCTGGGGAATGGCCTGGGTGCCGCCCACGCGCGCGAAGCCGCCGGACGTGAAGCCCGTCAGCGCCGGCAGGGGCGGCAGCGGGATGACCATGTCCGCCGCGCTCCGGGGCAGCAGCTTGTGGTCGCTGAAGGTGAACGTGAGCACGCCGCGCAGCGTGGTGTACTCCGTGCCCAGCACCTGCGCGGGGTAGTTGAAGGCCTGGTCGTCCACCATCAGGCCCGAGGACGCCGGGTTGCCGGACTTGTTCTCGTCCACGATGAACTCGCGGTTGGTGTTCTCCAGGCGGGTATTGAAGACGTCGTGGACCTCCACCAGCGCGCCCTCCAGCGCCTTCGCCCGCGGGCCGTTGGTGCGGATGTCCTCCGTGCGCACCACCTCCGGCGCCGGCAGCGGGTTGGCCGCGCTGTTCTTCGTCACCTTCGCGTCCGTCAACTCCAGCAGGCCGAAGTAGTCCTTCAGCGAGCCCTCCACGCGGATGTTGTCGCCCACCGCGACCGCGGACTTGGCGCTGTAGATGAAGAGGCCGGAGTTCTCCGCCCCCTTGCCCGCCGGGTAGTGCGCCACCTGCACCCAGTAGCCGTTATCCACCTTCGCATCCAGCGCGGTCACCACCACGTCGTCCACCACCACCTTCGTGCCCACCAGCGACTGGTTGCCGGTGCGCGGCGTCGTCTTCACGTCGTAGACGGTGATGGCGCACGCGGCGCCAGCGGGGTTGGCCACCGGGCACGCGTCGCACGCGTCGCCCACGCCGTCGCCATCCGTGTCCTGCTGGTCCGGGTTGGCCACCAGCGGGCAGTTGTCGCCGGGGGCGGTGATGCCGTCGTAGTCGAAGTCGGACGGATCCGTGGCCGCGCACGCGTTCGCGTCACTCGGGCAGCCGTCGCACGCGTCGCCCTTGCCGTCGCCATCCGTGTCCTGCTGATCCGCGTTGGCCACGAAGGGGCAGTTGTCCAGCCAGGTGGGCACGCCGTCGTGGTCGTCGTCGTCGCCGCGGAAGGCCTGGCACGCGGTGGTGCCCGCCTCCAGGGGGCACGGGTCGCACGCGTCACCCACGCCGTCGCCGTCCGTGTCCAGCTGCCGCCCGTTGTCCATGGGGCGCACGGGGTTGAAGATGGCGGGGCAGTTGTCGAAGGCGTCCTCGACGCCGTCCGCGTCCGCGTCCGCCGCGCTCGCCACGCCCGTGTAGACGGTGGAGCCGTTGACGGCGGCCACCGGGAAGCTGGTGTTCACCGCGCTGCGCGAGGGCTCGCAGGTGGGCTCGTTCTCCGGGGTGCCGCACGCGAACAGCGGGTAGAGGCCCTGGGTGTCCGTGGAGCCCTGGAACTCCGTCAGCGTCTTGCCGATCTCCGACTTCACGCACGCGGCCTTCTGCGTGCCGCACACGTCCAGCGCGTCGCAGGTGTCCGTGCCCTTGAGGCCGTCCACCAGCGCTTGGTCACCGTAGAGCGGCTTGCCGCCGCGCACCGTCAGCACCACGTCCGCCGGCTCCGCGGCGATGACCGCGCGGAACGGCGAGGCCGCGTTCGTGCCCACGCGGAAGATGGCCAGGTCCGCCACCTTGCCCGGGGCGATGCGGCCCACGCGCTCGTAGAAGTCCACCACGTCCGCGGCGTTGGCCGTCACCATGCGCCACAGGTCCTCGTCCGTGAAGGTCTTGGCGTAGCGCGTGGTGTTGAGGTGGTCCGCGCAGCGCAGCTCGCGCAGGATGTTCATGGAGCCGGAGCGGATCCAGTCCGTGCCCAGGGAGATGGACGCGCCCATCCGCTTGAAGGCCGTCACCATCGCCGTGTCGCCGTACAGCGAGATGTTGGAGCGCGGCGACCAGACCAGGCCCGTGCCGTGCGCCACCATCTCCGAAATCTCCCGGGCGGTGAGGCCCACGCCGTGGATGATGGCCGAGCGCGGGAACAGCACGTTCCCGGTGCCCGAGGACAGGCAGCGGAACTCGTTCTGCGCCGTGGCCGCGATGCCCTCCGCGATGTGCGGCAGGTACGCGGACGCGCGGCCCGTGATGGTCGTCGCGGACGGGAACGAGCTGTACGAGCACGAGTCCGTCAGCGTGGTGCCGCTGCTGTCCCCCAGCGGGAAGGTGTCCGAGTCCGCGTACCCCTCCGCCAGCCCCTCCTGCTGCGCGACGGTGGACACGTCCAGGTTGCGCAGGAACCCGGCCTGCCCGCCCGCGCCCGCGATGGAGGTGGTGCCCGCCATCACCTGGCGCAGCTCCGACCAGCGGATGGCGTCCGCCTTGGAGTTGGCCGGGTTGTTCAGCCGGGTGTGCTTGTTGTTGCCCGTGCGCCAGTCGTGGCGGTGCTCGTAGCGCTCCGCGCTGGTGCTGGCCACGGGCGCGCCCGGGTAGGTGATGTGGTCATGCGGGTTGATGAGGCCCGGGGAGATGACGCCCGTGGGGCACGTCACCACCGTGGCCTCCGCGGCGCCGGCCGCCTGCGAGCAGTCGCACGCGGCGCAGGTGATGACGCCCTGGGCGTCCACCAGCACCTGGCCGCCCGTCAGCGTCTCGCCGTCCTTGAGCACGATGCCGACGAAGAGCTTCCCCGCCGTGCCCGCCTTCGTCACCTCGCAGGTGGCCCCGTTCGCCAGCGGCGCGGGCGGCGTGGCCCAACACTGCGTCGTCTGGGTGGGCGTGACGGTACAGTCCGCCTCGCACCCGTCGCCGCTCACCGTGTTGCCGTCGTCGCAGGCCTCCGTGGGCGCCTTGATGCCGTCGCCACACTTCGCGCCAGGGAGCGTGCAGTTCGCCTCGCACCCGTCGCCACCGACGGTGTTGCCATCATCGCACTGCTCGGCACCTTCCTTCTTTCCGTCACCGCAGACCGCCGTGACCTCGGGTTCATCCGAACTACAGGCGCTGCCCAACAGCAGGACTGTGCCCAAAGCGGCCAGCAATAAACGGGAGCTGCGCATGAAGCCTCCTGCCCGAAGGCAGTGCTTGGAAAAGGAACAGGTGCGACGAGGAAAGCCCCCAGTGCCTCTCATGCCGCGTGAGGCAGGGGTGCAACATTTCAGCGATACCTGACCCCCGAAGTCCACTTCATGGGGTTGCAAAGGTCTACCCAGCAGCGGGAGGTGTGGTAGGAGCGCACCCAACGTGTGGGGGGGCCAGCGGATGACGCGGCCTGCCACGTTCTAGAGTGGGGGGACATGATTACCCGGAATCCATCGAGCACCGTGTCGCGCTTCCTGGACGCGCACCTGCGGCGTGACGCGCAGGCGCGGGAGCTTTCGGTGGCGCGCTTCATGAGCATCCTGTCCGCCATCTGCGTGGTGGTGGCCGCGGCGCTGGGGCCCGCGATGGGTTGGGACCTGACGTTCGCGCTGATGGGGCTGTCCACGGTGCTGTCTGGCTATTACGGGTGCATGTGGTGGGTGCTGCGCTCCGGTGCGTTCCACCCGGCCATCCCGTGGCTGAACGTGTTCATCGAGGTGAGCATCCCGGCGGTGGTGCTCACGTTCGACCTGCGCTACCAGGGGCCGGTCTACGCGCTCACCGCGCCCACGCTGGTCATCTGGGGCACGCTGGTGACGCTGGCGGGCCTGCGCAGCAACCCGCGCCTGGGGCTGGCCGCGGGCGCGCTGGTGGCGGCGGAGTACCTGGCGCTCTACTTCGGCTTCGTGCGGCCGCTGCTGCCGGAGAAGCCGCTGGTCACCCTGGCGCCGCTGTTCATCTGCGTGCGCGCGTTCTTCTTCGTGGCCACGGGCGCGCTGACGGCGACGCTGGCGCGGCACTTCCTGGAGCGCACCCGGAGCGCGCTCGCGGCGCTGCGCGAGCAGGAGGTCATGGGCAAGTACGTGCTGCACGAGCGGCTGGGCGCGGGCGGCATGGCGGAGGTGTACCGGGCCACGTACTCGCCGGAGGGCGGCTTCGAGAAGCAGGTGGCCCTGAAGCGCATCCTGCCGTCCTACGCGGACGACGCGGCCTTCGTGACGATGTTCCGGCGCGAGGCGGAGCTGTGCTCGTCGCTCTACCACCCCAACATCGTCCAGGTGTTCGACCTGGGCCGCCACGGCGGCACCTACTTCCTGGCCATGGAGTACGTGGACGGGCTGCCCCTGAGCGCGCTGCTCCACCCGCGGAACCGCCGGCCGCTGCCCCTGGCCGCCGCGACGTTCCTGGCCGCGGAGCTGGCGTCCGCGCTGGACTACCTGCACCGGCGCACCAGCGCGGACGGCGTGCCCCTGCGGCTGGTGCACCGCGACCTGAACCCGCCCAACATCCTGGTGTCGCGCATTGGCGAGGTGAAGCTGTCGGACTTCGGCATCGCGCGCGACGCGGCCCGCGCGCACCTGACGGTGGCCGGCAGCGTGCGCGGCAAGCTGGGCTACATGGCGCCGGAGCAGGCCCTGGGCCAGGACATCGACGGGAGGGCGGACCTCTTCGCCCTGGGGCTCACGCTGCACGAGGCCCTCACCGGCCAGCGCGCGCTGAGCGGCCACTCGGAGGAGATGCTCCTGCGCGCGGCGGTGGACCAGGAGGTCGTCCCGCCCTCGCAGCTCAACCCCGCGGTGCCGCTGGCGCTGGACCTCATCGTCATGCAGCTGCTCCAGAAGGACCCGGCGAAGCGCACGCCCCACGGCGCGGCGCTGCGGCAGCAGCTCCTGGCGCTGGAGGGCCCCGCGGCCCCGTTCCCCCACGGCCAGGGGGAGCTGGGGCGGGTGGCGCGCGAGGCGAAGGCGCTGGCGGAGCAGCTGACGCAGCAGACCGTGGAGAAGGCGGCCGCGGGGAAGCAGCCCCTGGCGCGCCTGGCCTGACCCGGGGGCGTGGATGCGCGGGGCGGGGGAGCGCGTTAGAACGCGGCGCGTTTCCTCCACCCGGAGCCCTCCACCTTGGACATCGCCGTCATCACCTACGCCGGACTGCCGCAGCTGTACCCGCTGGACGCGCCGCTGGTGCCCGCGCTGCGCGCGCTGGGCCTGGACGCGCAGCCGGTCATCTGGGACGACCCCGCGGTGGACTGGAGCCGCGTCCGCGCGGCGGTGGTGCGCAACGCCTGGGACAGCCACCTGCGCCGCGAGGAGTTCGTCGCGTGGGCGGACCGCGTGGGGAGCGTCACGCGGCTGTTCAACCCGGCGGACGTGCTCCGGTGGAACACGCACAAGGGCTACCTGAAGGCGATGGAGGCGCGCGGCCTGCCGCTGACGCCCACCGTCTGGGTGCCGCCCGGCGGAACGCTGGACGTGGCGGCGACGGCGCGCGAGCGCGGCTGGGACGCGGTGGTGCTCAAGCCCGCGGTGGCCGCGGGCGGGCTCAAGGTCTTCGTCTTCCGGCGCGAGCAGTGGGACGACGCGAGCGCCCAGGTGGCCCTGCTGGCGAAGGAGGGCGACGTGATGGTGCAGCCCTACCTGCGCGCCTTCGAGACGGAGGGCGAGCGCTCCTACATCTTCTTCAACGGCGTCTTCAGCCACGCGGTGCGCCGCCCGCCCACGCTGTCCACCGCGCCCCGGGGCTTCACGGAGCCGCGCGGCTTCACGCCGGAGGACCCGCTGGAGCGCCGGGTGGCGCACGAGGTGCTGGAGGCGTCCGGGGGCGCGCGGCTGCTGTACGCGCGCGTGGACGTGGCCACGGACAACGAGGGGCGCACCCGGCTTCAGGAGGTGGAGGTGACGGAGCCGTGCCTCTTCCTGCCCATGGATCCGGGCGCGGCGGAGCGGCTGGCGGAGGCCGTCGTGGCGCGGTTGTAGCCTCGGTGGACGGCCCATTCGCCCAATCGTGGACACCTGGATGGCCGCTGGGGCGACACGGAAGCGGCGGATGGAGTTATGACTGAGGCATGCGAGCCCTGTTGCTCTCGCTGCTCATCCGGCAGCACATGGCACTCCAGGAGAAGTTCAACGCCAAGTACCCGCACGCGTGGTTGGTGTGGGAGGCGGGCGCGTGGAACGTCCCCGACGAGCAGAACGTGGCGGCCACGCGGCTGCCCATGATGGACCTGCGCGACTGCCTGCCCGCGGGCGACGCGCTGTGCTTCGAGCTGATGGGGGTGGCGGACCGGGGCCCCCTGAAGCTGGGGCGCGCGTCGCAAAACACCTTCGTGGTGAATGACGCCACGGTGTCGCGAGACCAGCTGGCGCTGCACCCCACGCCGGACGGCGGCTGGCAGGTGGAGCGGCTGGCGCAGTCCCAGCCGGTGACGGTGAACGGAGAGGCGCTGGAGGCAGAGCAGCCGCGCCTCCTGGCGACGGGCGACGAGTTGAAGGTAGGCGACGTGCGCCTCACCTTCCACGACGCGCCGTCGTTCCACGCCCGCATCGGCCGCATCGCCGCGCAGGTGCTGGCCCAGGCCGCCGCGCCGCCGCAGCGCTGAAGGCAGCCAGGCCGGCACCGAGCACGCGCCGCCTCCGCCCCCGAGGCGCGCGGCGCGGAGGCGGGCGCACGTCTCCGCCGCCACCAGGCTGACCGCCGAGCACGCGCCGCCCCCGAGGCGCGCGGCGCGGAGGCAGGCGCACGTCTCCGCCGCCACCAGGCTGACCGCCGAGCACGCGCCGCCCCCGCGACCGGGACGCGCTGGCGCGGGGCTCCACCGCCGCGTCGCGCCCACAGGCGCTCCGCCGCGGCAGCACCCCGGGCGCGGCGCCTACCGCCCCACGGTGCCGAGCGTCGTGTCCCGGGGCTCCGGCGCCGTGGCGAGCCACACGGCGCCGCCCGCGAGCAGCGCCGCCGCGCCCACGCCCGCCCAGACATACCAGCGGCGCGTCCACGGCTTGGAGGCGCCCGCCTCCGTCTCCACGGACGCGTCCGGCACCTGAATGGCCAGGGCCTGGGAGGCCCCATCCCGCCCAGGCGCGGAGGACGAATTCGCGGCGAGCCTCGCCTCGTTGGCGCGGGCCTCCGCCAGCGCGGCCTGCTCCCTCGCGCGCTGCAGCTCGCGGTCCCGGGCGAAGCGCTCGCGCTCCCGGCGCTGCGCCTCCTGGACGCGCACCTGGGCGTCCATCTCCGCGATGAGCTCGCGCACCACGTCCGCGTTCGCCGGCTCCCCCTCCGACAGCGACAGGTAGCGCCGGTAGAAGAAGGCCGCGCGCGACGGGTTCTTCAGCTGCCGGTGGCACTGCGCGATGTTGAAGAGGAACGCGGGCAGCGGCTTGAGGCGGTACGCCTCGCTGAAGGACTTGAGCGCCCGGTCGAACTCGCCCAGGTCGTACGCCAGGTTGCCCTCGGAGAACCGCTCCCGCGCCTGGCTCTCCGCGGCGGCGGCCGTCGCATCCGCCGCCACCGCCGGGAGCGGCGTCCCCAGCGCGAGCGCGAGCACCAGGCCCAGGGCCTTGTGCTCAGTGCGGCGCGAATGGATCGATGACCGCATCCCGACTTCCTCCCTTGCGGGCCGGCGTGCGCGAGGGAGCGCGGCGGGGCCCGGCGCTCGCCTTCACGAGCGGCACGGACAGCTCCGCGGCGGCGCCATCCTGCTTCAGCTCCACCGCCCGCTCCAGCGGAACGTAGCCGGCCAGCTCCACGCGCAGCTGCGGCGGCACCGCCTTGCGGCTCAGCGCCTTCGTCAGCGGCGTGGTGCCCAGCTCCTCGCCGGTGTCCACGCGCACCACCCTGGCGCCCGGCGGCGACGAGTGCACCGTGAGCGTCACCGCGTCCGCCGAGCCCGGTGCGCCCGCGACCGGAGCCCCCGTGGCGGCGACAGCGGCGGCCGCCGGGGCCTCCTCCGCCCGCGGGGCGCGCATCGAGTGAAGCCCCGTCCACGTGGTGACGCCGGACACCAGCGCGAGCGCCACCAGCCCCGCCGACACCTGGAGCCGCCGGTCGCGCAGGAGGCCCGGCACCCGCATGCGCTGGGTGGGCCGCTCCGCCTCCTCCGCCACCACCTCCGTGCGCGCGGGCGCGGCCGGCGCGGTGGGCATCAGGAGGAGCGCCGTGGTGACCTCCGCCAGCTGCTGGGGCCGTCCTTCCGGCTCCTTCGCCAGGCAGCGCATCACCAGCTCCGCCAGCTCCGGCGGCACGCGCTCGCCCGACGGCAGGTGCGTGGGCAGGGGCGGCGGCGGCTGGGTGATGATCTGCACCACCAGCTGCCCGAAGGCCGGCGCCTGGAAGGGCGGGTGCCCGGAGAGCATCTCGTAGAGGATGTTGCCCACCGCGTAGATGTCCGCGCGCGCGTCCACCGGCAGCCCCGCGGCCTGCTCCGGCGCCATGTACGCCGGCGTGCCGATGATGGTCCCGTCCAGCGTGCCGGTGAGGCTCACGCCCGTCTGCGCGGTGATGAGCTTCGCCACGCCGAAGTCCAGCACCTTCACGAAGTCCTGATGCCCGGAGCGCTGCGTGATGAAGAGGTTGTCCGGCTTGATGTCCCGGTGCACCACGCCCACCTGGTGGGCCGCGCCCAGCGCCGCGCACACCTGCACGCCCATGCGCTGCACGCGCTCCAGCGTCAGGCCCTCCTCCTTCAGCAGCTCCGCCAGGCTCCGCCCGCGCAACAGCTCCATCACGCAGTAGACGTACCCGTCGGGCGACTCGTCCACGAAGTCGAAGACCTCCACGATGTGCTCGTGGTTGATCTGATTGACGGTGCGCGCCTCCTGGAAGAAGCGCTGCACGAACGAGCTGTCCCGCGCGTGCTCCGGCTTGAGCACCTTGAGCGCCACCTGGCGCCCCAGCCGCACGTGCCGCGCCTGGAAGACCCGGCCCATGGAGCCTTCGCCCAGGAGCTTCTCCAACTGGTAGTTGCCCAGCACCGCCCCTTCCTGGGCCTCCTGTCCGGTCGGCGCCATCGCGACCGGGGCTCCGCCGCTGTCGGTCACGGCGTCACCCGGTTCGGACAGGACTGTGAGCGCAAGGAGGTCGTCGGTGCCCATGGGGGGATCAGGTTTCCATGGTCGAGCCACCCTGCAACCCAGGGGAGGGCATCTATCGCGCGCGAGACGGAAAAACTTTCGGCACGTGACGCTTCACCCGCCGTGCGCCGCGTGGACAGGTGGCATGTGCGGCGACCGCGCACCTCCCGTCCAAGGACAATGAAATACTTCTCCATACAACCGACTCCCATCCAATTCCCCCGCGCACGATGGTCGCCGCTCGCATGCGGCGGGTCAACGTGGGCGGAGGTCGTCAGGCACCGGGGGGCACGGGGAGTGTTCCCTGTCAGGAAGGGGGCGGAGGCCGGGCCGCCTGGCCTCCGCGCGACGGGGAGTCGGCTCGCTGGGGGAAGCTTGCCGGGGCCTGCGGGGGTCCGCATCCCTCAAGAGACAAGGAGGCGTGAAGATGGCGGACAAGAGGCTCTGGATCCTGGTGGCCAACGCGAGTCGGGCCCGGCTCTTCGCCACGGACGCGAAGGCGGAGAAGTGGGACCTCATCGAGCAGTTCCAGCACGACGAGAGCCGAGCCAGGTCCAGCGACCTGTTCAACCAGGCGGACAACCCCAACGCGGGCACGCTGCACGGTCCGGTGCCAGAGAACGAGCCGGACGGCCGGCGCCAGCTGGAGCACGAGCGCTTCGCGCGCGAGCTGTCCGCGCACCTGGACCGGGGCGTGGACACGCACGCCTTCGACCAGTTGGTCATCGCGGCGCCGCCGGGCTTCCTGGGTCAGCTCCGGAGGCTGCTCAGCACGCGCGTGAAGCAGCGGGTACGGCTGGACCTGGACGCGGACTACTCCAGCCTGCCCGCGCGGGACCTGCCCGACCGGGTGCCCGTGCTGTAGGCGGCCCGTCGGCCAGGGGGGTTCGGGGCCCGGGTTCTGGTATAGGAACCCGGGTCCTCTTCTTCGCGCCGGCGTGCCATGCCTTCTTTCATCCTGCCGTCCCTGACGCTGCGTGGGCGGCTGCTGCTGTACATGACCCTCGTGTCGTGCGTGCCGCTCCTGGCGCTGACCGGCTTGCAGGACCGGCTGATGCGCCAGCAGACGGAGGCGCAGATCGACGCCTCGCTGCGCATGGAGGCCGAGGGGTTCAAGGACCTCCTGGAGTCCACCCTGGCGGAGCGCGAGTCGAGCGCTCACAGCTGGGCGGAGGACCCGGTCCTGCGCCAGGCGCTGCGCACGAAGGACCCCGCCGCGAGCGACGCCATGCTGTCGCTCCTGCAGCGGCGCTACCTCACGCTCAACGGCATCGTGCTCTTCAGCGACGACGGCGTGGCGGTCTCCGCCAGCACGCCCGCGCTGCGCGACGCGTACGCCGGGGGCGCGGAGGCGGTGCGCCAGGCGCCGTGGTTCCAGAAGGCGCAGGCCGGCACCACCACCGCGGAGGGCGTGGAGGTGGAGGACCCCATCTACAGCGTGCACGTGCTGCCCCTCGCGGTGCCGGTGATGGACGAGCGCGGCCAGCGGCTGGGCGTGCTGCTCGCCGCGTTCGACTGGGGCCAGGTGGGGGAGCTGGTGAAGCCCGCGCTCGCCCGCGCCCAGCGCCGCGGCCACGCGAGCTTCTCCCTGGAGCTGCGGGGCGCGGACGGCCGGACGCTGTTCGACACGCGCCCGAGCGGGCACGACGACGCGGGCCGCGTGGAGGTGGTCGCGGTGAACGGCTCGGAGGTGCGCGACGTGGGGGACGGGTGGAGGTTCATCGCCCAGGTGGACCCGGACGAGGCCTACGCGCCCCTCAACCAGATGCGCCAGCTGGTGCTGGGGCTGGCCGCCCTCTTCGTGGCGGCGGTGGGCGTGGGCTCGTGGGTGCTGGCGCGCGGCATCACCCGGCCGCTGCGCGCGCTCAGCGAGGTGGTCCGCCGCGTGGTGAAGGAGGGCGACCTCACGCAGGTGATGGAGGTGACGGCGGGGCGGGACGAGGTGGGCGAGCTCACCCAGGCCTTCGGGCAGATGATGAAGAACCTGCGCGAGACGGCCACCAGCCTCCAGGAGGGCACCCACGTCCTCAGCGAGACCGTGGCGGAGCTCAACCTCGCCTCCGAGGTCCAGGAGCGCAACGTGGCCCGCCAGGCCGCCGCGCTCCAGGAGACGCAGGTGACGGCGCAGGAGATCAAGCAGACGTCGCTGCTGGCCGCGGAGAAGGCGGAGGCGGTGCTGGGCGTGGCGGCGCGCGCGGAGGAGGTGGGCCGCGCGGGCGAGGTCGCCATCCGCGACAGCCTGGGCGGCTTCCAGGGGCTGCACGAGCAGTCCGGGGAGATGGCCATGCGCATCGTGCAGCTCAACGAGCGCACGCAGCAGATTGGCGGCATCACCCAGACGGTGAAGGACCTGGCGGACCAGTCCAACATGCTCGCGCTCAACGCGGCCATCGAGGCGGTGCGCTCCGGCGAGCACGGCAAGGGCTTCAGCGTGGTGGCGCGGGAGATCCGCAACCTGGCGGACCAGTCCATCCAGGCCACGGAGAAGGTGCGCGACATCCTGGGGGACCTGGGCCACGCCATCATCTCCACGGCGAAGATGACGGAGCAGAGCCACTCCAGCGTCGCGGAGGGGCTGGAGCAGGTGCGCACCAGCGGCGAGCACCTGAAGGAGCTGGCCACCATCGTCCAGGACAACGCCGCGGCGGCGCGGCAGATCGCCGGGGCGGTGAACCAGCAGAACGCGGGCATCGCGCAGATCTTCAGCGCGGTGACGGACCTGTCCTCCATGATGACGGAGACGCAGGCCAGCCTGAAGTCCACCACCGGCGCGGCGAAGCGGCTGCAGGACGTCGCCAGCCAGATGGAAGGCGTCGCGCGCGCCTACCGCATCTGAGCACCGGGAGCCTCCCGTGTCCGACCTCCCCGCCGTGAAGGCCGTGCTGCTGGACCTGGGCAACGTGCTGGTGTTCCACGACAACGCGCGGCTGTTCGCCAGGCTGGCGGCGCGGGCGGGGCTGGACCCGCGGGAGGCCGCGAGGCGGCTCACCGGCGCGGGGTGGACCGCGGCGAACCGGGGCCTCCTGGACGCGGAGGGCATCCGCCGGGACGTCTGCGGCGCCTTGGGCGTGGACCTGCCCATGGAGGAGTTCGCGCCCCTGTGGAGCAGCCACTTCACCGTGCACGACGCGGTGCTGCCGCGCGTGGAGGGGCTCGCCGGGCGGGTGAAGCGGGTGCTGGTGTCCAACACCAACGCGCTGCACGTGGCCTTCCTGAAGCCCCGGCTGCCGCTGCTTCAGCGCTTCGACGCGCTGGTGATGAGCTGCGAGGTGGGGCACGTGAAGCCGGAGCCGGCCATCTACCAGCTGGCGCTCCAGCAGGCGGGCTGCGCGCCGCACGAGGCCGCCTTCTTCGACGACCTGCCGGAGTTCGTGGACGCGGCCCGCGCGCTGGGCCTGCGCGGGTACGTCTTCACGGACGCGCCCGCGTTCGACGCGCAGCTGAAGTCGCTGGGGCTGTGAGCTACCGGTAGCGCGCGACCTCCGGCTCGCCCCGGGCGGCCTCCGTCCACTTGCGCATCGCCGGCAGGCCCAGCACCGCGTCGCGGTACGCGGTGTTCTCCGGGCGGAACGGGACGCCGTAGGTGACGAAGCGGGTGACGACGGGCGCGTAGAACGCGTCCGCGATGGAGAAGGCGCCGAAGAGGAAGGGCCCGCCCTGGCCGTAGCGCTCGCGGCAGCCCGCCCACAGCGCCTGGATGCGCGCGATGTCCGCGTGCACGCCCGGCGCGTCCATCCCCGGCGCCGCCTTGCGCGCGGAGATGTTCATCGGGAGGTTCGCGCGCAGCGCCTGGAAGCCCGAGTGCATCTCCGACGTCACCGAGCGCGCCAGCGCGCGCGCCACCCGGTCCGCGGGCCACAGCCGCGCCTCCGGGAAGGCCTCCGCCAGGTACTCGCAGATGGACAGCGAGTCCCACACCAACGTGTCCCCGTGCTTGAGCACCGGCACCCGGCCGCTGGGCGAGTGCAGGGCGATGAGCGCCGCCGTCTCCGGCGTGTCCAGCGGCACCAGCACCTCCTGGAAAGGCTGGCCGGTGTGGGCCAGGGCCAGGTAGGGGCGCAGCGACCACGAGGAGTAGTTCTTGGAACCAACGACCAGGGTGAGCTCGGACATGGCGCGGCACCTTACCGCCGCGCGGCCGGCCCCCCACCCTCAACCGTTCGCGGGCGCGCGCCTACGGCCCAGCAGTGAACGCACACGCGACAGGAGCGCGCGCTCGTCGCGGCCCTCCGACGGCGAGTCGATGCGGAACACCGCCACCGGCAGCCGGATGTTCTTCAGCTCGTTGCGGCCCAGCCTCACGGGCGGCGCCTTCAGCCGGCCTTCCAACTGCGCGGCCACGGTCTCGCTGACGTAGACGGTGCCCGGGCGCGCCAGGGACTCGATGCGGGCCGCCAGGTTGACGCCCTCGCCGAACACGTCGCCGTCACGGTGCACCACCATGCCCAGGTGCGCGCCCGCGCGAACGGACATGCGCTGCTCGGTGGGCACGGCGCGGTTGCGCGCGTCCACGGCGGCGCGCCACTCCAGCGCGAACGCCACCGCGGGCGGGCCGGACTCGAACTCCAGGAGGAAGCCGCCCTCCTCCATGCGCTTCACCTCGCGGCCGCCGTGGCGCGCGAGCAGCCCGCGCACCAGCTGGCCGTGCTCCTCGTGCAGCGCTTGCTGTAGCGACTCATCCCGCCAGCGTTGACCTGCGGGGGCCTCCATGTCCGTGAACATGATGGCCGACATCTTCCGGGGCTCCGGAGCCTCCACCACCATCGTGCATCCTCCCTCCCCCCGGCTGAGACGCTCGTGATGCTACCGCACGACGGGCGCCAGCTCCCAACCACCCCGGGAGGCGCCCGAACGGAGACGCTCCGGGGAACGCAACCGCGCGAAGACAGAGGCGGATCCAGGTCCGCGCCCTCAACGTAGTGAGCTCCTGACGCAACGCACCAAGCACCTGGGAGGTCCTGGCTCACGGTTGTCTTGCACCCGACGCGATGCGGAGGGAGACGTCCAGTGCGCGTCAGGTGATGGGTGCGCGCCACGTCCCCGCCGGCCACGGAGGGCCCGCGGGCGATGATCCACTCAGACGAGAAGGTCCGGCAGATGGCGCGCTCGCTGCTGCCGTCGAAGCACCGGGAGGCCGCGCGCGACGCGCGGGCGCGCATCCACCGCGCGGCCCGCAAGGAGGCCCGCCAGGAGCTGGTGGAGTGGCTGCGGTTCGGGGACATGGAGCGCGACCTGCCCTCCTTCGCGCCGTGGGAGCGGCCGGAGCTCCGCATGGAGGTGTGGTGGCGGCGCGGCGGCGACAAGACGATGCCGTTCGTCCGCTGGGCCACCGCTCGCACGCGCGGGATGCGGCGGGAGGATCGCCTGAGCCACGTGCGGAGCCTGCTGCCCCGAGGCGTCATCGGCGAGCACGCGCTCGGCCACCTGGAGGGCGCGCTCGCGTTCCGGGACCCCCTCCTCGACGCGTGGCGCGCGCGCCCCTGGCTGCGTCGCGAGGCGCGGCCGCTGGACTGGGGAGAGCAGGCCCAGCTGCTGCGAGCGCTCCTGATGGAGCCCGAGGGCCATCGCACCTTCAATCGCTTCCTGCGCGAGTGCCACACCCGGTCCGCCGCGTCTCGCGGCCGCCAGCCCTGGAGCGCGGCCCTTCCGCCGCACCGCCCGCTGCTGGGGGCGCACGACGTCCTTCCCTTCCTGGACGCCATGAAGCAGCCCCCCTGGGGCACCGCGGGCCGCGACTGGGGGACGCGGGCTCCGTCGGCGCGATGGGTGTGCCTGTTCCTCCAGCGCTTCAAGGAGCACCGCGGCAGCATCCCCGCCGTGCGCGCCGCGCTGGAGGCGGAGGGCCTGCTGAGCCGTGCCGCCCCGGCGGTCCACGCCCGGAAGCCCCAGGGCCGGTGAGCCCTCCCGAACCTGTCCGACCGTCGGACAGGTTCGGGGCGCATCGGGCCCGGAGCCTCAGCGCGCCGGCGCCGCGGACGCCGCCTGCGCGCCCTTCAGCTCGTTGACCACGCGGGTGGCGCCGTACACGTGCTCCAGCGCGGCCATGATGCCGTCACCGTGCACCGCCACCGCGCGGTTCGTCTCCGGCACGTAGAGGTAGCGGCCGCCCAGCGACGGCAGGTTGCCGTCGAAGATGAGCCCCACCACCTGCCCGTCCCGGTTCACCACCGGCGAGCCGGAGTTGCCGCCGATGATGTCGTTGGTCGTCGCCATGTCCAGCGGCGTCGCGTCCGGCACCTTCCCCTTCGCCTTCACCCACGGCGCCGGCAGCTTGAAGGGCTCCTTGCCCGTGTCGCGCCCGTATGCCCCGCCGAACGTGGTCAGCGCCGGCACCGCCTTGCCGTTGTCATCCCAGCCCTTCACCTGCCCGTAGTTGAGCCGCAGCGTGAAGGTCGCGTCCGGCGCGCCCGCCGTGCCGTTCACCAGCAGGTACGCCTTCGCCAGCCGCTCGCCGTTGCGCTTGAGCACCGCCTCCACCGTGTCCTCGTAGCGCTTGCGCGACGCGCGCGTCTCCGCGTCCACCTTGCGCGCCAGGATGAGCATCGGGTCCTTCGACGCGTCCACCGCCGCCTTGCCACCCTCCAGCAGCGCCTTGCGCACCTTCACGTCGCCCAGCTTCGAGCCGCGCACCAGCGCCTTCGCCAGGTCCGCCGGGGCCTCCTTCTCCAGCACCAGGCGCACGAACGGGTCATCCGCGCCCAGCGTCTCGCGCAGCTTGTTGAAGCCGAACGTCAGCGTCAGCGCCTCCAGCTCCGCCGGGATGGGCGCCTCGCGCAGCAGCCGCTGCTTCAGCGCCGGCAGCTGGCCGTCGGTGTACTCGCGCAGGCGCTCTCCGTTGGGCTTGGGCAGCTCGTCCGCCGCGCGCACCAGCGCCTGCGCGTAGGAGAACAGGTCGGAGCGGAACGCGTCCCCCGCGCCCTTCATGCGGTAGTCGTTCATCATCCGGCGCCACGCGTCCAGCGCCTGCGCCGTCTCCTCCCACATGCCCTGCGTCAGCGCCTTCGCCTGGGGGTTGGCGTCGATGCGCCTCCTCAGCTCCGCCTCCTCCTGCCGCTTGCGCGCGAGCACCGCGGGGTCCGCCAGCGTCTCCTGCCGGCCCTTCAGCGCCTTCAGCCCGTTCTCCACGCCGCGCAGGCTGGAGCGCGCCACGCGGTAGCGCTCGGCCGAGGAGCTGGTGAACTCGCGCAGCGCGCCCCGCATCTCCGCCAGTTGGAGCAGCGTCTGGGGCAGCGCCACGTCGCGCTGGAACTCCAGCTCCGCCACCGTGCTCTTGCGCTCCGTGCCGCCCGGGTGGCCGGAGACGAAGACCAGGTCTCCCTCCTTCGCGCCCTCCTTCGCCCACGGCAGGTAGTCCGGGCTCCTGGCCGGCGCGTCGCCCTCCCACACGCGCACGAAGGACACGTCGTAGCCGTAGCGCGGGAAGTTGAAGTTGTCCGCGTCCCCGCCGAACGCCGCCATGGAGAACTCCGGCGCGAAGACGAGCCGCACGTCCTGGAAGCGGCGGTACTTGTAGAGCTGGTACTTGCCGCCGTTGTAGAGCGTCACCACGTCGCACCGCACGTCCGTGCCGGTGGTGCACGCGGCCTCCACCGCGGCCATCTCCTTCTTGAGCGCGGTGTTGAAGGCCGCGCCGGACAGGCCCCTCGTCGCCGCGTTCATCCGCTCGGTGACGTCCGTCATCTCCACCAGCTGGTTGGCTTCAATCTTGGGACAGCGGCGCTCCTCCTTCGCCGTCCTCGCCTGGAAGCCCTTCGCCAGCAGGTCGTCCTTCGCGGTCGTCAGGTCCTCGATGCAGCCGCGCACGCAGTGGTGGTTCGTCATCACCAGGCCGTCCGGCGACACGAAGCTGGCGGAGCAGCCGCCCGCGAGCCGCACCGAGCCCAGGCGCACCTTGTCCAGCCAGGCCTGGGTCGGCTCGAAGCCATGGGCCTTCTTCACCTGCGCGGAGGGAAAGGCGTCGTAGGTCCACATGCCCTCTTCCGCCGCGGCGGGGAGGGTCCACAGCAGGCCAAGCGCGAACAGTCTGCGGTACACGGGGAGTCTTCCTTCGTGGGTAGGGGAAACGGACGGTCGGAATTGTCAACGCGGCCGGGTGCGCGTCAACCGCGTGGGAGGCCGGGTATTCCAAGCCCATCCCAGGGGCGTGGGGTATGCTGGTGGGCCCATGTCCGTGAAGCACCACGTCTACCTCGTCCCCGGATTCTTCGGCTTCACCAACCTGGGCGAGCTCCTCTACTTCGGCCACGCGTTCGAGTTCCTCAAGCAGGACCTCGCCCGCCGGGGAGTCGACGCGGAGGTGGTGACGATCGTCTCCCACCCCACGGCCTCCATCCGCCAGCGCACGGCGGATCTGCTCAAGGCCGTGAGCGAGACGGCCTCCGGGGACGACGGCCCCATCCACCTGGTGGGCCACTCCACCGGCGGCCTGGATGCCCGCCTGTTCGTCAGCCCCGGCGCGCAGGTGTCGGACTCGCTGGAGCTGGAGCCCTTCGCGCGCCGCGTCCGCAGCGTGGTGACGCTGTCCACGCCCCACGCGGGCACGCCGCTGGCCACATTCTTCCTGGGCCTCTTCGGCCAGCAACTGCTGAAGCTCCTGTCGCTGTTCACCATGTACGTGCTGCGCTTCGGCCGGCTGCCCTTGAGCGTGGTGTTCCGCTTCGGGCACCTGATGGCGCGGGTGGATGATCAGCTGGGCTGGAAGGCCACGCTGCTGGATCAGCTCTTCGACCAGCTGCTGGGGGACTTCTCCAGCGAGCGGCGCGACGCGGTGGCGAAGTTCCTCTGGGAGGTGGGGCGCGACACGTCGCTCATCCCGCAGCTCACGCCGGAGGGCATCGACCTGTTCAACGGCGGCACGCATGACCGGCCCGGCGTGCGCTACGGCTCCGTGGTGACGCAGGCCCGGCCGCCGTCCCTGCGCACGCGGCTGGCGGCGGGGCTGGACCCGTACGCGCAGCTCACGCACACCATCTACGCGTTCGTCTACAGCCAGACGCAGCGGATGCCGCTCACGCAGCTGCCCCTGCACACGCCCGCGCAGACGGCGGCGCTGGTGCAGGCCTACGGCGCCATGCCCGGCCCCACCGCGTGCGACGGCATCGTGCCCACGCGCTCCCAGGTGTACGGCCGCGTGCTGACCGCCGTGCGCGCGGACCACCTGGATGCCATTGGCCACTTCGACCAGCCGGCGCACCAGCCCCCGCACGTGGACTGGCTCATCTCCGGCTCCGGCTTCCGCCGCCCCCAGTTCGAGGCGATGTGGAGGACCATCGGCGACTTCCTCCTGGAGGAGGAGCCGCAGCGCTAGCTACCCGCGCTTGAACACGGCCAGGAAGCGCGACTCGGCGACGCACTGCCCGTCCGTGCCGAAGAGGCGCACCGGGATCCACGCCTCCGCCTTGTCGCCCGTCGCGCGCAGCTCCGACGCGAGCTTCGCGAGCAGCTCCTCCGAGGGCTCGCACACCGCGCTCACCGCCGACCTCGCCTTCGCGTGGAAGGCGACCTCCATGCGGTTGACCAGCATCTTGTACTGGCCCGGTGGGAAGCGGCGGAAGAGCATCACGCCCATCGTCAGCTCCATCACCGTCACCTGGGCGCCCAGGTACACGCTGCCCACGTGGTTCTTCGTCTTGCGGTCCAGCGGCACCGTCGCCTTCACGCGCGCGTCCGTCACCTCGTCCACGCGGTAGCCCATGGCCGCCGCCAGCGGGACGATGTTCTTCACCGCGAGCGTCGTCAGCGCGTTCGCCGCGCCCGGCGACACCCGCCGCAACCTCTCCACCAGCTCCAACGCGAACATCCGGTCCTCCACCCTTCCCTTCTGACGGTCCGCGGCCATCCTAGCCACCCGCCGCTTCCGGCGGAGGGGCATGGGCCGCCTGGGTGAAGGCGGGGCCCGGACGGTACGGCGGGGTCCGGCGAGCGCGCCGCCACGGGGGGCGCCGCCCGGCTGACCGCTCCCGACGCGGGGCGGGGCCGCCTGGCCGCCCGCCCTCCGGGCCAGCCGTGCGGCCAGGCAGCGCGCGCCGCGCCGTGGCCAAGGGCTCGCGCCATCCCCACCCTGTGGGGAGCGCCGAGACGTCATGCCGACGGTCTGCCGCGCGCAAACCACCAGCGAGGGACCAGGACCATGTACTCGACCAGCCACGTGAACCTTCCCCAGGACGCGCGCGAGGAGCTCACCGACCTGCTCAACACGCTGCTCGCCAACGCCATCGACCTGCACTGGCAGGTGAAGCAGGCGCACTGGAACATCCGGGGCACGCACTTCTACAGCCGCCACCTGCTCTTCGACGACGTGGCCAAGCACGTGCGCAAGCACGCGGACTCCTACGCCGAGCGCGCGGGCGCGCTGGGCGGCTACGCCCAGGGCACCATCCGCCTGGCCAGCAACAACAGCCAGCTGCCGGAATACGACCTCCAGGCCGTGGACGGCGAGGCCCACATCCGCGCGCTCGTGGATCGCGTGAGCCGCTACGCCACCAGCCTGCGCGACGGCATCCACCGGTCCGACGAACTGAACGACCCCATCACCGCGGACCTCCTCACCCAGACCCTGGGCGAGACGGAAGAGGACCTCTGGTTCCTGGAGAGCCACCTCAACGGCGACGCGCGCCCGGGCATCACGCCCACCCGCGGCGGCAACCGCCGGGGCCGCCCCGCCGAGGACATCAGCCAGGCCTCCACCTGACGCGGGCCGCCCTCCTCCCCGGCAGGTTCTCCTGCGCGGGGAGGGTGGGGAGCGTATAGAACGCGTCCTCGGATTCCAGGAGGGCGCGTCCCATGGCGGCAGGGCTTCCCGAAGACCGACTCGACGGCAAGGTGTGCCTCATCACCGGCGCCACCGGCGGCATCGGCCAGGAGACGGCGAAGGCGCTGGCGCGACGGGGGGCCACGCTGGTGCTCTCCGGCAGGGACGGGGCCCGCACGGCGGCCACGGTCGCCGCGGTGCGCGAGGCCGCCCCCGACGCCCGGGTGGAGGCGCTGCTCGCGGACCTGTCCTCCCTCCAGTCCGTGCGCGACCTGGCCCGGGCGTTCCGCGAGCGCCACGGGCGGCTGGACGTGCTCCTCAACAACGCGGGCCTCATCATCGACCGGCGCCAGGTGACCGTGGACGGCTACGAGGCCACGTTCGCCACGAACCACCTGTCCCACTTCCTCCTCACGCACCTCTTGCGCGACCTGCTGGTGGCCAGCGGGCCGGCGCGCATCATCAACGTGTCCTCGGAGGGCCACCGCCTGGCGTCCCCGGACTTCCTGGAGGATCCGCAGACGGAGCGGCGCCGCTACGACGGCATCCGCGTCTACGGCAACGCCAAGCTCAGCAACATCCTCTTCTCGCGCGGGCTGACGAAGCGGCTCGCGGGCACCCAGGTCACCGCGAACGCGCTGCACCCCGGCGTGGTGCGCACGGGCTTCGGGCGCAACAGCCAGGGCTTCTTCAAGCACCTCATCCAGCTGAGCGCGCCCTTCATGCTCTCCCCCGAGAAGGGCGCGAGGACGTCCATCTACCTGGCGTCGTCTCCGGAGGTGGCGGGCGTGAGCGGCGAGTACTTCATCAAATGCCGCAAGGCGAAGCCGTCGGCCCCCGCCCGGGACGACGCGCTCGCGGAGCGGCTCTGGCAGGTGAGCGAGCAGCTCACCGGAGTGAAGGCATGATCGACCTGTACACGTTCAAGACGCCCAACGGCCGCAAGGTCTCCATCGCCCTGGAGGAGCTGGGCATCCCGTACAAGACGCACCCGGTGGACATCTCCAAGGGCGAGCAGTTCAAGCCCGAGTTCCTGGCCATCAGCCCCAACAACAAGATCCCGGCCATCGTGGACCACGACGCGCCGGGGGGCCGGCCCCTGGCCCTCTTCGAGTCCGGCGCCATCCTGCTGTACCTGGCGGAGAAGACGGGCGCGCTGATGCCCACGGATCCGCGCGGCAAGGCGGAGGTGACGCAGTGGCTGATGTTCCAGATGGGCGGCGTGGGCCCCATGCTGGGCCAGCTCAACCACTTCGGGCGCTTCGCCTCCACGAAGGTGCCCTACGCCATCGACCGCTTCCAGACGGAGGCGAAGCGCCTCCTCGGCGTGCTGGAGCGGCACCTGGCGTCGCGCGACTCCCTGGCCACCACCTACTCCATCGCGGACATCGCCACGTACCCCTGGCTGAAGACCACGCGGGAGCTCTTCCCGGAGCTCTTCACCGACACGCCCAACCTCCTCCAGTACCTGCACCGCGTGGGCAGCCGCCCCGCGGTCCAGCGGGGCATGCAGATCCCCTGACGGGGGTTGTCTCCATCCATGGCCTCGCTCGAACAGCTCGTCTTCGACAACACCTACGCCCGCCTGCCCCCCGGGTTCGCCGCCCGGGTGGCGCCCGCGCCCTTCGCGGACGCGCACGTGGTGAGCGTGAACCCGGCGGCCCTGCGGCTGCTGGGCCTGGACGCGGCGGAGGCGGGGCGCCCGGAGTTCGCGCGCGTGTTCGGCGGGGCCACGCCGCTGCCCGGCATGGAGCCCCTGGCCATGGTGTACGCGGGGCACCAGTTCGGCGTGTACGTGCCGCGCCTGGGAGACGGCCGCGCGCTGCTCCTGGGCGAGGTGCGCGCCCCGGACGGCGGCAGGTGGGACCTGCACCTGAAGGGCGGCGGGCCCACGCCCTTCTCGCGCGGCGGTGACGGGCGCGCGGTGCTGCGCTCCACCCTCCGCGAGTACCTGGCCGGCGAGGCCCTGCACGCGCTGGGCATCCCCACCACCCGGGCCCTGTGCGTCCTGGGCAGCCGCGCGCCCGTGTACCGCGAGGAGGTGGAGACCGGCGCCATGCTGGTGCGCCTGGCCCCATCGCACGTGCGCTTCGGCACCTTCGAGTTCTTCCACCACACGGAGCAGCCCGGCCACGTGGCCACGCTGGCGGACCACGTCATCGCCGCGCACTTCCCGCACCTGGCGGGCCAGGAGGGCCGCCACGCGCGCTTCTTCGCGGAGGTGGTGGAGCGGACCGCGGCGCTCGTCGCGCGCTGGCAGGCGGTGGGCTTCGCGCACGGCGTGATGAACACGGACAACATGTCCATCCTGGGGCTCACGCTGGACTACGGTCCCTATGGGTTCCTGGACGACTTCGACCCCGGCTTCATCTGCAACCACTCCGACCACCAGGGCCGCTACGCGTTCGACCAGCAGCCGCGCGTCGCGCTGTGGAACCTGGCCTGCCTGGGCGAGGCGCTGCTCACGCTCATCACCGAGGACGAGGCGCGCGCCACGCTGACCCTCTTCCAGCCCACGTTCACGCGGCACTTCCTCGCGCGCATGCGCGAGAAGCTGGGCCTGCGGGAGGCCCGCGACGAGGACCGCTCGCTCCTGGAGGACCTGTTCGCGCTGATGGCCGGCTCGCGCGTGGACTACACGCGCTTCTTCCGCGCGCTGAACCGGTTCGACTCCAGCCCCGGCGCCCGCAACGACGCGCTCCGCGACCACTTCCTGCCGCCGGAGGGCTTCGACGGGTGGGCCGAGCGCTACCGCGCGCGGCTGGAGTCCGAGGGCAGCGAGGACGCGGAGCGCCACGCGCGCCTGGACCGCGTCAACCCGAAGTACGTCCTGCGCAACTGGGTGGCGCAGCAGGCCATCTCCCGGGCCCAGGAGGGGGACTTCGCGGAGGTGGACCGCGTGCTCGCGCTGGTGTCCGCGCCCTTCGACGAGCACCCCGGCCAGGAGGCCTTCGCGGCCTCGCCGCCCGCGTGGGGACGGCACCTGGTGGTGAGCTGCAGCTCCTGACGCGCGGGCCCGGCGGAGCACCGGCAGGTGGGCGGGCGGGCAGGCGGACGCGGGCGGGAACCCCGTGCGCGCGGTGCCTAGCTTGGGAGGCATGATCGAACCTCCTGCTCCGCCCCGCATCGTGTTCCGTGCCCTGGGTCCCGGCCTCGTCGGCGCCACCGCGCTCACGCTGGTGCACGAGAGCGCCCGGCGCGTGTTGAAGCACCCGCCGCGCATGGACGTGCTGGGCATGCGCTCCCTGGAGAAGGGCGTCCGCTTCCTCGGCGGCGAGCCGGCGAAGGGGCGCCAGTTGCACCGCCAGACGCTGGCGGGGGACCTGCTGTCCAACGGCCTCTACTTCTCGCTCGTGGCGCTGGGACGCCCCCGGCGCCCCTACCTGCGCGGCGCGACGCTGGGCCTGCTCGCCGGGCTGGGCGCGGTGGTGCTGCCCCCCAGGCTGGGGCTGGGTCGCAAGCCGTCCCGGGCCCGCCCGTCCACGTCGCTGCTCACCGTGGCCTGGTACACGCTGGGGGGCCTGGCCGCGGCGCGCGCCACGCGGAGGCTGGTGGCGCGCCGTCAGCCGGCGCCGCCCCTGGGCCCGCCCCTGCATTAGCGCGGGCGGTGGCTGGCGTGCATCGCGCGCGGTGGACTACAAGCCCCCGCGATGCATCCCGTCGACATCCCTGCTGGCGAGCTCAACGCCTTCGACCTGCCACCGGTCTGCATCGAGCAGGACACCCTCTCGCTCGTCATCCCCAACGGCCCCGCCGCGCATGCCATCGCGGGCCACCTCCTGGCCGGGCTGCACCCGCCCGCCTGGGATGACGGGGGCGGCCTGGACGTAAGCGGCGCGCCGGCCCGCGCCGTCTGCGCGCGACACGAGGACATCGCCGCGAACCGGACGTGCTTCCGTTGCGGCGCGTTCATGTGCCCGCGGTGTGAGCACCGCGTCCGCCAGGAGGCGATGCCGCTGTGTCCGGGCTGCTGGGAGCTGCGGCGCCGCGCCAGGGTTCGCGAGTGAAAGCCGCGGCAGGAGGGCACTTGCCGGAGACAGAAGGGCGACCCCAGCCTGAAGGCTGATGGCCACCGACTTCACCCGCCTGCCGCTGCGCGGCTTCCAGGATGCGCTGCACGTCGTCGTCGAGTCGCCCCGCGGTTCGACGGTGAAGCTGAAATACGACTCGAAGCTCCAGGCCTTCACCCTGTCCCGGCCGCTGACGCGCGGGTTCCGCTACCCGTTCGACTGGGGCTTCATCCCCAGCACGAAGGGCCCGGACGGGGATCCGCTGGACGCGCTGGTGTACTGGGACGTGCCTACCTGGCCGGGCGTCGTGCTGCCCTGCCGGCCGCTGGGCGTGCTCCTGGTGGACCAGAAGCCGCGGGGCGCGAAGAACGGCGAGCGCGAGCGCAATGACCGCCTGCTCGTCGTGCCGGTGAACGCCACCCGCTCCGACGACCTCCACTCCTACCAGGACCTGTCCCAGCGCGAGCGCGAGGAGCTGGAGCACTTCTTCCTCGCGGTGGTGCACTTCGCGGACAAGGACGCGCGCATCCTCGGCTGGGACGGCCCGGACGCCGCGGAGCGCATGGTCCAGCAGTACGCCCACCCGGAGGACTGACGCCCCATGCCGCACCCCACTCCCATCCGGGGCCTGGGCCCCGACACCGCGCTGGGCGACGCCGCCCGCCGCATCCTCGCCGGCCGGCTCGCCGACGCGCGCACCCCGGAGAGCCTGCTGGACGGAGCGCTGGACGAGGACGGCGTGCACGACATGCGCGTGGCCACCCGCCGCCTGCGCGCCGCGCTCCAGGTGTTCCAGGCCACCGGCAAGCTCACCCGGCTGGAGGCGGACGTGAAGCGCCTCCAGGACGCGCTGGGCGACGTCAGGGATCTCCACGTCCAGGACCGCTGGCTGAACGCCGCCGCGAAGGGGAAGAGGGACGCGGGCAGGGCGCTGGCCAGCCTGCGTGAATCCCACCTGTCCGGCCTGGAGGCCAAGGAGAAGACCCTGCGCAGGGCGCTGGAGCGCTGGACGGACCGCACCGTGCCGCGCCTCCTGAAGAAGCTGGACACGCTGGAGGACCCCCACCGCTTCGCCAGCAAGCGCGTGCGCAGCCACCTGCGCTGGCGCCTGCGCCGCGTGGAGAAGCGCCTGGAGCGCTACGCGGACGCGCCCGACGCCGCCTCCGCGCACGCCCTGCGCAAGGACCTGAAGAAGCTGCGCTATGAGCTGGAGATCTTCCAGCCCGCCTTCCGCCGCACCGTGAGCGCGCTGCTGGAGGTCCTGGTGCCCCTGCAGGACGGCCTGGGAGCGCTGCACGACGCGGACGTGCGCCTGGAGCTGTTCGAGCGCGCCGCCGCCGAAGCCCCGCCCGGCCAGCGCAAGGCCGCGCGGGAGCTCCTGCCCCGGGTCCGCGACGAGCGCGCGGAGCAGTCCGCCGAGATCGCCCGCGAGGTGCAGCGCTGGAACGCGGAGGCCATTCCCAGACGCCTGCGCAAGGCCTTGACCTGACGCGCTCCGGATGAAGATGTCATCCCGACAAGCCATGACAGACATTCCTGAACCCACTCCAGCCAGGGAGTCTGTCCTTGTGCTCGAAGCCCTCTCGCCTCCTGGCCCTCGCGGCCGGGAGCGCCATGCTTGTCATTGCCTCGCCGCGCCCGGCCACCAGCGCTGCTGGAAGGCCGACCTGCTGGCCGGAGGGACCGGCCCCTGCCAGCCCCTTACCCACGAGGTGGACGTGGGCTCCGTCTCCCGGCCCACCACGCCCTGACGGCCGCGCCTGACGGCCCCCCGCCGCCCCGGTCCCCAGGCCTGGGGGCCGGGGCCTGCCCACATCCCTGCGGGATGTGATCCGCCCTGTGCCCGGGTCGCAGGGCTGGCAACCCTCCCTGCGGGGCACCCGGAAGAAGTGTCGGGACCCCGCGCTGTAAAAAGTGCCGGGTTCCGCCCTAAGCATTGAAGCTGTTTCGCGCAACGGCCTGGAATCATTGAGGTTGCCTATCGGCTGGCATTGGCCCGTGCGTTGCTAAAGGTCTCCCCGTCGCAGCAAACGGCGGTCGCACACACCGCCCTCTTCCCCGAGAGAGACCCCCATGCAGGCTTCCAACTCCTTCTCCTCCGCCGACTCGCTCTCCACGTACCTCTCGGAGATCAACCAGTACCCGCTGCTGAACCCGCAGGAGGAGCAGACGCTGTCGCGCGCCTTCCGCGCGGGCGACCTGTCCGCGGGCCACCGGCTGGTGACGAGCAACCTGCGCTTCGTGGTGAAGGTGGCCTACGAGTACCGCTCCTACGGCCTGAAGATGTCCGACCTCATCCAGGAGGCGAACATCGGCCTGATGAAGGCGGTGCAGAAGTTCGACCCGGAGAAGGGCATCCGCCTCATCTCCTACGCGGTGTGGTGGATCCGCGCGTACATCCAGAACTACGTGCTGCGCAACTGGAGCCTGGTGAAGCTGGGCACGACGCAGGCGCAGCGCCGGCTGTTCTTCAGCCTGGCCCGCACGCGCCGCGAGCTGGAGAAGCTGGGCGCCGGCGAGGGGCAGATCGTCAACGCGGACGAGATCGCCAAGAAGCTGAACGTGAAGCCCACGGAGGTGCGCGAGATGGAGCAGCGCATGGGCGGCCGGGACCTGTCCCTGGACGCGCCGGTGGGCGAGGACGGCGACGCCACGCACCTGGACTTCGTGGAGTCCGAGTCGGCCTCCCACGCGGACGAGGTCGCGGACCGGCAGCAGGCGGGCCTCACCCGCACGCTGGTGCAGCGCGCGCTGATGCGCCTGGACCCGCGCGAGCGCTTCATCATCGAGCAGCGCGTGATGAGCGACTCGGAGATGACCCTGAGCGAGCTGGGCGAGCACTTCGGCTTCTCCCGCGAGCGCGCCCGCCAGTTGGAGATCCGCGCCAAGGACAAGCTGAAGGCGGAGCTGGCGAGCCTGATGGCCGAGGCCGGCCTGGACCAGGCCGAGCTGGCCGCGTAACGCGAAGGCGCCCTGCAAGGCTGCGACACGGCACGGCCCCGGACCCTCGCGTGGGGAAGCGCGAAGGCACGGGGCCGTGGCATGTCCGGCGTCGCGGCTACCGGGGCACGCCGGGCGAGGACTCGCCGCTCTCCACCGGCGCGGGCGTGGCCGGCTGGGCGCGGGAGGTGGCGTCGATGCGCAGCGCCTGCGGCTCGCCGGTGCGCGCGTCCGTGCGGTAGGAGGCGCGGACCTGCGCGCCTTCCTGGATGTCCGAGGCGCTCGCGGCCCGGCCGTCCACCTGCACCTGCGTGCCGGGGCCCACCTTCAGGCGCAGCTGGGGCTCGCCGCGCTGGCTCACCAGCACCTCCTGGGCGCTCGCGCTGAGCACGTCGCCGGAGATCTGCTGCTCCTGCGTGGCGGTGCTCGCGTTCGCGGCCTGCTGCTGGCTGGCCGCGGCGCTCTCGTTGGAGGCCTGCTGCTGCTGGGTGGCGAAGCCCTGCTGCGCCTGTCGCTGGGCCGCCAACGCGCTGGCCTGGGCCTGCTGGGCCACGGCCTGGGCCTGCTGCGTGCGCGCCTGCGCCTGCTGCTGGCTGGCCTGGGCCTCCTGGGACTCCTTCTGGGCCCTGGCCTGGGCCTCCTGGAGCTCCTGCTGCTTGCGCTGCAAGTCCTCCTGGGCGCAGGCGGCCTCGCGCTGCTGGCTGGAGGCCTCCTTCTGCGCGTCGCGCGCGTCGTCGAAGGCCTTCTCCGACTGGGCCTGGGCCTGGGCCACCTGCTGTCCCGGGCTGTTGTCCGTGGCGGTCTGGCGAGAGCGGTCTCCGTCCTGGCAGGCGGTGGTGCTCACCGCGAGTGCGACGACGCCGGCGCCGAGCCATGCTGCGCGCGATTTCATGGGGTTCTCCTGTCAAAGAGAGGACAGGACAAAGATGGCGGTGGCCCGTGGGGCGCCAAGCCGGTGGACTGCGGGCGCTCGCCCATCCGCTCGCCCTGCGGCGGTCACTTTGGGGCTACCGCGTCCGGGGGAATGGCGATAAGGGGCGCCCCCCCATGCGCGCCTGCGGACTCGACTTCGGAACCAGCAACACCGCCCTGGCCCTGCCGGACGGCACCGTGCTGCCGCTGCAGCCCCACACCCCGGAGCCCCGGCTGTTCCGCTCCGTGCTCTTCTTCGCGGAGGACGAGCGCGAGGTGTTCACGGGCGCGGACGCCATCCAGCGCTACCTGGAGGACAACAACGGGCGGTTCATCCAGTCCGTGAAGTCCTTCCTGCACAGCTCGTCCTTCCGGGCCACGCAGGTGAAGGGGCGCACGTACACCATCGAGGACCTGGTGGCCATCCTGCTGCGCCGCGTGCGCGAGGCGGCCGGGGCCCACCTGGGCGAGCCGCCCACGTCCGTGGTGCTGGGCCGGCCGGCGGTCTTCACGCCGGACCCGGAGGCGGACGCGCTGGCGGAGAAGCGCCTGCGCAAGGCGGCGGAGCTGGCGGGCTTCACGCAGGTGCAGTTCCTGATCGAGCCCATCGCGGCGGCGCTCGCGTACGAGGCGCGGCTGCGGAAGGACGAGCTGGTGCTGGTGGCGGACTTCGGCGCCGGCACGACGGACCTGACGTTGATGCGGCTGGGGCCGTCGCGGCGGGGGAACCTGGACCGCAGGCCGGACGTGGTGGGGTCCACGGGCGTGCGCATCGGCGGGGACCGGTTCGACGCGGAGATCATGCGGCACAAGCTGTTGCCCAGGTTCGGCGCGGGGTCCACGTACAGGGTGAAGGGCTTCAGCCACAAGCGGCTGCCCATTCCGCAGCACGTGCTGGCGAAGCTGCTCAACTGGCACGAGATGTCGTTCATCCGGGAGAAGTCCACGCAGGAGCTGCTGGAGGTGATGCTCGACACGAGCGACCACCCCGCGGAGATCCAGGCGCTCTACGACCTGGTGATGGACAACCTGGGCTACCGGCTGTTCCGGTCCATTGAAGCGGCGAAGGTGAAGCTGTCGAGCGAGGACGTGGCGACCATCGACTTCGACGAGGCGCGCATCCGCCTGCACGAGCCGATGACGCGCGCGGAGTTCGAGTCCGCGAGCCGAGTGTTGCTGGAGGAGCTGTCGCAGTGCACGGAGGGGCTGTTGGCGAAGCACCCGGAGGCCCGGGACATTGACGCGGTCTTCCTGACGGGAGGCTCGTCGCAGATTCCGGCGGTGCGGGAGCTGTACGTGAAGCGCTTCGGAGCGGAGCGCGTGCGCACGGCGGACGCCTTCACCTCCGTGGCGGAGGGCCTGGGACGCGCGTCCGCGTCGCTGACGGGGTGAAGCCGGTCAGGGGCTGCCGCCATCCGACGGAAGCCCCTCCAGGGCGCCTGCATTCCCCCCCAGAGGCGACGGCGGGGCCTCCGGTTCCGCGCCCACGCTGCGCCGCAGGATTCGGCCCTCAAGGCCCCACGTCCACCGTGCGCGTCGTCCAGTCCGTGCCTCCGCGGCCATCGCGGGCCACCACCCAGAGGGTGATGCGCTCCGGCGTCGCGGACGTCGTGTACGTCGTCGTCGGGTCGCCGGGCTTGCCGTCCACCGGCTCCAGCGAGCGGAATGAGCCCACCTCGCCCTCGCCCGTCGCGAACCAGCTGAAGAAGATCTGCTCCGTCTGCGTCCCGTCCGCCGTGGCGTAGGTCTCCTCGCTCCCCGCCCCCAACACCGGCGTGAACGTCACCTCCGCGCCCAGCGGCAGCGGCCCGGACAGCGGCGCGTCGTCCCACAGCACGTCCTGCATCACCGGGTTCTGGTTGGGCGCGTCCGTCGAGCGCAGCGTGATGCGCCGCACGCCCCGCTCCACGCCCTCCGGCGTCCCGCTGCCGTCCGTCGCCTCGTACCCCACGAACAGCGGCAGCCCCGCCTGCAACACCTGCTGCACCTGCGGGTCGTTGAAGTCGAACGTCCCCCCGTCCCCGCCGCCCGTGCTCCCCGTGGCCGCCTGGAACGACGCGATGAGCAGCGCCTGCACCGCCGGGTCGCTCAACGACAGCACGCCGTCCCGCAGCGGCACCCCGCTGTCCCCGGGACACGCCACGTCCCCGTAGGGATTCACGTCCGGCCGGCACAGCGCGTACGTCACCACCACCGGACGCGCGTCCGGCGTCACCGCCAGCGCGCTGAACGTCACCGGCGGCGGCGGCGTGGAGGCGTTCGGCTCCAACGCCAGCTCCGCCGGCTCCGCCTTGATGCCGAGCACCCGCACGCGGCGAACCTCGCTGGGCTCCTCGAAGTTGGAGCCCGTGCACGCGCTCGACCCCAGCAACGCAATGACAGACAAGAGGACGGGAGTGCGCATGGCGTCAGAACGCCCCCTTCAGGCCGAGCACGGGCAGGATGGGCAGGCCCTTGAAGAACTCGCGCTGAGAGTAGTTGTAGTTGTAGGCCACGCCCTCGACCGACTGGTTGTTGTACGCGTTCGTCAGGTCCAGGTAGAGGTCCAGGTTCCAGGTGTCGAAGACGAGGTTCTTGTCCACGCGGAGGTCCAGCTGGTTGAACGACGGCAGCCGCTGCGAGTTGACCCGCCCGTAGTACGGGATGAACACGTCCGTCGTGTCGTCGCGCTTCGCCCCCAGCACCGGCGTCGTCGGGTTGCCGGACGCGAAGCGGAACCGCGCGCCCACCTCCCAGCCCCTCGGCAGCTTGTAGCTGGCGATGGCCGTCAGCACGTGCGTCTGGTCGTTGTCGAACTTGCGCCAGCGCGCCCCCGGCGCGTCCCGGCGCTCGCTGCGGCTGAGCGTGTACGCAATCCAGCCAAACAGCCGGTCCGTCAGCGCGCGGCGGATGAGCAGCTCGAAGCCGTAGATGCGCCCCACGCCGCCGTTCTTCAGGTTCTCCGGCACGGACTCGCCGTCCCGCTCGACGCGCGCGCTCGAGCGGACGATGAGGTCATCCAGGTCGTTGTAGAAGACCTCGCTGCCCACGAACCACTCCGGCCGCGCCTGCCACTCCGCGCCCACGCTGTACTGGAGCGACCGCTTCGCCCCCAGGTCCGGGTTGCCGAACCCCGGCGACGGCTCATCCTGCACCGGCGGGCTGTGATAGACGCCCGCGCCGCCCTTCAGCGTCAGCGCCTCCGTGAGCGCGTAGCGCACCGCGACCCGCGGGTTCACCGTGTGCTTCACCTCCTGCTGGTCCGTGAAGACGTAGCTCTCCGTGCGCACGCCCGGCACCACCAGCAGGTTCTCCAGGGGCCGCCACCGCACCTCCGCCCAGGCGGACGGGTAGTACTGGGTGAAGTCCCCATCGATGTGGATGAGGTCCTCCGTGACGAGCGGCGACGGCGGCTCGCCCTCGCGCGGCGGCTGCTGGATGCTGGCCGTCACCTTCGCCAGGTTCGCCACCACGTCCAGGCCGCCCGCCACCGTCACGCGGTCGTTGAACGCGTACTCCACCGTGGGCCGCAGGTACAGGTCCGTGGACGCGATGCGCAGCCCGCGCTCGCCAACCTGGAAGTCCAGGAGGGTGTTGCCAATCAGCCCGTGCGTGTCGAGCGTCAGCTTGCCCTCGCGGAACTGGTGCCGCAGGCGCAGCTGGTTGAAGCCGGTCGTCACGTCCAGGCCACCGTTGATGGACGGGTCGTTGTCCGCCGGCTGGTCCAGCAGCAGCGCCAGCCGGTCGCGCGACGTCAGGCCCTGCAGGGTGAAGGTGTGGCGGCTGTTGGGCTTCCACACCAGCTTGGCCTGCGCGTCGTAGTAGCGCGGCGCCACCTGGAGGCTGTCGTCGTCGAACGGCACCGCCTTGAGCACCAGGTCGATGTACGAGCGCCGGCCGCCAATGGCGAAGCTCAGCGTGTCCGTGAGGGGGCCCTCCACCACCGCGTTGGACTCGATGACGCTGAGGCCCACCGTGGCGTGCAGGCGGTCCGTCCGGGGCTCGCGGCTGCGCACGTTGATGACGCCGCCGGTGATGTCGCCGTAGTACGCGGAGAAGTTGCCGGGCAGGTAGTCCACCGCCTCCAGCAGGTCCGAGTTGTAGACCGAGGTGAGCCCCCCGAAGTGATACAGGATGGGGATGCGCAGGCCGTCCAGGAAGACGCCGGACTCCTGGGGGCTGGTGCCGCGGATGACCAGCGCGCCGCCGTTGAACGCGGGCCGCGCCACGCCCGGCAGGTTCTGCACCACCTTGAGCGTGTCGCCCTGCGTGCCCGGCACGCGCTGCACCTCCGCCACCGTGAGGGTGGTGCGCGTCACCTCCTTGCGCTCGCGCTCGCTGCGGACCACCGTCTCATACTGGCTGAAGATGCGCCGCTGCACGTAGTACGTGGCCTGCGTCTCCTGGCCCGCCTCAATCGTCTCCTGCGTCTTGAAGCGGTCGTAGTTGCCCAGCACCACGATGACCGGGTGCGTGCCCACGGGGACGCCCCGGAAGGAGAAGCGCCCTTCGCTGTCCGTGACGGTGGAGCGGTCCAGCTCCGTGAGCACCACCTCCGCGCCCACCAGCGGCTTGCGCGTGCCGCGCTCCAGCGCCCGGCCGCTGAAGTTCACCGGCCCCCGCGGCTCCTGGACACCGCCGTCCGGCGCGGCCTCCGGTGGAGGCTCCGGCGCGCGGAAGACGAACTGGTAGGCGTACTGGATGCGCACCGGCGCGGGGACGTGGTCGATCTCCGCCGGCTCGAACTGGAACTGCTTCACGGCCTCGACAGCGGCCTCGTCGAAGCCGTGGCCCGCGGGCTGGGTGACCTCGACGTTCGTGACGGCGCCCGTCTCCGAGATGTCGATGAACATCACCACCGTGCCCTCGAGCTGCTGGGCGGCGGCGTCCGGCGGGTAGGCGGCTTCGACCTGGCGCAGGAGCGCGGGCGGCTTCGTCAGCTCGCCCGTGGGAACGCCAGCATCACCAGCGAGGGTCCCTGCATCCGGAGCCTGTGCCACGGCTCCGGACGCAAGCAATACACAGACGACGCAGAGGAGCGTTCTCATGAAGGGTGCGCGGATCTCTCCCGCGCCCCCTCCTAGCGCCCTCCGAGGCTCGGAGCGAGGACGATCTCGATGCGCCGGTTCTGGCTCTTGTGCTCCGGTGTGTCATTGGGAACGAGCGGCTGGTACTGCCCATAACCCGCCGCGGAAAGCATGGTCGGATCCACGCCCGAGTCCTGCAGCGAACGCACCACCGCCATCGCGCGCGCCAGGCTCAGCTCCCAGTTGGTGGGGAACTGTCCGCCGCCGGTGGGCACGTCGTCCGTGTGGCCTTCCACGCGCACGATGCGGCCCTTCACCGTCTTGAGCGCGTCGGCGATCTTCACCAGCGCCTCCTGGCCTTCCTTGCCCACGCGCGCGGAGCCGGACGCGAAGAGGATCTTGTCCTTGAGCTGCACCGTCATCCGGCCCTTCATCTCCGACAGCTCGATCTTGCCGTCGGAGATCTCCTGCTTGAGGGACTGGGCCAGGCTCTCGTACTCGGCGCTCTTCTTCTCCAGCTCCTCCTTCGCCTGCGCGAGCTTCTTGGCGTTGCGCCCCAGCTCTTCGTTGAGCGCGGCCAGCTGCGCGTTCTTGTCCTCCAGGGCGCGGCGCTCGGCCGCGGCGGAGGTGAGGCGGTTCTCGGAGGCATCCAGGCGCGTCTGCAGCGCGGTCTTCTCCTGCTCCAGCGCGGCCTGCTTCTCCTCCAGCTCCTTCACCTTCGCCTCGGCGGCCGCGCGGGCCGCCTTCTCGTCCGTGAGGTTCTTCGTCAGCCCCTCCGCCTCCAGGGCCTTCTCGTTGAACTTCCCCTGCGAGACGCAACCCGTGGAGAGGGCAACGAGCGCAGCCAGAACCAGACGTGTCCGCATAGGTGCGATTCCTCCTGACAAGGATGTTGGTGGGTCTGAGACTACCGCGCTCAGACCCGCAGCCTAGGAGAAACGCGCATCCAATTTGAGGCCCAACCTCCCTGCCGGCCGAGCGCCTACTTGGGGAAGATGGGGTGGGTGTCCAGCCAGGAGCTGAAGAGGGCGTCGGCGAAGGACTTGCCGGGGATGTGGACGCCGCCGGACGCGCCGCCGGAGACGTGGAGGCCGGAGCCGGGCAGGTAGGTGAGGACGAGGTCGTCGCCCTTGCGCACGTCATGCAGGGACGACAGGAGCTTCTCCAGGGACTGGCTGAGGGCGTCCTGGCGCATGGCCGGGTTCTGGCGCAGGCCTTCGCGGAAGCTGCCCACCAGCTGCTCGCGGGTGATGGTGCGCAGGAAGCGGAAGTGCAGGCGCTTCAGGCTGTTGGAGGCCACGGCCTCCTTGAAGCAGGTGGGCTCCTCCTCCATGTAGAGGCTCCACACGTAGATGTTGAAGAAGAGCTTCTTCTTCAGCTCCATGTGGGTGAGCGCCAGCGTCTTGCCCTCCACCTGGAGGGAATCCGGCATGTTGACCCCGCCCGCCTGTCCCGCGTGGGCGGCAGCGCCCACCAGCAGGAGCATCCCCAGCGCGACCCCTCGCGCCCCCATTTTCCACGCCGTCCCCATCATCGCCTTCCCCTTCACCCGCTTTCCCGAGTCGGTGATCGCAACGGTGTGCATGCTCCAGGAAACCGCCACTGGCCGCGATCATTGGTTTGTGCACCATTGGACGGCAAGCGGAGGCCCAAGGCAAGGCTGTTGGGGGTTCAAGTGACTCCCTGCCCGGCGAGTAGACAGCACGGATGGCTCAGGGCGTCATCAAACCCGGGGAGCTGGGCTTAGCCCGGGTGCGCGGCCTTCGGCCAGGGCAGAATCAGCCCCCGCCTCCTGTTCGCGGGTGGGGGGTTCTTCCCGGGGCCACCTCTGTCCCAAGGCCGTGGCGCTGCGCGACCTGCACGAGGACCCCGACCGGCTCCGCCATCCCCTGAAGCGCACCGCTTCCGGCTGGGAGCGCGTGTCCTGGGCGGATGCGTTCCGCGACATCACCCAGCGGCTTCATGACCTCCAGAAGGAGCACGGGCCGAACGCCGTGGGCGCGAACCTGGGCAATCCCAACGTCCACAACCTGGGCGCGATGATGTTCGGGCCCCAGCTCCTTCGCGCGCTGCGCACGCGCAACCGGTTCTCCGCCACGTCCGTCGACCCGCTTCCCCACCAGCTCGCGGCCCACCTCATGTCTGGCCATCAGCTGCTGGTGCCCATCCCGGACATCGACCGCACCCGGTACATGCTCGTCCTGGGCGCGAACCCGCTCGCGTCCAATGGCAGTCTGATGACGACACCCGACGTGCGGGCGCGGCTGCGCGCCATCCAGGAGCGCGGTGGCAGGCTCGTCGTCATCGAACCCCGTCGCACGGAGACAGCGGCCATCGCCGACCGACATGTCTTCGTCCGGCCCGGCACCGATGCGCTCGCCCTCTTCTCCCTGTTGCAGGTCGTGCTGGAGGGAGACACGCACCTTTGGCTCGCTCTGCCAATGGCTCATCAACGTCCTCAACATCGTCACCGGCAACCTGGACCGCGAGGGCGGCGCCCTCTTCACCCTGCCGGCCTTCGACCTCATCGGCGGGCCTCGCGCGTTTGGCGTTGGCCCTGGCAGCCATGGCCGCTGGAAGAGCCGGGTCCGGGGCCTGCCGGAGTCCTCCGGGGAGTTGCACGTCGCCGCGCTCGCGGGCTACGGCCACCAGCGGCCCGGGATCCGCCAACAGGTCGCGAGCGCGCACGCGGGTGCCAGCATCAACGACCTCACGGATGCTCAGGCACTGGATGTGGTCAGCGGCAACGCCGCCTTCAGTGGAACACCGGTCCAGCTCCGGCCGGCCTGAGCCCCAGCCCTCCATGCAGTACACCGCCGGTCCGACACGGCCCCAATGGGTCTGACGAGCCGACACCCGGTCGAAGCAGAGGCTCCCGGCCACGACCCTCCAAGACCTGTCCGACTGTCGGACAGGTTTTCGAAGTTCGCCGCCGCCAGGGCGTCCCCACGTAGGCTCTCACCTTCTCAGGGAGACAGGGCCCAGGTCCGAGGACCTGGAGACCCTGTTCGATTGATGTCGGAGCGCAGGGCCACGTGAACCCGCTCCGCCTGCATCACGGCCATGCGATTGCATTGGTCGTCACTCGCGCGGCACTTCTTCTTTCAGGGCGCGAGCGAGCGCGGCGATGTGCCGCTCGTCGGTGCCACAACACCCGCCGAGCACGCGCGTGCCGAGCTCCGTGTGGACTCGGGCCATCTCTCGCGCGAACGCGTCCGGGGACTCGCTGTCGAGCTCCGCGCGCCCATCGAGTTCCTCGGGCGACAGGCGGGAGGTATTGGCCTGCAAGCCCACCACCCGCGCACCGAGGTCCGGTGATGCGGCCCGCTGGCGCGTCAGGCCCTCGCGGAAGACAGCGGGGTGGACGCAATTCACCATGTACGCGGCCGGGCGCGCTCCAGGCAGGGCGTCGATGCGTACCACGGCCTCGGCCAGTGGGGTTCCGTCGAGCAGCGTCCCGGTAGGGCGGAGGACGAAGCTCAACAGGAATGGCGCCCCCGTGCGCGCCATCGCCAGGGCGAGGCCCTCGGCCTCCGAGAGGGCTGGCAGCGCCTGGGCCACGAGGAAGTCCACCCCGGCGCTCGCGAGCGCCTCCACGTGGGGCGAGTGGAAGGCCGCGGCCTCCTCGCGTGGGAGCGCCTCCTCGGGCCGGTAGGCATCTCCACGACACCCGACGAGCCCGCCGATGAAGACGTCCTCCCCCCGGCTGCCCACCTCCGCTCGTACGCCCGCGAGCAGCCTCACCGCCTCCCCGAAGACATCGCGGCCGGCGAGGCCCGCGCGCGCGAGGCGCTCCGCGTTCGCGCGCCAGGTAGGCGTGAGGAGGAGCGTGGGCAGGCCGTGGCGCAGCCCGATGTCGCGGTAGTCGCGATAGATGCCGGCGAGCGCCTCGCGTCCCTCCGGAACGAAGAGGAGGCCCGCATTGGCCACGTGCGTGTCCAGCAGTCCCGCGGGGTGGCGGCGCAGGCGCTCGACCACCGAGCCCTCGGTGAGCACCCGCGGCGCCGCGTGCAGGGCTCGAAGGAAAGCTGCGTGGTTCGCCAGGCCCCCCATCAGCGCGCTCCCGTCATCGTCAGCATCCTCCAAGCCTCACCTCTTCCGAGTCACCGCAAGGGTCAGTTGTACTTGTTGCGCCCAGCCATGACACCACCATCGACATCCCAGATGGCGCCGGTGCCCCAGGAAGCCTCGCTCGACAACAGATGGGCAATGGGCCGCGCGACATCCTCCGCGCGGCCCACGCGGCCAAGCGGATGGAAGCCGTTGAACTCCTGGAGCGCACTGGGGACCTGCTCTTTCGGGATGAAGCCCTCGGAGATGGGGGTCTCGACGACGGCGGGCGAAACCGCGTTGACGCGGATGCCATGGCCAGCCAACTCCATCGCCAGGTGCTGCGTCAGCGGATGAAGCCCTGCCTTCGCCATCGAATAGGCAGGGGAGAGCGTGGCCTGGATGGCCTGCCGGCCCCACATCGAGCCGATGCGGATCAACAACTCCGCGTCGGTGCTCCGGGCGGCCGTCGACGGACAGGGCGTGGCGCTGGCCCGCAGCATCATGGCGCACGACGACCTCGCGGCCGGACGGCTCGTGCGCCTGTTCCCGGAGGTCGAGTTCCCTTCCGTGCTCGCCTACTACGTCGTCTACCGGCCCGAGTGCGCCACGCTCCCGAAGCTCGTGGCGTTTCGCGACTGGCTCATTCGCGAGGCGTCCGAGCGCCAGGCCCCGACGAGCAGGACCTAGCGATACACCGGCGCGGACAGCACGGGCGGCACCACCGGCGCGGACGCCGTCACCTTCGCCCTGGCGCGCCACACCAGCGGCGTGAGCGCCCCCACCAGCACGAACACCGCCTGTACCGTGTGCGCGAGCAGCGAGATGGACATCGCCTTCGCCGCCGTCGTCCCCATCGCGCCCGCCGCCAGCGAGAACATCCCGTCCGTCACGCCCACCTGCCCGGGCACCAGCGAGCCCATCGCCAACGCCACCAGGTAGAGCCCCTGCGTGAACAGCGCCTGCACCACCGTCGCGTCGATGCCCACCGCGTGCGCCAGCACCGCGTACTGCATCACCTGCAGCACACGGCTGCCGAGGAACGCCAGCACCGGCCGCCAGGGACACAGCCCTCCCGCGCAGACCGATGCCTGGAAGGCCTCCGCGTGCGTGCCCCACTTGCCGCAGCGCCTGCGCATCCACGCGCCCAGCCGCTTCGCCCGCAACCCCGCGCGCACGCCCAACGACGCGAGCAACAACACGACACCGTGCACCAGCATCGCCACCGTGAACGCGCTCCACCCCGTCATCAGGTACGCCGCCAGCGCGCACGGAAAGGAGATGAGCCCTCCCGCTCCCAATGAGGCGGACTGCGACGTGGCCGCCGCCGCCGTCGCGGACGCGCCGCCCGTGTACGGCGTCAGCAGCGTGGCCTTCGTCGCCTCCGCTGCCGCGCGGCCCGCGGGCGCCATGCTCGACACCGCGGTTCCAATCAGCTGCGCTCGCACCAACACCGACAACGGCACCTGCCTCGCACGCGCGCCATAGGACAGCCGCGTCGCCGTGGCGTCACACGTCTGCCGGCCCAGCTCGATGAGCACCACCCAGGGGAGCAGCGGCAGCGCCTGGGAGAGCGTCGTCTTCAGCTCACCGGCGCCGGCCTTGTGCACCAGGGTCCCCAGCATCCCCAGGCCGCCCAGCGCGAAGAGGGGTTTGAGCGCCGTGAGCAGCCTGCGCCTCCAGACACACGGTGGGGAGGAGAGCCCCTCCCCGACGGCGGTTCCCGGCCCGGCCAGCGCCCCTTCGTGGTGCACGTTGCTCACACTCGCCCTCCTCGCCCATCCCCACCCGCCCCACCGAGGGGTCCATTTCAGAACCTGTGCAGCCCCCGCCGCCATGGCGAGGCCTGATCGCCGACGGCCGGCAGCCTCCTTTCGCCCGCGTCCGCGGGTGGACAGAGCGCCGCGTCCTCGGGGCGGGAATGCGGACGGAGGCCATCCATCCACCAGCGGATGCACACCGCGGGTGGCGCGAAAGCGCACGCTCGGCAGCAGGGCGGAAGGCGGTTAGGGTGGCACCGCCTTCACAGCGCGGGAGCAATGCCATGAAAGCAGTGCGCTTCTCGGCCTTCGGGCCGCCCCCCGACGTCGTCCAGGTGGTGGAGGAGCCCCCCGCGCCGCTGAAGCCCGGCGAGGCGCGGCTGGCCGTGCTGGCCACGCCCATCAACCCCTCCGACCTGCTCACCCTCTCCGGCGAGTACGGCGTGCTGCCCAAGCTGCCCGCCACGCCCGGCAACGAGGGCGTGGGCCGCGTGGTGGAGGTGTCCGGCTCCAACGCCGTGGCCGTGGGTGACCTCGTGTTCCTCCCGCTGGGCGCGGGCACCTGGCGCACCCACCTCACCGCGCCCGCCGCGCCGCTGTTGCCCGTGCCGCCGGGCCTGGACCTGCTCCAGGCGAGCATGCTGCTCATCAACCCGCCCACCGCCTACCTGATGCTGCGCCAGTTCGTGACGCTCCAGCCCGGTGAGTGGGTAGTGCAGAACGCCGCCAACTCCGCCGTGGGCCGCTACCTCATCACCCTGGCCCAGGTGATGGGCGTGAGGACCGTCAACGTCGTGCGCCGCCAGGAGCTGGCCGACGAGCTGAAGGGCCAGGGCGCGGACGTGGTGCTGCTGGACACGGACGAGCTGCCCCAGCAGGTGCGCGCGGCCACCGGCGGCGCGAAGGTGCGGCTGGGCATCGACGCGGTGGGCGGCGAGTCCTGCCGCCGCGTGGGCGACTGCCTCTCCACCGGCGGCACGCTGGTGAACTACGGCGCCATGAGCGGCAAGGGCCCCAGCTGTCCGCGGCCGCCTCCATCTTCAAGGACGTCACCCTGCGCGGCTTCTGGCTGACGCGCTGGCTGCGCGACGCTCCGCGCGAGGAGCAGAACGCCACGCTCGCGCGCATGGCGGAGCTGGTCGCCGAGCGCAAGCTCCAGGCCCCCGTGGACGGCACCTACCCGCTGGAGCGCATCCAGGACGCGGTGAAGCGCGCGCTGGAGCCGAGCCGCAATGGGAAGGTCCTGCTCACCCCCAACCCCGCGGCGTGAAGCCCCCGCTGCTCACGTGAAGGAACGACGACCATGAAGCGAGTCGAAGGCAAGGTGGCCCTGGTGACCGGCGGCGCGGGGGGCCTTGGCGCCGCGTCCGCGCGGATGCTCGCGCGCGAGGGCGCGAAGGTGGTGGTCACCGACCGGCGCGAGGGCGAGGCCCGCGCGGTGGCGGAGGAGCTGGGCGACGCCGGCCTCTTCCTCCCGCTGGACGTCACCCGCGAGGACCAGTGGGTGAGCGCGCTGGCGCGCACGGTGGAGAGGTTCGGGCGGCTGGACGTGCTCGTGAACAACGCCGGCATGGGCATCGTGAAGGACGTGGAGGAGATGTCGCTGGACGAGTGGCGGTTCGTGCACTCGGTCAACCTGGACGGCGTGTTCCTGGGCTGCAAGCACGGCATCCGCGTGATGCGGGAGTGCGGGGCCCGGGGCTCCATCATCAACATCTCCTCCATCGCGGGGCTCGTGGGCGTGCCGCAGTTCCCGGCGTACTGCTCCAGCAAGGCCGCCGTGCGCATGCTGTCCAAGTCCGTGGCGCTGCACTGCGCGTACAAGGGCTATGGCATCCGCTGCAACTCCATCCACCCCGGCTACGTGGAGACCGCCATGGTGGAGGCGCTGGCCCAGGCCGGCGGCCAGGCGGAGAAGACGCGCGCGCGCATGCTCAAGGGCATCCCCGCGGGCCGCTTCGGCGAGCCGGACGACGTGGCCCACGCCGTGGTGTACCTGGCGTCGGACGAGTCCAAGCTGATGACCGGCGCGGAGCTGGTCCTCGACGGCGGCGCCACCGCGCAGTAGCCCGTCAGGCCCGCGCGGCGGCGCCCGGGGGAGTCACTCCCAGGGCGCCGTCAGCAGCTCCCCGAAGCGCATGCCCAGCTCCACGCGGCCCACCATCGCCTGCCCCCAGGCGTTCGCCTGCGCGGCCCAGGTGACGGGCGTGAGCCCCAGGGTGTCGAAGAGCTTCATCACGTCCCCACCCCGCTGCATCGCCTTGAGCATCCGCGCGTAGTCCACGAGCGTGGGGAAGGCGGACTCCGGGAAGACCACCTCGCGGTCCACGGGCTTGGGCGGCACGCGGGGCTGGAGCGTCACCAGCAGCTGCTGCGCCTCCACGCGGGCGAGCGTCTCCTGCTGCTCGCGCTCCGCGGCATGCCGGGCCTGGAGCTCCTCGGCGGCGCGGCGCTGGAGCTCCCGCTGGCGCTCCTGGTCGCGGCGGCGGGACTCGGCCACCTGCCGGTCGATTTCACGCTGCCGCTCGCGCTCCTGGTCCTCACGCCTGCGCTCGCGGCGCTCGCGCATCATCCGCAGCGCGTCGTGCGTGTCGTCCAGGAAGTCGCGGTGGACGTTCGACTCCTCCGTCGGGGATGGCGTGGAGCGCACGCGACCCTCGAACGCGGGGAGCCAGGCCTCGAAGTGCTCCAACTCTCCGTCCAGGACGTCGAGGACGCGGACGTCGCGGGACTCCAGGCCGTTGCGCAGCGCCATGGCGCCCTTGGACACGGAGAGGGAGGCCGTGCGCGGGCGCGTGCCCACCCGCTCCTCGGCCGCGTCCCAGAGCGCGCGCAGCCGCCGGGGCAGCGCGTCCGCCGGGACGTCGCGAAGCAACTGCTCGGTCTGGCGGTAGAGGCCTTCCGGATCCACCCGCCACCACGTCAGGAAGCGCGCGAGCGCGTCCGGCTCCACCTCGCACTGGTGCTCCCACAGGCGGTCGCGCCACGCCGCGAAGGCGGTGAGCAGGGCCTCGCGCTCGGCGGGATGGGACTGGAAGCGCCGCCACACGGCCTCGACGAGCAGCTCGCCGCCGGAGAGCGAGCGCCAGGAGCGCACCACGCGGGACAGCGGCGCCACCAGGAGGTGCTGGCCCGGGCCCTCCCAGACCGCCATCAGCAGCCGGCCGGGGTGACCGGGGTCGGGGTGCTTCTCCGTGCTCCGGCTCTCCGGGACGAGGCCCAGGTGCCGCGCCCGGGAGGGGAACATGATCACCGCCTCCAGCAGGGCCTCGCCGCTGTGCGGGTCGCGCGCCCAGTCGTTCAGCCGCCGCTGCTCATCCACCCCCGAGTGGTGGAGGAACCGCGCGAACGCGGAGTCGCCGAAGCACGCGGCGCGGTCCTTCGCCGTGCCCCGGTCGATGGCGTGCACGGTCTCCTCCAGGAAGGCCCACATCGCCTCGGACTCCTCCTCTTCGGGAGGCTCGGGGTCGTCGCGGGGAGGCGTGGCGGCCCAGGCGAAGAAGTCGAGCGCGGTCTCCGCGGGCAGCTCCCCCAGCGCCGAGCGCGCCCAGCGGGCCCAGCGCCGCTGGTCCTCCAGCCCCCACTCCCGGAAGGAGCGCTGCTTCGCGAAGGAGAGCAGCTCCCGCGCGAGCGAACCGACCGTGCGCAGCGACACGGTGAGCAGCGCCTCCAGGGCGCCCTCCGGAGGCGGCGAGGGGAGCGCGTGGAGGACCTCCTTCGCGAAGGCCGCGTCCCCGTCCCGCTGCAACCGCGTGAGCAGCCGGCGCGAGCCCCACGCGCTCAAGGTGCGCTGTGCGAAGGCGGCGAGGTCCGCGTCGGAGGAGTCCAGCGCCTGGGAGACCTCCAGCTCGTCGCGAAGACACAGGGCGCACTCGAAGCGGACGTCGGGGTCGGAGCCATACAGGCCCTGGTGCAGCGCCTCGGAGACGCGCTCCGGCGGCGCCTCATGCGACGCCCGGGTCCAGGCGACCGCGGCACGCGCGGACAGCTCGGGCACATGGAGCACGCCCAGGGCGAGGCCGCGGATCCGCTCGCGCTCCTCGGCGCTCAGGCGCGGAGAGAGGCCGTTGCGCCAGCGGGTCATCGCGATCATGGCCTCCACCGCCATGCGGCCCTCGCCGTGCAGCACCTGGTTGCTCACGGAGAAGCGCGCCTCCCGCGACCAGGTGCCCTGGTGCACCCACGCGAGCGCGGCCAGCAGGCGCAGGGTGGGATCCGGAGACTTGCTCGCCAGCCACTCGACCGAGTCCGGCATGGGGCTGAAGGGCGCGAGCATCTCCTCCAGGGCCGAGTCCTCGATGGGGAGGATCAACGCCCAAGCGTCCTCCAGGTCCCGCACGAAGCCGCGCTGCACGAGGTGGCGCTCGATGCGCACGGCGTCCTCGGCGAGGCGCTGCACCGCGCCCCACTGCCGTGCGTAGCGCGCCTCCAGCAGCGCCACCTGGGCAGGCTCCAGCGCGGCGGTGCGAGCCGCCAGGGCGAAGCGGTCCACGCCAGACTTGAACAGCGCCCGCGCGGAGCCATAGCGCTCCGGCGGGATGGCACCACAGAGGCAGTGGGGGCACGCGGCATCAGCAGGGATGAAGCGGATGCACCCGGGGCAGCGCACCTCGGCGCCCAGGCGCACGCCGCTGTCGAGCGGGGCGGACATGCCGTGTGTCTACCCCGGCCTGGGGGTGTCGCGCACGGCCCGGCTTCCTCCCAGCGGCTCCGGGCGGCCTGCATCGCGTCGAAAGCCCCGTGGTCGCCCGGGTCCGAGCAGGACTTGCCTTCAAGCCTGTGGGCCCCGGCGCTCGCGCCAACGAGGACGAAGCAACGAGACAAGCGGGCAACCACCAGCCATGCCCAGGCCGTCCGCATGGCATTCCAACCTGGGCGATGGATGCGCGGGTGCCGGAGGAGCGGTAGAAGGACGCTCCGATGAGCACGCCCGACGAAGCACGCCGCGCGTTGGAGGCCGTCTACGCCCGCGTGGAGGCGCGCGCGGCGGACATCTCCGGCACCCATGACTGGTGGCCCTGCCGCCGGGGGTGCGACCACTGCTGCCGCCACCTGGCCGCGCCGCTCCCGCTCACGCAGCTGGAGTGGAGCTACCTGGAGGAAGGGCTCCAGCAGCTGCCCGCCGAGACGCTGGAGGAGGTCCGCGCGCGCGTCGACGCCCTGGCTCACCAGGAGGCCCGCCCGTACACCTGCCCGCTGCTGGACCGGGAGACGGGCGCGTGCCGCGTCTACGCGCACCGGCCGCTGGCGTGTCGCTCGTATGGCTTCGCCGTCACGCGCGACGGCGGCCTCTTCTGCCACTTCATCCTGGACCTGGTGGGAAGGCACGGCGACGGGGACATCGTCTGGGCCAACCAGGACGCCCTGGAGGACGCCGTGGCGCGGCTGGGCGGCCCCTCGCGCCCGCTCCCGGCTTGGTTCACGGAGATGGCGCGCCGCGAGCCGTGAGCGTCCGACACCCTCATGAAGAGCAGCACGTCCTTGCTCGCCACATGGCGGTGCCGCGCCCCGCGAGGCCCCCGGCCCCCGGGAGCGCCCCGCGTCAGACCCGAGGAGCGCCAAGTCCTGGGCCCGCGGCAACGAGGGGGTAGCCCGGGCCCTCTCCGTCCGCCGGTGGGGAGGTGCCCAGGCGCGCGAGCTGGCGGCGTCCGTGCCCCTGCTCACGCAACAGCAGCAGCTGGACCTCCTGCGCCGGCTCAGCGTGGCCATCAACGAAGGCCCGCTGGAGGTGGAGACGCACGGGCCGCTCTTCTAACGGGCGCGGCGGCTACCGCGCCTCTGGCTGCGTGGGCACCTTCAGCTCCCCGGAGATGATGAGGGCCCGGAGCGCCTCCACGGTGCGCAGCGCCTCCTCCTTGCCCGGGAAGTCCAGCCGCACGGGCGCCAGCCCCATGCCCCCCTCCTTCAAACCGAGCGAGACGTTGCCGCCCTGGAAGCGCCCCTGGCGCTGCTCGCGGATGGCCTCGTACACCACCAGGTCCACGTGCTTCACGACGGCGGACAGCACCGCCTCCGGCGCCAGGTGGGACGGGTCGGAGTCCACGCCAATCACAGACACGTCCTTGCCCGCCCCCCGCGCCTCCTTCACCGCCTGGATGGCGCCCAGGCCGTCCACGCCGGCCGCCGCGAAGAGGACGTCGGTGTTCTTGAGCAGCAGGTCCTGCCCCACCTGCTTGCCCAACGCGAAGTCGGTGAAGCTGCCGGTGTAGTTGACCCGCACCGTGGCGCCCGGGTTCGTCGCGGCCACGCCCGCGCGGAAGCCCGCCTCGTAGCGCTGCACCAGGGGAATCTTCATGCCGCCCACCATGCCCACCTGGCCCGTCTTCGTGACGAGCCCCGCCAGGGCGCCCGCGAGGAAGCAGCCCTCCTCCTCGCGGAACACCACCGTGCGCACGTTGGGCAGCGTGATGACCTTGCCCTGTGCGTCCAGCAGCGGGCTGTCCACCAGCAGGAAGGGCAGGGAGGGATTGCGCCGGGCCACCGTCTCCACGGCGTTCTCCAGCATGAAGCCCACGCCCATCGCCAGCGACACGCGCTGGTCCGCGAGCAGTTGGAGGTTCGGCTCGTAGTCCTCCGCCACGCGGCTCTGGAGCACCACCGGCGTGACGCCCAGCGGGAGCATCTCCCAGCCGCGCGCTGACAGGTCCGGGGCCAGCGAGACCTGCCGCTCGGACGCGGTGGCCTCCTGGTAGCCGGCCTTCTCGTACTTCACCCCCGCCGCCCACAGCTCCAGCCCGCGCAGGGCGGAGTCGTTGAAGGCGTGGTCACCCCGGCCGCCCAGCCCCAGCACCAGGCCGATGGTGGGCTTGGAGGGCGCGGCCGGCGCCTCCTTCTTGCAGCCGGTGGCGGCCGCCAGCAGACACAGGGCGAGGGAGGCGATTCGGTGGCGCGGGCTCATGAGCCCGCGAAATGTATCACGCGGCCTTCCAGCGCCTCAGGCGTCATCGCCATCCATGCCAATGGAGCGCTTCGCCTTCACGGCCTCGATGACGGCCGCGCGGAGGGACCCGCGTCCCCGCCTCGACGCGGGCTCGGGGGAAGGCCTGGGCAACCCCACCTCCCTGGATGACGCCTGGAGGCGTTTCATGGGGGCGCGGCCTGCGTGCCCACGCGGCGCGGCGGTAGGCTGTCCGCCATGACCTACCGACGCGCTCCGGTGAAGGCTCCGCGACTCTCAGGCATGGCCCTCAAGGCCATGGTCAACACGCTGGAGCGGGGCGGCGTGGGCCCCGCGCTGGTGGAGAAGCTGATGCGGGACAGCGGCATCGAAGCATGGCGCGCGCTGACCGCCGGGGATGCCCCGCCCATCCAGTACCCCCTGCCTCCGGGTGCGCCCGCCGCTGAAACACAGACACCGCTGGAGCAGGCCGCACGCGCGGTCGCCGCGTCGGCCGTGACGCCGGAGCGGGAGACGGTCGCGGCGTTCGCTCGCGCCTACCGCGATGGGCGCACGGAGCCGGTGGCCGTGACGCGGAAGGTCCATGAAGCGATTGAACGAATGGACAGCGGCGCGGACCGCCTGGGCCTCTTCATCGCCCGCAAGCCGGAGGAGGTGCTGCGGGCGGCGGAGGCGTCCGCGGAGCGGCTGCGCGAGGGCGCACCCTGGAGCGTGCTCGACGGCGTGCCCGTCGTCATCAAGGACGAGCTGGACGTGGCGGGCTTCCCCACGACGCTGGGCACCACGTTCCGCACCGAGCCGGCCCGGAGCGACTCCACGGTGGCGGCCCGGTTGAAGGCCGCGGGCGCCGTCATCCTGGGCAAGGCCAACATGCAGGAGATTGGCATCAACCCCATCGGGTTGAACCCGCACCACGGCGCCGCGCGCAACCCGTGGAGCCGGGGACACATCACCGGCGGCAGCTCCAGCGGCTCCGGGGCCGTGGTGGCGGCGGGCCTGTGTCCGGCGAGCATCGGCGCGGACGGCGGCGGCTCCATCCGCATCCCCGCCGCGCTGTGCGGCATCGTCGGGCTCAAGGCCACGTGGGGCCGCATCCCGGAGACGGGCGTGCCGCCGCTGTGCTGGAACGTGGCGCACGTAGGGCCCCTGGGCCTCACCGTCGACGACGTCGCGGCGGTGTATGCGATTGTCGCCGGGCCTGATGGACACGACGTCGTCGCCCGACAGCAGCCACCGCATCACCTGTCAGGCTACGAGGACGGCGCGCTGAAGGGCGTCCGCCTGGGGATCTGCACGCCGTACTTCGAGGACGCGGAGCCGGACGTGGTGGCGCGGTGCCGCGAGGCCGTGCGCGCCCTCACCGACGCGGGCGCCACGGTGGTGGAGCTCCCCCCGCCGGACCTGAACACCATTCTCTGGACGCACAGCTGCATCATCCTGAGCGAGATGGCGGAGGCGATGCTGCCGCAGGTGAAGGCGCGCGCGTCGGTGTTCGGGCTCGACTCGCGCACCAACCTGGCGCTGGGGCGTCACTTCCGCGCCACGGACCTCATCCACGCGCTGCGGCACCGCCACCGGCTGACGCGCGAGCTGCTGGCGCTCATGGCGGACGTGGACGTGCTCGTCACGCCGACGACGGCGAGCACCGCGCCCGTCATCCCCGAAGCGACGCTCCCGGCCGGCGAGTCGAACCTGCCGGTGGTGGACGCGCTGATGCGCTTCATCCGCCTGGCGAACCTCACCGGCTGCCCGGCCCTCTCCGTGCCCGCGGGCTTCGACCGCGCGGGCCTGCCCGTGGGCGTGCACCTCACGGGGCGCCCCTACGAGGAGCACCTGCTGCTGCGCCTGGGCCGCGTGGTGGAGCGCGCGGCGGAGCACCGCACGCCGGGCATCCACGTCCGCGTCCTGGGCTGAGCCCCCCTCGCCAGGAGCTCGCCGCCCCAGGGTCACAGGGAGGCAGGCGCCTCTTCCACGCTCCGGACGCGGTTGGGACGGCGCTCGGGGACGGGCGCGACGCCGCCCTGCCACTCCCAGTCCACGCCATTCCACAGCTGCTCGCACCAGCGCAGGTCCGTGGCCAGCTCCCGCGCCTTGGCGCCATGGGCGATGAGCGCCCAGCCCAGCCGGGACTGCTTGCACTCGCCGCTCTTGAACTTCAGCAGCCGGCGCTGCCCCCGGGCCTCGGCGCGCTCCGCTTCCCAGAGCGCCTGGTTCCGCAGGCCGTCCCCCTGGGCATCCACCCCGTTCCACTCACACCACGCCAGCACGTCCTTCAGTCGAACCAGCTTCGATCCCCGGGAGAGTTCCGTCACGGCCGCGACAAGAAGGTCGGGGGTGATGACACGCATGCGTTGGGGCCTCCGGTACAGAGCGACGAAGGACTCCAACCTACAGCGTAGGAAGTCACGGAAGGCCTCAGCTCCTCCATGCGTTTGTCATGGTTCTGTCATGGATCAGGGCCCTGACGCAGGCAGGCAAGCGTCAGGGCCTCTTCGCCGGAGGCTGCGCCGGCGCGGGCGGTGTGGCGGCCTTGGCCTTGGAGTAGGTGGCGATGCGGTTCGTCACCTCGCCCATCAGGTCGTTGGGGATGGGGACGGAGAGGTTGTACTGGGCGATCTTCCAGCCGGACGCGTCCTTCACCAGCACGCCGCTGCCGCGCGCGGGGCCCAGGTTGGGCGTGTCCAGCGCCTCGTCGAACCAAGCCACCTGGCCGTCCTTGGAGAAGAACACGTTGCGGGACACCGACTGGAACGACCAGGCCTGGCCCTTCGTGAAGTAGGGCTTCGCCCAGGCGCGGAACTGGTCCACCGTCCAGCGCTCTCCCCCGTCCGTGCCCATGAAGACCGCGTCCGGCGTGAAGAACGCGAAGTAGCGCGCCTCGTTCGCCACCGCCGCCGCGCGGTGCCAGTCGTCCAGCACCCTGGCCACCGCGGCCTTCGGATCGGCCGGCGCCTGGGCCGGGGCCGGCGCCGCGACGGGGTTGGCGCCGAGCGCCAGCAACAACCAGGTGACGGATGCCATCGGGTTCACCTCGACGAAAGGGGGGTTCGCGGTATGAAGCGGCAGACATGCCCCCAGGTCAAGGCATGCGACACAAGGTGGTGGTGGCGTGGTGCTCGATAGTTTCCAGGTGGGCGCGGGTGACGTGCCCACGGTGATGCTGCACGGCTTCCTCGGGACGGGCCGCAACCTGCGCTCGCTGGCCGTCGCGTGGACGAAGGCGGATCCGCGCCGCCGCATCCTGCTGCCCGACCTCACCGGCCACGGCACCTCGCCCGCCCTGCCCCCGGACGCGGACCTGACCACGCTCGCGCGCGATGTCGTGGACACGCTCGACGCCCAGGGCTTCACGGGCCCCGTGGACTGGGTGGGCCACTCGCTGGGCGGCCGCGTGTCACTCGCCGCCAGCCTGGAGGCCTCCGAGCGCGTGCGCGGCGTGGCGCTGCTCGACATCGCGCCGGGCCCCGTGCCGCTGGACCTGTCGGAGAGCGGCTACGTGCTGGACATCCTCCTGAAGGCCCCGCCGCGCGCCGACAGCCGCAAGGCCCTGCGCGCGAGCCTCACCGGCAACGGCCTGTCCGAGTCGCTGTCGGACTGGCTCCTCATGAACCTCGCGCCGGACGGTGACGGCGTGCGCTGGCGCTTCGACCGCGACGCCCTCCAGCGCCTCCACCGCCGCGTCAACGGCGAGGACCTCTGGCCCGCCGTGGAGCGCCCCGTGCACCCGCCCCTGCGCTGCCTCCGGGGCGGGCGCAGCCGGTACGTGTCCGAGGAGAGCGCCCGGCGCCTGGAGGAGGGCGGCTGTCCCGTGGCCCTCCTCCCGGACGCCGGCCACTTCGTGCACGTGGACAGTCCCCAGGGCGTGCTCGCGTGGCTGATGGCGACCTGATGGAAGCGCACACCGTCCTGTTCGTCTTCATCGCCGTGGGGCTGGACGGGCTGGCCGGGCTCGCGGGCGGGGTGCTGTCCGAGCGCTGGCTCCAGCGGCGGCTGCCCGCGCTGGTGGCCTTCGCCGCCGGCACGTTGTTGAGCGCCGTGTTCCTGGAGGTGCTGCCGGAGGCGGTGGAGGCCCGGGGCAACACGGCCTTCACGTGGGCCTTCGCCAGCTTCGTCGCGCTGGCGCTCCTGGAGTGGGCGCTGGGCCACCACCACCACCACGCGGAGGCCGCCGCCGGCCACGCGCACGGCCCTCACGCGCACCCGGGCGCGCCCACGCTGCCGGCCACGCTGCTCGCGTCGGATGCGCTGCACAACGTGGGCGACGGCGCGGCGGTGGCGGCGGCCTTCCTCGTGTCGCCGGAGGCGGGCTTCGCCACCGCGTTCGCCGTCATCGTCCACGAGCTGCCGCAGGAGGTGGGCGACTACGCGCTCCTGCGCGCCGCGGGCTGGTCTCGCGCGGGGGCGCTCGTCGCGCTGGCGGGGGTGCAGCTCACCGCCGCGGCGGGCGCGGCGGGCGTGCTGCTGGGCACCCGGTACCTGCCGTCGCTCCAGGGCACGGTGCTGGCCATCGCCGGAGGCTCGTTCCTCTACATCGGCGCGGTGGACCTGCTGCCGGAGCTGCGCCGGGGCCCGGACTCGCGCCAGCGCGTGGTGGGCTTCCTCTGCGGGCTGCTGCTCATCGGCGGGCTGCACCTCGCGGAGGCCTTCACGGGAGGCCATGGCTGAAGGGCCGCGCCCCTGAGAGGATGGACGGCATGCAAGGAAAGACCGTGATTGTCACCGGCGCCTCCGCGGGCATCGGCGAGGCGCTGGCGGTGGCCCTGGCCGGCCGGGGCGCGAACGTGGCGCTGGCGGCGCGGGATGCCCAGGCGCTGGAGCGCGTGAAGGCGCGGTGCGAGGCCTCGGGCGGCAGGGCGCTGGCGGTGCCCACCGACGTGGGCGACCCGGAGGCGTGCCGCCGGCTGGTGGAGCGCGCGGTGGAGGCGTTCGGCGGCGTGGACGTGCTCGTCAACAACGCGGGCCTCACCATGCACTCGCGCTTCGAGGACGTGAAGGACCTGGGCCTCTACGAGCGCCTCATGCGCATCAACTACCTGGGCGCGGTGCACTGCACCTTCCACGCGCTGCCGCACCTCAAGGCGCGCAAGGGGTTGCTCGTCGCCGTGTCGTCGCTGACGGGCAAGACGGGCGTGCCCATGCGCACCGGCTACGCCGCCAGCAAGCACGCCATGCAGGGCTTCTTCGACTCGCTGCGCATCGAGCTGTTGGGCACCGGCACGGACGTGCTCGTGGTGTCGCCGGGCTTCGTGGCCACGGACATCCGCGCGCACGCGCTGGGCCCGGAGGGCCAGCCCCTGGGGCGAAGTCCCCGCGACGAGTCCGGCGCTACCATGGACGTGGACACCTGCGTGGCGCTCATCCTGCGCGCCATGGAGCGCCGCGAGCGCGAGCTGGTGATGACGCTCGCCGGCCGCGTGGGGCAGGTGCTCAAGCTGGTGGCGCCGTCGCTGGTGGACCGGCTGGCCGCGCGCGCCATCCGCGGCGGGAGGGCCTGAGCGCTACTTCTCCAGCCGCGACACCAGGCCCCACAGGCCGTCGAAGGTGGCGTTGCCCACCTGGTGCAGGCCGAAGCCCCAGAGGAAGGCGGTCATCCACGCGCCGGAGCCGCCCCACGTGGGCGCGAAGACGTCCAGCACCTGGAGCCCCAGCAGCACCGCGATGAGGGACATCATCCCCAGCACCGCGAGCTCCACCTTCCACAGGTCGCGCGAGCGCGGCAGGGGGATCCAGTCCAGGTTCACCAGCGCGTCGGTGCTCGCCTTGGTGGACGACGGCGGCAGCGGAGAGAGGTTCCCGCTGGCGGGCCCGCCGGGCAGCGGCGGTGGCGACGGAGGCGCCGCGGGCGGCTGCGAGAACGGGTCCAGCGTCACGGCGGTGGGGACGCGCTCCAGCGCCATCCGGCCGCCCATGGCGATCGCGGGCGGCGGGGCCGTGACGTGGCGCGCGAAGTCCTCGCGGGCCGCGCGGTACGCCGGCGCGGCCAGGTTCGCCTCGCCCTTGTCCAGGTAGGCGCGCGCCGCCGCCAGCCGCGCCTCCACCTCCGTCCGCCAGTCCGCGCTCGCGTTCAGCTCCCCGCCGGACTGCGCCTGGAGCTGCGTCAGCGCCTCCCCCATGTTGTCCACCAGCTCGCGCAGGTACAGCGCGTAGGCGGCCTGGTAGTAGAGGTACGCCTCGTCCACGCTGGAGTGCACGCGGGCGCGCGCCCGGGCCAGCTGCTCCCCCACGCGCAGGCGCAGCACCGCCCACTCCTCCTGCGTGAAGCCGCCGGGCAGCTCCTTCGCGGCGAGGGCGTCCTCCAGGTCCGTCACGAGGATCTCGAGGAACGCCTGGCGCGCGGTCTCCACCAGCCGGTGCGACGCCTCCAGGTCGGGGCCCGGCAGCTGCTGGCGCGCGCGCAGCACGTACAGGGGCAGCTCGCCCTGGAGCCGGCGGCTCACCGGGTCATCCCCGCGCTGGGAGGCCAGCGTCCGCGACTGCTGCTCCAGCTCCGTCAGCCGCGCCTCCAGCACCGCGCGGGCCACCGACTCCAGGTCGAGCGTGCGCAGCAGCTGCGCCTGCTCGGTGAAGTCCGCGGACGTGGCCTGATCATTCTGGAGCAGCGTCTCCACGGCCTTGAGCTTGCGCTCCGCCTCCAGCAGCGCCACGCCCTTGAGCCCCTCCAGCTGCCGCAGCAGGACCGACCAGAGGGAGAAGAGCTGGAGGCGCGCCTCGAAGAGCGCGAGCACGGAGTCCTGCACGACGAGCCCGCTCAGGGGGCGCTGGATGTCCGCGAGGAGCGCGTCCACCTGGCGGCGCAGCGACGCGGCCACGGTGGCCTCCTGCTCCAGCGGCCGGGCGGGCACCAGCGATTGCAGCTTCTGGCGCGCGGCCTCCGCGCGGTCGCGCAGGTTCACGCGCGGGCGCACGCGCTGCACGTAGAAGCGCACCGCCGCGGACGTCACCACGCCCAGGAAGATGAGGAACGCGCCGAACAGCGCGGGCGTCTTCACCCAGACGGTGAAGGCCTGCTCCACCGCCGCGCCCTCCGGCACGAGCAGCCGCACGGTGCCGGTGTACTCGCCGGACTCCGGCAGGTCGCCCACGTCCAGGCTGAGGAGGCCGGTGCCGTAGGCGGGCAGCTGGAAGGCGCCCTCCTTTCCCGGGCCCTGCGGCTGGCCGTCCGGCCCGAGGAAGGTCCACTTCGCGTCCTGCGCCTGCACGGGCGCCGTGCCATCCCCGGTGCCGCCCGCCTTGCGGTCCAGCTGCACCACCGCCGCGGGCCCCACCGCGCCGCCCACGCCCGAGGTCTCCCGGAAGGTGAGCCGCACCGTGGCCTTCCCGGAGAACGGCCCCAGCGTCCAGCCGCGCGCGGGGGCCACCGGGTAGAACTGCACCGTGGGCGCGGACGCCACGCGCTGCACGAGGAGCGGGGTGACCTCCCGCGCGCCGTCGCCCAGGAGCACCACGCGGCCGTGGTAGTCACCCGCGGCGGGCAGGTCCGCGGACAGCGTCACCACCACCGGCCGCCGCACGGAGATGGGCTGCTCCGCCGCGCCTTCCTCCGTGCCCACGCGCACCGTCACCGGCACCTGCGTGCCATCCGCCGCGAGCAGCGGATCCACCAGCACCGTCACCCGCGTGGTCTCCGCGCCCGCCTCGCGCGGCGCCTCCGGGGCGTCGGGCAGCAGGTCCACGCGCAGCACCGTCTCCAGGTGGGCGGTGGACGTGCGCAGGCGCACCTCGTTGCTGGAGGACAGGCCCGCGAGGCCGAAGCGCGGCGCCGCGCCCGCGAGCACGGGCAGCAACCAGAGCATGGCGCACGCCAGCGTCACGCCCGTGGGGCGCAGGACCTTCGCGGCCATGGGGCTTCGAGCGGGAAGGCTCATGCGCGCGGACGATAGCAGCCCCCTCCTCCGCGCTTGCATGCACGTCCAGGCGCGCGGCGCCGCGGCCCCGGCACAGGGGTGTAGCACCTCCGCCTCCTGGCTCGCGGTGGGCGGCGCGCCGCGCGCACCGGCCCGACGGCCGGACAGGTCCTGGAGGAGCGCGGCCCGCCCCCGTCACTCCCAGCCCAGGCGGCGCAGCACGCTGGAGGACAGGCTGGAGCGGATGGTGTCCAGGGGGATGCCCTCGTCGTCCTCGGCGGACTCGTGGCCGGGGCGCGGGTCTCCGCTGTGATGCAGCGCCACCAGCTCCAGGTCCGGCGTGAAGCACGGCGACCCGGACGAACCCGGGTGCGTGTTGGTGCAGTACGTGACGCGCGTGTGTGAGCGGTTGAGCGCCTGGAACGTGTCCAGCGCCACCTGCATGGGCCGGCCCTTCGGGTGCTGCACCACCAGCGCCAGCGCGCCGGGCTCGAACGCCGTGGGCGACGGCGGGGCCAGCGGGATGAACCCGCGCGGCCGGTCCCCCACCCGGTCCTCGCCGGGGGCGTCCTGGATCTGCAGGAAGGCGTAGTCCAGCTCGTCGCGCGTGGCCTCGCGCGGGCGCGGGTGCATCAGGTCCGCCGGGCTGTGCGGGCTCTGCGCCAGGCACGCCGTCACCGCGTACACCCGGCCGGGGTGCACCGCGATGCGGTCCGGCAGCACCTTCAGGTCGAAGCGCACGCGCAGCGCCTCCAGCAGCCGGTGCTCGATGACGTGCGAGTTCGTCAGCACCACGTCCGGCGCCACCAGGAAGCCCGTGCCGAGCGCGCGGCCCCCCTCCAGCTCCACGCGGCACACGCGCCGCGACAGCGTCGTCAGCCGGTCCCGCCAGGCCGCCGGCGACAGGGCCAGCCTGGACTGCTGGACGATGCGCGCCAGGGCACTGCCGGACACGCTGCGCTGCACGGAGGACAGGTAGCCCTGCAGGAACCGGCGGATGCGCGGATGGCCCGGCGCCGCCGCGTGCGCGCCGCGCACCAGCACGTCCGTCCACCCCTCCGCCTCCGCCGTGCGCACGAGCGCCCGGGCCCGCGCCGCCCCCTCCCGTTCGACGGGGGGCACCAGGCTGCGGCCGCATTTCACCTCGACCATCCGGTGGAGCTCCTCCACCGAGGTGAACGCGCCCAGGAGGGCGTGGGTCAACTCCTCCTGTTCGGAGCCTTCAAGCTCCATCCGTTTCCTCTCGCGATCACGCGCGGTCCGCGCCCGCCATGCGCCTAGCAGTGTACGCACGAGGGCCGCGATTGCACCGGGCCTGAAGCGCCTGGCGGCCGGGCCCCTGCCGCGATCCCGGCGCGCATTCCACCCGCCCCCCGGGCCGGACGGAAGGGGCCTGCACCGGCGCCGTGAGTGAGGAATGACCCCACGGCGCCGGAGGGCCTCAGCGCACCGCCCAGGTGGCGGGCGGCAGCGACGCGGTGAGGTCCGGCCGGCCGGGCACGTCCAGTCGCGCCGCGCCCGCCTGCAACGTCCCGGCGAGCGTGGGCAGCACGCGGAACTCCACCTGCACCGGCGCACCCTGCTCCCTGGGCGGAAGGTCCAGGGACACCGCGCCATCCCTCACATCCCAGGAGGTCACCTGGCCGGAGTCCACGAGCGCGGCCAGGCTCGCGGGGTCCACCTGCACGCCCGCGGGCAGGTCCTGCTGGAAGCGCAGCGGCAGCGAGGAGGGCGCCCCCACCTGGACCCGCACGTTCGTCAGCTGTCCCACGCGCGCCTCCTTCGGCCCCGTCACGGCCAGCTGCAGGCCCCCCCGGGCCTCGCTCTTCCACGGCACCGCCGCGGACAGCGCCAGCGAGAAGCCCAGCCCCGGCACCGCGGGCTCCGCGCGCACGGTCCACGCGTGCGTCCCCGCCGAGCCCGGCGCGGCGGCCTCCAGGGCCAGCACCTCGCGCAGCGCCTTCGTGTCGTAGGTGCCCTCCGTGACGACCTGCCCGTCGCGCGCCACCGTCACGCGCACCTGGGGCGGCAGCGGGTCCTTGAAGAGGACCAGCGCCGCGCGCAACCCCACGCGGTTGGCCTGCCCGTCCCCCCAGCCCAGGCCCGGCGTGTAGTGCGCGAGCAGCCAGGCGCCCAGGTCCGCGAGCGGCGCCTTCGCATCGCCCTGGAGGGCGAGCACCGCCATCGCCGTGGCCTCCGCCTCCGAGGGCACCTCCCCGTCCGCGCGCGCCGTGTCCGGCTCCACCGGCAGCCACGCGGTGCCGTCCGGCGCGGACTTGAGCGCCTCGCGCACGCGGGCGCGCAGGGTGTCCGCCACGCTGCCCTCCGCGGCGCCCTCCGCCAGCAGCACCGCCGCCGTGTAGCCGTCCTTCACCTGCGGCAGGTAGCGCTCGAAGACGCCGGACGCGCGCACGCTGAAGGCCGCCGCGCGCTGCCTGCCCTCCGGGGTGCCCTGCGCCGCGCGCACCGTGCGGGCGCAGTCCGCCGTCGCCACCAGCAGCCGCTGGAGCGGCCAGCCGTCACCGCCCTGGCAGGTGCCGTCCGGCCGCTGCGCCTGGGCCACCTGCGCCACCAGCCGCTCGCCCAGCCTCGCGAGCACCGGGTTGTCCGGGTGGGCCAGCGCGCCCTCCGCCAGCCGCGTCGCCACGTCCACCGACGGCGCCCGCGCCGCGCGGAGCACCCGCTGCGTCGCCACCAGCGCCAGCGCCTTCAGCGCCGCGGGGTCCGCCGTCTCGCCCAGCGCCTTCAGCAGCTCCGGCGCCTGGCCTGCGAGCAGCAGCGCGTACGCGTCCCCTGCCACGTCCACCGGCCGGCGCTCCACCGCCGCCAGCTCCGCGCGCACCACGCCCAGCGCGCCCGGGTACACCTGCAGGCGCACCCGCTCGCTGCCGGCCTGCGCGTCCGAGGGGCCCGCCAGGGACAGCGTGCGCGGCGCCGCCAGCGAGCCGCCGCGCGTCTGGACCACGGGCTGCCCGGTGGCCCACACGGCGAAGTCGCGCACCACCGCGTCCGTGTCCCCCAGCGCCGCGCGCACCGTCACCGGCCCCGCGCCCGCGGCCTTCACCGTCACCAGCTCCACCACGCTGCCGCGCGCGGGCACCCGCACCGTGCGCGCGCCGGACTCCACCTGCGCGCCCTTCACGTCCACCTTGAGCGCGGCCTCCACCGCCTTGTCGGTGGTGTTCACCACCTGCACCGGCAGGCGCACCGTGTCGCCCGCGCGCAGGAAGGGCGGCAGCACCGGATCCACGTAGGTGGGCAGCGTGCCCGCGAAGGACGTCACCGCCCCCGCCTGCGCGCCAGAGCGCGAGTGCGCGAGCGCCAGCACCCGCCACTGCGTCAGCCGGTCCGGCACGCGCACCGGCACCGTCGCCGCGCCGCTCGCGTCCGTCACCACCAGCGGCTCGAAGAGGAACGTCTCCGGGAACCACGCGCGGGTGGGCGCGGCCGCGCCGTCCTGGGCGCCGCCGCGGTCCTTCGCCGCCTCGTCCCGCTCCGGCTCCGGGGGCGCCGCCAGCTCCTCGACCACGGGCGCGGCGGCCATCGGGGCCTCGGCCCGCCCGCCCCCCATCGCCCCGCCCTCGTCGTCATAGGCGTTTGACGCGCCGAAGCTCTTCATCGCCTTGCGCTTCAGGGCCTCCGCCCCGCCGTAGCCTGGCGCGCTCAAGGTCATGGGCGCTGCATCGCCCGCGAGCGCGGCGGCGGACTGCCCCATGAGGCTGCGGACGCGGTCCCCCGCCACCACCGCGAACGACAAGATGCCCAGCACGAACCCCACCGCGAGGCCCACGGCCCCGGACAACCACGAGCGCGACTTCATGGCGCCTCCCGGGCGACCCACGCGCCCCAGTTCACGACGTCCTCCGGCAACCGCGTTCCGTTCACCACCACCGCGCGAGGATCCGTCAGGGCCAGCAGGTCCTCCGGCAGCCGCGACAGCCGCAGCTTGCGGCCGAACGCATCCGTCACCTTCTGCCCGCGCTGCTCGCACGCGGCCAGGGACTCCGCCCACAGCCGCGCGAGCCCCGAGGGGTCCAACGTCTCACCCGCGGGCGCGGTCTCCTCCCACTTGCGCGTGCGCGCGTGCAGCTCCGTCAGCACCGCGTAGAAGGGCTCCGTGAGCTCCGCGTCCGGCGAGAAGGGGCTGGTGGCGCTGGCCGTCACGGGCGTCTCCACGTCCTCCAGCGAGGGCACCGCCGTCACGCGCAGCAGCGCCGCCGCGGCCGCGTTCGCGCCCCGGATGCGCCCCATGGCCAGCGCCTGGCCGTCCAGCACGCCGAAGGCCGGCGTGGCCACCGAGGGCGACGGCCTCAGCCCGTCCAGCGCGTCCGCGTCCGGCAGCGGAGCCAGCTGGGACAGCGTCTCGTCCACGCCGAAGAGACCCACCGCCGCCTCGCCGTCCCTGCCGTCCACGCGCGTGCGGACCTGGAGGTGCGCCAGCTCCCCGGGCGCGTACGCGGGCTTGTCCGGCGACACCTCCACCGCCAGCGACGCGCGCGGCGCCACGTACACGCGCGCGGTCGCCGCCACGCCCTCCACCGCCGCCCACCCCTCGAAGTCCTGGGGCAGCGTGAAGCGCGCGGAGCGCGTGGCCGGATCCACCTTCTCCTTGAGCCGCGTCGGTCCCGCCACCAGCTCCAGGGTCGAGGGCAGCTCGCCCGTGAAGCCGGGGCCGCGCAGCAGCTCCACCTTCACGGGCTCGCCCGCCTTCGCCAGCACCGGCGTCGCGCGCAGGCGCAGCGGCGGCAGGCGCGCGGGGCGCAGCACGAGCTTCGTCTCCCCCATGTCCCGGCCGTCCCACTTCGCCCGGACCTTCAGCTCATAGCCCAGGAACGTGGTGGCCTGGGGCGGGCGGGGCATGCCGCTCCCACCGTAGGCGGGCTGCGCGCTGAAGCGCACCACGCCCATCGCCTCCGACGGTCGCCGCCCAGCCTGGAGGTCCGCCTGCGTCTGGGCCGGAACGCGGAGGCGGGCCAGGCGCTCCCTCATGCAGGCCAGCGTCGCCGCGGGCAGCGCGGCCTCGCCCGTGGGCTCCGACAGCCACGACAGCGCCAGCTCCGGCCTGTCCGCCCACCGCCGCCACGTCAGCGCGGCGGGCACGGCCACGACGCGGTCCAGGGTGGGCGGCAGGCACGTCCGCGCGTCCAGCACGGCGACCTTCAGTCCCTCGCCGAGGCCCTGGTCATCCCCCATGGCGACCACCGTGTTCCACCGCAGCGAGGGCAGGCCCGGCTCCATGACCTGGAAGCGCAGCTGGAGCATCCGCTCCGCGCCCGCCGGCAGCCCCTTCGCGCGCAGCGCCGACGCCATGCACGCCTCCAGCCCTTCGTCCGCGCCGGCCACGTCCAGCACCTGCCCGGACGCGCCCACCCGCACCGCGAAGTCCGTCACCGTCGCGCTCGCGGGGACGAAGCGCGCGCAGGGGTGCAGCGCGGGCAGCAGCCGCTCCAGCGCGAGCTGATCCTCCAGCGACGACGAGCCCGCCTGCGCGCTCAGCAGGTTCCTCGACGACAGCAGCGACACGGGCGGCGGACGCGGCGGCACGCGCACCGGCAAGGGCGGCACCACCACGTTCACCGCGGGGCCCGGGTCCAGTTGGAAGGCGGCCACGCCGTCCTCGTCCGCCACCGCGCTCACGCCCGGATCGCGCGGGTCCCACGCGCGCGTCACCGTCACCTCCGCGCCCGGCAGCACCTGGCCCGAGGCGGTGGTGGCGCGCAGGTAGACGCGGTTGCTGAAGCCCGCCACCAGCCCGTCCTCCAGCTCCGTCACGGAGGACACGGCCAGCGCGTCCTCGGACAGCAGGAGCGACACGCCGCCGCGCACCGGCTCGCCCGTGGGGTCCTTCGCCTCCAGGCTCGCGCTCAGCGTGACCTGCCCGCGCAGGTCCTGGGGCACGCGCGGCAGCGTCACGCGGAAGCGGCCGGCGGCGTCCGTGCGCGCCTTCGTCGGCAGCTCGCCCCGGAGCCACTCCGTCGGCGGAGGCCACGCGCCCGCGTGGCGCCACGCCAGCGTCACGTCCGTGTCCGCCACCGGCGCGCCGGACGCGTATGACACCTGCCCCGTCACCTCCGGCGCGTCGTTGGCGCGCCAGAAGGGCCGCGAGCTCTTCGCCTCCAGCCGCAGGCGCGGCAGCGTGAAGGGCTCCACCGTGAAGGTGGCGCCGCCGGAGGCGCCACCGCTGGTCCACGACACCGTCCACGTGCCCGTGGCCGCGCCCCGGTCCAACGGGAAGTCCCCCGCCACCACGCCCCAGGGGCCCGCGGGCGCGCGCTCCTCCAGCACCACCTCCCCGGAGGGGTCCATCACCGTCCACGTCCCCG